>JACSRM010000143.1 GCA_014879745.1 Burkholderiaceae bacterium | reverse complement strand
TTCATGTCGTCGGTGTCGCATGAATTGCGCACACCGTTGACATCGATCCGTGCGCTCGTCGAGCTGATGCAAGACGATGCCGAGATGGAAGCCGCGCAGCGCCAGGAGTTCCTCGCCATCGTCGTCGCCGAGACCGAGCGCCTGACGCGCCTCGTCAACCAGGTGCTCGACATGGCGAAGATCGAATCCGGTCAGGCCGAGTGGCACAACACCGACATCGATCTGGGCGTCTTGCTGACGCAGGCGGTGCAGACGACGCGCGAGATGTTTCGCGAGCGCGGCGCCGAGGTCGCGCTGCATCTGCCGCCGGCGCCGCTGCCGACGCTGCGCGCCGACCGCGACCGCCTGACGCAGGTGATGCTGAACCTGCTGACGAACGCCGCGAAGTTCCTGCCGGCGGTGGGCGGCCGGGTCGACGTGCGGCTCGTCGCGGCCGGCGACGGCGCGACCGTCGAGGTCCAGGACAACGGCCCCGGCGTGCCGCCCGAGCTGCAGGCCGACGTGTTCGAGAAATTCCGCCAGGGCAGCGACGAGACGAGCCGCACCAAGGGCACGGGCCTCGGGCTCACGATCAGCCGGCGCATCGTCGAGCACTTCGGCGGGCGCATCTGGCTGCGCCAGGAACCGGGGCAGGGCGCATGCTTCTGTTTCTGGCTACCCTTTGGCGTGAGCGACGACGACAAGGAGGCGAAAGCGGATGGACAAGATACTGATCGCCGATGACGAGCCCAACATCCTGATCTCGCTCGAGTACCTGATGAAGCGCGAGGGCTACGAGGTCGTCGTCGCGCGCGACGGCGACGAGGCACTGGCCGCGATCCGGCGCGAGCGCCCGGCGCTCGTCCTGCTCGACGTGATGATGCCCGGCAAGACCGGCTTCGAGGTCTGCGACCTGGTGCGCGCCGACGCCGATCTGGCGGCGACGAAGATCGTGCTGCTCACCGCCAAGGGCCGCGACACCGACATCGCCAAGGGTTTGGCGATCGGCGCCACCGACTACATCACGAAGCCGTTCTCGACGCGCGAACTCGCGCAGCGCGTGCGCGAGCTGCTGGGAAGTACGTCGCCATGAGAGCACCCCCAAGGGCCGGGCCTTGCCCGTCCCGGCCCCCCGCGGGGGCGCAAGAAAACCTGGAGCGGCCCTGCGTTTTCTCGAGAGGCCGCGTCGTGGGAGGCCGCGCGCGATGAGAAGCGGCGAGGTGCGCGAGTGGATCGCGGCACTCGCTCCCGGCGCGCTGCTCGCGCTGCTGATCGCGGCCGGCGGCTTGCTGTTCGCCGCGACGCTCGGCGCCGAAGAGCGCGCCGCGTTCGGCGCGATGCTCGCGGCGCGTGGCGCGATCTTCCTCTTCGGCTGGCTGCTTCTTTCGATCGCGCTCGGCGTGCTGGCGCGCGCGGCGTACCTGCGCTGGGTCGTCGCGCCGTCGCGTCTCGCCGAGCAGGCGCGGATACTGATCGCGGCCGATGTCGGCCACGAGATCGCAGCCGACGGCAGTGCCGCAAACCGCGCCGTCGCCGCCGCGATCGGCGCGCTCGTGCGCCAGCGCGACGAACTGCGCGCCGACATCGGCCGCAAGGTCGCCGCCGCAAGCCGCGACATCGAGCAGGAGCGCAGCCGACTCGCGGCGCTGATGTCGGAGCTGACGCAAAGCGTCGTCGTCTGCAACCTCGACGGCCGCGTGCTGCTCTACAACAACCGCGCGCGGCTGCAGTTCCGTGCACTGTCGGCGCAGCCGGCGCTGGCCGACGGCGCCGAGCTGATCGGCATCGGCCGCTCGATCTACGCCGTGCTCGACCGCGCGCTCGTCGCCCACGCCCTCGAGAGCGTGCAGCAGCGGCTGGCGCGCGGCGTCGCCAACCCGTCGGCGCAGTTCGTCACGAGCACGCGCGGCGGGCAGTTGCTGCGGGTGCAGATGGCGCCCGTGCGCGCCATCGTGGCCAGCCCTGCGCCGGTGCGCGCCAGCGCATCCGAAGGCGAAAGTGCCGCCGCGCTCAGCGGCTTCGTGCTGATGCTCGACAACATCACGCGCGACTTCGCCGACGAATCGGCGCGCGACCAGCTGCTGACCAATCTGACCGAAGGCAGCCGCGCGTCGCTCGGCAACCTGCAGGCGGCGGTCGAGATGCTCGACTACGAGGATGTCGACGCCGCGACGCGCGAACGCTTCCACGCCGTCATCCGCGACGAGGTGCACGCGATGAGCGAGCGCATCCGCACCCTCGCGAGCCACACCGCGCAGGTGCAGAAGGCGCGCTGGCCGCTCGAGGACATGCAGGGCGCCGACTTCGCCGCCGCCGCGGTGCGCCGCATCGAGTCGCTCTACGCCTGCCGCGCGAGCGCGGGCGAGGTCGATGCCGCGATCTGGCTGAAAGTGGACAGCTACTCGCTGCTGCTCGCGATTGCCTACCTCGCCGGCCGGCTCGTCGACGAGTACGGCATCAAGACGGTGCGGCTGCGGCTCGCGAGCAGCGGCGCGCGTGCCCAGCTCGACCTCGTCTGGGCCGGGCAGGCGATGAGCACCGAGACGGTGACGGCGTGGGAGACGGACGCCATCAAGGTCGGCGCCGAGACGAGCGCGCTCACCGTGCGCGACGTCGTCGAGCGCCACGCCGGCGCGTTCTGGTTCGAGCGCGAACGCGTGCGCCACGAGGCGTTCTTCCGCTTTCTGCTGCCGCTCGCGACCGAGCACGAGCAGCTCGCTGCGGCGCAACTGCTGCACGGCGACAGCCGGCCCGAGTACTACGACTTCGACCTCTTCAAGGTCTCGCCGCAGGCTGCCGAGCTCGGCGAGCGGCGGCTGGCCGAACTCGCCTACACCGTGTTCGACACCGAGACGACGGGGCTTTCGCCGTCGCAGGGCGACGAGATCATCCAGGTCGGCGCGACGCGCATCGTCGCCGGCAAGCTGCGGCGCGAAGAATCCTTCGAGCAGCTCGTCGACCCGCGCCGGGCGCTGCCCGAGGCCGGCATCGCGATCCACGGCATCACGCCCGAGATGCTCGCCGGCCAGCCGACGATAGCTGCCGTGCTGCCGGCGTTTCACGCCTTCGCGCAGGACACCGTGCTCGTCGCCCACAACGCGGCGTTCGACATGCGCTTCCTGCAGTTGAAGGAAGAGGCCTGCGGCGTCGTCTTCGACCAGCCGGTGCTCGACACGCTGCTGCTGTCGGCCGTCGTCCACCCCAACCAGGCGTCGCACAGCCTGGAGGAGATCGCCGCGCGCTTCGACGTGACCGTGCTCGGCCGCCACACCGCGCTCGGCGACGCGATCGTCACCGCCGAGGTCTTCCTGAAGATGATCCCGCTGCTCGCCGACAAGGGCATCCACACCCTCGCCCAGGCGCGCGAGGCTGCGCAGCAGACCTACTTCGCGCGGGTGAAGTATTGACGTATCGATCTCGGCGCGGACGAAAACAGGGGCGCCTGCGCGCCCCTTCGTTGGCCGAATGCGTGGCGTGACGCGCTATGCGTCGCGGCGGCGGCGTGCCGCGGCGATGATGCCCAGCAGGCCGAGCGACGCCAGCGCCAGGGTCGATGGCTCCGGAATCGGCGGTGCCGCACCGTAGGTGCCGACTGTGAAGCCGTTCCAG
This sequence comes from Burkholderiaceae bacterium, assembly GCA_014879745.1. Taxonomy (GTDB): domain Bacteria; phylum Pseudomonadota; class Gammaproteobacteria; order Burkholderiales; family Burkholderiaceae_C; genus CAIKUF01. The sequence goes on along the minus strand of JACSRM010000143.1, from coordinate 4,788 downwards.
TATTCGTTGGTCAGGCTGGTCCAGGTAATCGACGTCACGGCGCGATTGAAGCGGATCACGCCATGCGGTTCGCCGCTGCCGATCAGCCGGTACTCGGAGCCGACGATTTCCTTGGTCAAGGTGCCGCAACCCCAATAGCCGCAGCCGTAGCTGAGGATGTCGAAATCCTCGTTGAAGGCATAGCCGTTGCCGTTCAGGCTGACGACGGCGAAGAACAGGTTGTCGACCGGCGCCGAGAAGGTCAGGGTCTTGGACGTCGCGCTCGACAGCGCGATGATGTCCGGCGTGCCCGGGGCGTTGTCCACCTCCGGGCTGACGTAGGGCGAGGGATTTCCGGTCCAGTAGTTCGTGCCGCCCGACGTCTGGATGAAGGCGATCTCGCCCGCATATTCGACCGAGATGTCGCTCGCGTCGGGCCCGGGCGCGCCGAGGTCGACGACGCCGCTTGCGGAACCGTTGGCGCCCGGGGTTCCGCTCGTCCAGTCGATCCAGACCACCGGCGCCGCCGCCGCCGGTACCGAAAGCGCGGCCAGCGCCGCCGCCGCAATCAGGGTCTCGAGCTTCATCGCACGCTCCTCCGTGGTAGGTCTTGAAAGCGTAGCGCGAGGCGCAAGCGCCCGCCATCCCCGATTTCGGGGGGCGGCCCGGCGCCGTTCGCCCGATGATGGGGCCGGCGCTATCCGCCGGAGCGCCGCAGCGCGCGCAGGCGCGCCGACGACGCGGCGCCGATGCCGGCGGCAACGTCCATCGCCGAGAGCAGCGCCGTCTCCTGCGCATCGAAGGGGTGCGTATAGCCGCCCGCGATCCAGACGCCGTCCCGCCCCTGCGCGGCGCGCAGCAGCGATTGCGCGCGGATCGTCGCCGGCGTCGGCAGCAGATGGCGGTAGCTCGCCTCGTGGACGATCTGCGAAGGCAGCGCCATCCGGTGCGTGACCCAGCTCTTCCACAGATTGGGCGGGTTCGCGCCGGGAGGCGGCGTGAGCACCTTGGCGAGCCACATCGACGCCTCGCACGTGCCGCCCTGCACCTGGCAGTTCAGGAACGACCAGTATTTTTGATCGGCGGGCGCATAGGCGGGATCGGTATGCAGCATCAGGCGGGCGTCGAAGAATTCGATCTGCTGCAGCGCCGCGCGCAGCGCGCCGGTGCCGGAGACGCCGGCGAGCAGACCGAGCGTCGGCGGCCCGGACGCCGCGAAGACGACGTCGTCGGCCTGCAGCGCCGGCCCGGCGCCGGCCTGGACGAGGAAGCCGCCGGCGCCGTCGCGCGCGACGCCGCTCACCGCCGTGCCCGTCATCACCTGCACCGTCGTGAACTGCGCCGCCATGCGCCGCAGCACCTCGCCCATGCCCTGCTCGACGACGTAGTAGAGGATCGGATCGGTCGCCGCGGGTGGCAGCGCCTTGGCGGCAAAGATCATCGCCGAGCGGGCCGATACGCTGCGCGCCTGCTCGATATCGCCGGACAGGATCGACGCCGCCCACGGCAGGATCATCCCCTCCCATTGCGCGGCGTCGAGGCCGAGCGTCGGCAGCCAGTCGCCGAGGGCGAGTTGCCAGCTGGCGTCGCGCTCCTCGCGCCGGCTGGCGGCCGAAAAGGCCCGGTTGAACGCCTGCAGCCCGGGGCGGTTCCATGCCGCCAAGAGCGGCCAGCCGCGCCCCGGCAGCACCGGCGAGACGAAGCGCGGGTAGCCCTCGGACGGTTCGGCGAGCGTGATCGACGCCGCGAAGGCATGCGAGCCGCCGGTCGCCGGCGGATACAGGCCGAGCGTCTCGAGGAGCTGCACGTAGGCCGGGTAGGGGCCGGGATGGAAATACTGCGCGCCGGCGTCGACGGCATAAGGATGGCCGTCGATCTCGAGCTCGACGCCGCGCACGTTGCCGCCGAGCTCGGCCGCCGCCTCGACGAGGACGACGTCGCACAGCCCGTCGAGCAGCCAGGCGCAGGCGACGCCCGCCATGCCGCCGCCGATCACGACGACCCTGCGCAACGGCGCGGCGCGGCCGACGAGCGGCGCGCCGACGGCGGCGAGGGCGCCCAGGACGGTGCGGCGGCTCGGACCCGGGGCGGTGGTCGTCGATCGCATCATGGCGTGCTCCTCGCGCTGGCCGTGGGGGCGATTCTGCGCCGAAGCGGGCGTTCCCGCAGCGGGCGTTGCCCTACCCGTCGGCGATCCGAACGCCGCCCGGCCGATGGGCCCGACGATCCCTCGCGCGACGCGCGCACCTGCGCGAACCGCTTCATGGCGTTCGCGATCCAGTTCGTCTGTATCGCCGATCCGGACAAGCAGCGGCGCGGCGTCGATCTCGTCGTTGGCACGCCGCAGCGCATCCCGCCCGCGAGCATCGATCCTCGCGTCAAGAACTACCACTGGATGGATTTCGTGATGGTCCTGTTCGAGGCGAGGCCGACGGGCGTGGCGGCGGGACGCTTGCAAGGACCGACGCCCGGGCCACGTGGCCGAGGGCCCGGGCTTCGACATGTCCGCCGTCCTTACCACGCCGGGGGGCGCCGCCGCGTGTCGTCACACCCGCGGCTGGAGTCCTCGAAGGGATCTCGCTCCGCACCGCAATCGAACTGGCGCGGACGAGCGGATTTGCAGTCGAGCAGCGCCGGGTGCCGGTGGGCGAGTTGCGCCGCGCCGACGAGGTCCGTCCGTCCAGCACCGGCGGCGGCGCAATCCCGACTGCGACGCTCGACGGCGTGGCTGTCGGCGGCCGCAAGCCGGGCGACTTCGGCACCGTCAGCGCGCTGCTGCCGAAGCGCTATCGGGCGCTGCACGACGATCCGAGATACGCCGGGCCAGTACGCGGCCGACGATGGCGAGGGTGGCCGCGCGCTGCTGACGACGGCGCTGCGAACTCAGCACCACTGCACGTCGGGCCGCGGGCGCGGCTGGCCGTCCGGCTGCTCGGCGGGGTAGCCGATCAGCACGACCGCCGACGCTTCGTGGCCGCCCGGCAGGCCGAGTTCGTCGGCCACTGCGGGACTCGTCAACCAGGGCAGCGGCGCGCCGACCCAACAACTGCCGAGTCCCATGCCCTGCGCCGCGATCAACAAAGTCTGCGCCGCGCGGCAGCAGTCGAACGCCGCTTCCGGGTGGCCGCTACGGGCGCAGAAGATCACCGCCGCCGGAGCGTTCCAGAACACCTCGAAGCCGGGCCGCTCGGTCCACTCCCAGTGCTGCCCCGGCGGCTGGTGGATGCGCGCGTATTCCTTGGCGCGCACGCCGAAGGCGGCCAAGCGCGCGGCGCCCTCGATCACGCACAGCCGCCACGGGGACGACCCGCTGACCGGCGGCGTTGGCGCCTGCACCGCTGCAAAGAGCAACTCCTCGAGCACCGCGCGACCGACCGGCTCCGGGCGGTAGACCCGGATGCTGCGCCGGCCGTGGATCGCCGCCAGGATCGTGTTGCCGTTCATACGCGCATTGTCGCCAGTCCAGAATCAGTCGGCGCCGCACAGCGCCGGCAGCAGCTCGCCGATCGGGCCGCGCAGCACGGCGTCGGCGATGGCGTCGAACGGCGTCGGCTGGTTGTTGACGATCACGATGCGCGCGCCGGCGTCCTTCGCGCAGGGCACGACGCCGGCGACCGGGTAGACGGCGAGCGTCGAGCCGATCGCCAGCAGCAGGTCGGCCTCGGCGGCGCGCTGCATCGCGAGCGCGATGACTTCGGGCACGAGCGCCTGGCCGAACGAGATGGTGTCGCTCTTCTGGATCCCGCCGCAGGCGGGGCAGGCGGGGTCGGCCTCGCCGGCGCGCACCCGCGCGAGCGCCTCCTCCATCGGCGCGCGCCGGCCGCAGCGCCAGCACATCACGCGGCGCACCGTACCGTGCACCTCGATCACCTCGGTGGCGTGGCCGGCGCGCTGGTGCAACTCGTCGATATTCTGGGTGATCAGCGCGTGCAGCGTGCCGCGCTTCTCGAGCGCGAGCAGCGCGCGGTGGCCGGCGTTGGGCTGCGCGGTCCACGCCGGGTGGACGAGCCGCGCCTGCCAGGCGGCGCGGCGCACCGCGGGGTCGGCCAGATAGTGCTGCAGCGTCGATTGCGCCTCGGCGGCGGGGTTGCGCGTCCAGACCCCCTGCGGGCCGCGAAAGTCGGGGATGCCCGAGTCGGTCGAGATGCCCGCGCCGGTGAGCACGACGATGCGCCGCGCGCCTTCGACCCATCCGCGCACGGTGCGCACGAGCGGCGCCTCAATCGCCGGCCGGTCCGTCATGTCGTCGAGCCTCCTGCTCCCAGCGCGCCCTACCTGAACTCGACCATATTCTGCAGTGCGCGCTCGAAGGCGAGGTTGTCGATATGCACCCAGCCGCGAAACGGGCTGCCGACATCGGCGATCGCCAGCATCGGCAGCGTCACGAGCAGCGTGATCGAGAACACCTGGAAGGTGCGCAGCTTCGGGCTTTCCGAGCCGAAAATCGAGACCGACAGCGTCGTCAGCAGGCCGCCCGCCAGCAGCACGCACCAGAAGATGGCCGGCAGGCCCTCGCGGCTTTGCAGCAGCCGCGTGCGCCGATGGGGCGTGAGGGAGGCGACCTCGGACAGCGCGTGGTCCAGCGCCATGCTCTCGGTGCCGCTGCCGGCGCGCACCGCGAGCAGGGTCGTCCACATCCGCTCGTTGAACCTAGATTCGGCAGTTGACCGCTTCGCGCTCGCTGGAAACGCCCATGCCTGCATTCTTTCGTCCCCACGGCCACCTTCACCTACCGGGTGGCTGCGCTACGCACCCGATCGAGCCGCCCTCGGCCGCGCTGGCGGCGTTGCAAATCCTCGCGATAGCGGG
>JACSRM010000093.1 GCA_014879745.1 Burkholderiaceae bacterium | reverse complement strand
ACGTCGCCGACGATGCGGGCCGACTTCTTGTAGGGCCGGTTCCAGTCGTTGTTCAGCTCGTGCATCGCGTACAGCGACCTGCGGTGCACCGGCTTGAGTCCGTCGCGAGCGTCCGGAAGCGCGCGGCCCACGATCACGCTCATCGCATAATCGAGGTAGGAACGGCGCATTTCCTCTTCGAGGCTGGTCGGCAGTGTTTCCTTCGCGAACTGGGTCATGCGGGCGTCGACGCGGGTTGGTGATCTGGCGGCTTCAAGAGCAGGGCGCCATGGCTGGCGAGGCTTCCAGCATTCCCCGCAGCGCGATTCTAAGTGCCGCTAGCTGTAGCACTGACGCAACAGAGCGCGCTCGACCGGCGTGGAGCGGGCCCAAAATAGCGTTGGCTGAATCGCGTATGGCACAATGAGATGTCGGTGGTAAGCGCTCTGGAGCTGAGGGTTTGCCAGTACTTTCCGATTGCGATTCGGACGATTTGCAGGAACTCTGTACCTTCCCCCTGAGAGGAGAATCATGAAGAAACTGAACAAGGTGGCGATGCTGTTTGCAGCAGCAGCTTTCGCTGTCCCGATGGCCGTGAGTGCGCAGAATGTGCAGCCGTTCCCGGCAAAGCCGATTGCGAAGCCCACCCCGGAAGAGATGAAGGCCGCCGATGGTTCCCACCAATGGCGCACTGGTGACGGCATGCCGGTCGTGAACGGCACCAATGAACTGTGCTGGCGCGACAGCAACTGGACGCCCGCCACCGCCTACCCGGGTTGCGACGGCGCTGCCAAGCCGCCGCCGCCGGCCGCACCGAAGCCGACCAGCGAGAAGGTGACGTACGCCGCCGATACGTTCTTCGATTTCGACAAGTACGCGCTCAAGCCCGAAGGCAAGGCCAAGCTCGACGACCTGATCAGCAAGATGGGCGGTATGAACCTCGAGGTCATCATCGCGGTCGGCCACACCGACTGGATCGGCACCGAGCAATACAACCTGAAGCTGTCCGAGCGCCGCGCCAACGCGGTGAAGGAATACCTGGTGAGCAAGGGTGTCGAGAAGAACCGCGTCTACACCGAAGGCAAGGGCGAGGCGCAGCCGATCGCGAGCAACAAGACCGCCGCTGGCCGGGCGAAGAACCGCCGGGTCGAGATCGAGATGGTCGGTACCCGCTCGACGAAGTAACCGGTCGCCCGGTTCACCCACAAACCCCGCTTCGGCGGGGTTTTTCGTGCCCGCTTCGCTTCTGTACCATCGAGCCATGACGAACGCCGATCCGCAGGAACTCGCCAAGTTCAGTGACCTCGCCCATCGCTGGTGGGATCTGGAGGGCGAGTTCAAGCCGCTGCATCAGATCAACCCGCTTCGCCTCGGGTGGATCGACGGCCTGGCCCCGCTCGCGGGCCGCAGGGCGCTCGATGTCGGCTGCGGCGGCGGCGTGCTGTCCGATGCCATGGCGCGCCGTGGCGCCAGGGTGCTGGGCATCGACCTGTCCGCCAAGGCGCTCAAGGTGGCCCAGCTGCATGCGCTCGAAGCCGGCACTGCGGAGGTCGAGTACCGCGAGGTATCGGCCGAGGATCTGGCGCAGGAACTGCCGGCGGCCTTCGACACCGTCACCTGCATGGAGATGCTCGAACACGTCCCCGATCCGAAATCGGTCGTCGACGCCTGCGCAGCGCTCGTCAAGCCGGGCGGCTGGGCCTTCTTCTCGACCTTGAACCGCAGCCCGAAGGCGTTTCTGTTCGCGATCGTCGGCGCCGAGCACGTCCTCGATCTGCTGCCCAAGGGCACGCACGAATATGCGCGCTTCATCCGGCCAAGTGAATTGGCGCAGTGGTGCCGCGACGCCGGGCTCGAACTGCGCGCCACGCGCGGCATGACCTACAACCCGATCACCCAGCGCTACGCGCTCGGCGACGATACGAGCGTCAATTACCTCGTCGCATGCTCGCGCCCGGCATGAGCCGGTGGCGGCTCTCCTGGTCATGCCGCGGGCGGTGCCGAAGGCGGCAGGCATGAGCGCCACACCTCGCGTCGTGCTGTTCGACCTCGACGGCACGCTGGTGGACAGTGCCCCCGATCTGGCCGGCGCCGGCAACGAGATGCGCTTGCAGCGCGGGCTTCCCGCCCTCCCGTACGAAACGTTGCGCCCGATGGTCGGCAGCGGCGCGCGCGGCATGGTCGGCGTCGCGCTGCAGGTGACGCCGGGCGACCCCGACTTTGCCGCGCTGCGCGACGAGTTTCTCGCGCGCTACGAGGCCCGCCTGACGCGCGAGAGCCGCATCTTCGACGCCGTCGTGCCCGTCCTCTCGGCGCTCGATGCGGCGTCCATGCGCTGGGGCATCGTCACCAACAAGGTCGCGCGCTATACGCACCCGGTGGTGCAGGGTCTGGGACTCGCGTCGCGCGCCGCGGTCGTCATCTGCGGCGACAGCACGCCGCACTCGAAGCCGCATCCGGCGCCGCTGCTAGAGGCGGCGCGCCGGCTCGGCGTGCAGCCTGGCGACTGCGTCTACGTCGGCGACGATCTGCGCGACGTGCAGGCCGGCCGCGCCGCCGGCATGCGCACGATCGCCGCGGCCTGGGGCTACCTCGGGCTGGGCGAGCCGATCGGCGCCTGGAATGCCGATGCCGTGATCGATTCCCCCGGCGAGCTCTTGCAATGGCTCGCGATGCCCTAAACTACGCATCACCAGGGGCCGACCTGGCTTCGACGCGGGTGCGGAGTTGGAACAGGGCATGCCGAGCACCAGTTCGCTCGTAAATCCACTGGAAACAAAGTAACTGCGAACGATCAAACGTACGCACTCGCCGCTTAATACCGGCGAGCCTCGCAACAGTTGGCCGATGGGCTGGGTCCGAGGGGCAACCCAAGGGCTGCGAGGTCATCCACATGGGCTCGTTTCCGGTCGGGTCACTCGGCCGGGAATCAAATCAAGTGACTCGGGACCGGGGTAGCGTGCTGCTGCGCGACCCAGGGCCCTAAAATCAAACCAGCCAGCTAAGCATGTAGATCTGCCTGACGATGGCCAGCGGACGCGGGTTCGATTCCCGCCGGCTCCACCATCCGCAAGGGCTCGGATGACCTCCGGGCCCTTTTTACTGCCGGCGCCTGGCAGCGCTTGCCGCCTATTGCCCCTCGGGCGGCTGCCACAGCTCGACCTTGTTGCCTTCGGGATCGACGACCCAGCCGAACTTGCCCTGCTCCGAGGTCTCGGTCTTGTCGATGACGTTGCATCCCTCCGCCCGCAAGGCTGCGAGCAACGCGTCCAGCTCGGCGACCCGGAAGTTGATCATGAAGCTCGCCGTTCCCGGGGCCATGTAGGTCGTATCCTGGGCGAAAGGACTCCACACCGTCGCACCCGCAGGGCTGCCGGCGCCGCCCCACCGGAATACGGCACCGCCCCATTCGGTCAGATCCAGACCCAGGTGATCGCGGTACCAGGCGCCCAGCGCCGCTGGGTCCGAGGACTTGAAGAAGATCCCGCCGATGCCGGTGACTCGCTTCATGTTGGCCTCCGATGGACGAGCACAAGCTCCAGCCCACAGTGTGGCACGGTTGCGATCAGTCTTCGCGGTTCGCAAGGATGGCCAGCAGGTCGGTGACGCCGATATCGACGCCCGCCTGAAACAGCAGTGTCGAGACCTGGCCGCGGTGGTGCGTCTGGTGGTTGAAGAAATGCTGCAGCAGGCCGCCGAAGTTCCTGCGCGACGCGATGCCCGCCATATTGCCGTATGCAAGGTCGACCGCGAGGTGCTCGGGCCTGATCTCCGCAACCCAGCGCTGGATGAGATCGTCCAGCTCGCGCCGGTAAACGCGAAGGCCGGCCAGATCGGGTGCAAGCGTCTGGCGCAGTGAAGCCGGATGCGCAAAACCGGCGAGTGCGCCGAGGGCTGGGAATGAAGCCGGATGCCGGGCGAAGCGATGCAGCCAGATCGTATCCGCGACCGCGATGTGATTCAGCGTTCCAAGAATCGAGCCGAAGAAGGCGCCCCTGTCGGCCGCCAGGGTCGCGTCGTCGAGCCTTGCCGCGGACTCGAAAATGCGGTCGTTCATCCAGCGGTTGTATTGCGCCATCAGCGCAGCGCCCTGCGGCGTCATTCGCGATGCCTGCGGTGGGCGCTCAGCGGCGGGCGCGGCGCGCCCGTGGCGGGCCGGATGCAACCGCCTGTCGTGCCGCTATGCGCCACCGAAGAGCCTCCCACCGAGTGCGAATGCGCCCGCGACCAAGGCGGCCAGCGCCACCAGGACGGACCACAGCTGAACCGGCTTCAAGCCGCCGAGCAATTCGGCGACCGTCAGGTCGGCCGGCGTTTTGGATGGCGCCGCCGGCTTCGGCGCATCCAGCATCTTCTGCTTCCAGCTTGCCAGAACGCCGTTGAACTCGTTGGACGTCAGCGCCGCGGCGTCGGGAACGACCCACTGCACGTACCAGTCATATCCGCGTTCGATCAGGCCTTCGCTCTTCAGGCCGGTCTCGACGATGACCAGGAGCGGCAGCCCGCGGGCATACGACATGGCGGCTTCGATATGGTTCCATGGCGTGGCCAGCCTGACCTCGGCGAGCGCGCTCTCCTTCGGGCCGCCGCGTTTCTCGATGCCCGCGGCGAAGTAAGTGCGCTCGAGCGCAATCACCACGGTGCCCGAGCATCGGTCCAGCAGCGCGGTGACAGCCTTCAGCGGCGCATCGGCGCTGAACGTATTCCTGCCGACCGTATGCGGCACGAGCCCTTCACTGCGAAGCCGGTCTTCCACCGCCCGCACGAAGGCCTCCTGCTTTTCCGTGGCGGTCCCGCCGACGCTGACGAAGACGTTCAACTCATTCATAGCTCGACCCTCCGCAACCGGAATGCACAACGCGTGAAGGGAACTCGCCGGGCCCGACGTGGCGGCGGTCGAAGCCCGCCGCAGCGCTTCGGCCGTGGCAAGGCGTCGCGCCAGGCCAGGGCTTGATTGCGCCGGTCATTCGATGGCTCCGACGAATGCCGTGGCAAGCACCAGACCGACAAACAGATCGGAGACCATGGCGATCTTCTCCAGCTTGCCGCGATGCGGCTGCACAAGGTGATTGAATCCGGCAAGGCAGTAGAAGATCGCCCCAGTCAGTGCCACCGCCGGAACCCAGGCCGGGAACAGCCAGCATGCAAGGCCCGCGATGCCGAGCGCCAGGTTCGCGAAGCCGAGCTCTCTGACGAGCAGATGCGACTCCTCATGCTCGAGCGACAGTATGACTTGTGCCGTGTAGCGCGGTTGGATGATCTGCCTGAAACCGGCCAATGACAGCCGCGCACCGACGGACCAGATGACGAACCACTTGGCCACGAGCGCGGCCGACAAAGTGGCGCCGGTGGCGGCAAGGCTCAGCCCGATCGACCCGAGCGGCAGCACCAGCATGAAGGCGACGACGACGGCGAGGTACATGGCCACAGCTTGCGCCGCCCGCCGCTCGATTCAGGCGGCGCTCTCCGCAAGCCGCTTGAGGCCGGCGAGCGTGACCGGAAGCCCCTGGTTCAGTTGCTTGACCAGCATGCGGCCGAGCAGGAACGAGAGCGGCCCGGCGAACGTGACGCGATGAATCGCCTTGACCGCGTCGCCTTGGGGAACGAGCTCGTGCTCGAAGACCATGCGGAACAACGGAATCCTGGATTCGACCGTGAAGCAGGCGTTGCGCTCGACCTGGGTCAGCAGCATCGGCACCGTATTGCCCTTGGCCGGGGTGAGTGAACCGCGCGTGCCGACCGCAAACGGCCCCTCGAGCGAAGCGCGTTTGGTATCGGGATCCCAGGTGTGCCAGGCAGCGACGTTCTCGTAGATGCGAAAGACGCGCTCGGCGGGAGCCTGCACAAGAATGCCGTGTTCGACCTGCATGATTCGCGAAGCGTAGCAGGGTGGGCGGCTGCAATGCGGTGGCACGTGATGCACTTGTGGCGCCGCTCGGCCCTTGCGGTTTGCCAGACAGGCGGCCATACAGTCGCCGGCCCGCCGCTGGCGGTCCACTGCGGCGCAGGATCAGGCGTCACGCTCCGTCCGGCGCGAACGGACGAGGAGTTCCCTGTACCCGGTGGAAGGATCGTGCTCGCGGCTGAGATGCCATTCTGGCAAGGGCACGAGCAGGACTTCGACGGTGGTTCGCACGAGGTTGCCGGGAACAACGTGACCGCCGACGACTGCGCCATCCGTACCGGCCACCGACATGTGCAGATGCGCTCCATCGGCAGACAGGCTTCCCGAGAGAGAAACGATCTCCGACGGACCGACGACGGTTGTCGTGGCTTCCTGCCCGGCGAAGCGCAGCTTCGCGTCGGTAAGACTGCCGATGCCGCAGACGACGAATGCAGAGCCGCGATGCTCGGTCGTGGCGGCTTCAAGCGCCGCGCGAAGATCGGCGCCTGGAGGAAGCCGCAACGGTCGGGCGTTCATGACGAGAGTTCGCGGCACAAGACCGACTCGAAGGAAGAGAGTCTGCATCCGGCCCTGCACCGAGATCGATCGCCCACCATGGCACTCCGGGTCACCCCCACAGCGCCGCTCGCCGACGACGCTTGCGGCAGCTTCATGCCCGCCGCTTCGGACACTCGCTCCTGCACCGCCCGCCTAGCTCCGCTGCTCCTTGTGACGCCCAATGTCGAAGCTCAGCGGCAGACCAAGGGGCGCGAAGCGGCCTTTGGTCTGTGCGTGGCAGCGACCTGTCGGGCGTCACCCTCGCAAGGCGCTCGTGAACTCTTCCGGCGACACGTTCGCCTGCCGCAGCACGCCAGACAGCGTGCCGATCTTGACCTCGGCGTGCATGGGTACAACGCAGCCTTGGGATTCGCGCCGCATGATGACGTGACTTCCGCTCTGCCGGACCTTGGCGAAACCAAGGCGTTCGAGTGCGCGAACGACGTCTGCCCCGGACACGCGGGGCAGCTTAGGCATGCAAAGGCTCGGGGATGGTAAACATGGTGACCACCGGATGCCCGGTGTTGCCCAGCGGAAACTCCGACAGATAGAGGGCAGTAGCTTCGCGCAGGTTGGCTACCGCCTCTTCCACCGTTTCGCCTTGTGTAGTGGTTCCAGTCTCGGGATTCAGGGCGACGAAGCCGCCTTCCTCGGCAGGCGTGAGGATCGCAGTCAGTTCCATGATTCAGCTCCTGAGTGCCACAGAGCGATTGTCGCGCGCTTGACGTGACGCCCAACGTTTGAACTCACCCGGAGGGCAACAGATGGCGAAGCCAGCTGTTGCCCTCCGGGTGCAGTGATGGGATGGCATCACCGTTTAGCGCGCGACTTCGCTGGCCACACGCGAAGCGGGCAATGTTTGACTGCGTGCGTAAAGTCTTTGTCCGTCGTGAGTAGCGTCAGATCGTGCCGGATGGCCAACTGCGCAAGCAGTGCATCAATGGTTCCGAGCTGAACGCCTGATTGGCGACACGAGTTTCGCAAAGCCGCAGCGCCGATGTGATCATCTCGATCTGGCTGGAGCAGAGGTAAGGCAGCAAAATGCTCGATGATTCGGGTTTGGGCTTTAGCACCGGAGAAGCCTTGCAGTAGCTCCTGAAGCACCAGTCCAGTGGTGATTACCACTTCTGCTCCGAACAAGGCCTCTTTGAGTTCTTGCACCTCTGGTTCGGTGGCTTCTGCGTCACGGCGAAGGGCCAACGACCAAACGCTTGTATCGACGAGCAGCGTCATTTGCTACGGGACCGTTCAGCCTTGTAGTCGAACGATGGATCCCATTCGAGCTTGCCAAGAAGGTCTGCGACTCGGCGCTGCTCGCGCCGAGCGATGAACTCTTGAAGGGCTTTGGTTACTGCTGCCTTTTTCGTACGTTCGCCGCTGACTTGAACTGCGCGGTCTAGAAGCGCCGGATCAATTGCGAGGTTTGTGGCCATGTGTGACTCCTTGTGTGGAAGTCTACACACTTTCAGCTTTGCGAGCTAGCTGCAACCTGCTTGCACGCTTGCACGGCGACGCCTGCGATGCCCAACGTTCACGGTAAGCGGCGCGCCGCTTGCGGCGCGTCCGACTTGACGGGGTTCGGCGTCATCGGAGCTACACGGAGGGGTCTGTTCCTCTGCTGGCGTGCCATAGACTGAGTACCTGCAACTCGTCGCGTCGCACCCGGTAGTAAACCTAGTACTTGACTCGGTCGAGGTAGAAGCGTTGAACGTCCAATGAACTTGCGTTCTCGACCTCGCCGCCGATTCCAGGTTGTTCGTGCAGGATTGCCAAGGTCGTCTTGAGGTCCGCGCGCACGGCGCCCGGGGCGTCCAGCCGGTTGACCGACCACCATTCTGCCGCCCTGCGAATCTCGCGCGCCGCGCGCGGGGTGATGAACAGACGTAGGGTCACTGGCGCTCGAAGCGCTTAAGTTCCTCGAGAAACTGGTCGCCCGGGATCAGTTCACCCCGATCTGCTTCCGCGATACCCGCCTCGAGCTCAGCGAGTTCAGCGCCTGAGAGCACCCCCAAGGGCCGGGCCTTGCCCGTCCCGGCCCCCCGCGGGGGCGCAAGAAAACTTGGG
>JACSRM010000094.1 GCA_014879745.1 Burkholderiaceae bacterium | reverse complement strand
CTTCGCCGCCTGGTCGAGCGAGCACATGCTGCCGCTCGCCTATGCACGGCTCTTGAACCCGGGCACCAAATACGCCGAGCCGTCGATCGGCCGCGTGCTGACGACATCGCCGGCGCGCGGCCTCGGCCTGGGCCGCGAACTGGTGCGCCGCGTCATCGCCCATTGCGCGCAGACATTTCCGGGCATGGCGATCCGGATTTCGGCCCAGGAGCGGCTGGAGCGCTTCTACGCGGATTCCGGCTTCGGCACGATCGGTTCCCCGTACCAGGAAGACGGCCTACCTCATCTCGAGATGCTTCGCCCGGCCTGAGCGACGGGCAGACAAGCGGCCTTCACGGCGTGCGGCAGGGCGCGTGCCTGCGAGCTGAAAGCGGGTTTTGTTGCAGTGCAACATCGAATGCTGCTCCTGCCGGCACCGAATCGGCGCTTGACCTCGGCGCGCTGGCGCCCGCCCCCGTAGAATGTCGCGCCTTTCGCACGGCGCCGCACCGACCGGTCGGCGCCGCGAAACTGGGGACGCAATGCACTACCCGAGAATATTCGACGTCATCGTCGTCGGTGGCGGCCACGCCGGCACCGAGGCGGCGCTCGCCGCGGCACGCATGGGTTGCGCGACCTTGCTGCTCACGCACAGTATCGAGACGCTCGGCCAGATGAGCTGCAACCCGTCGATCGGCGGCATCGGCAAGGGCCATCTCGTTCGCGAGGTCGACGCGCTCGGCGGCGCGATGGCCGCGGCGACCGACGAGGCGGGCATCCAGTTTCGCATCCTCAACGCCTCGAAGGGCCCCGCCGTGCGCGCAACGCGCGCCCAGGCCGATCGCATCCTGTACCGCGCGGCGATCCGGCGCCGGCTCGAAAACCAGCCCAACCTGTGGCTCTTCCAACAGGCGGTGGACGATCTGATCCTCGAAGGTGATCGCGTCGCGGGGGCCGTGACGCAGGTCGGGATCCGATTTGCCGCGCGCGCCGTCGTGCTGACGGCCGGGACCTTTCTCGACGGACGCATCCATGTCGGCCTGCAGAACCACGCTGCGGGGCGCGCGGGCGACCCGCCTTCGCTTTCGCTGTCTGCCCGGCTGAAGGAACTGCAGTTGCCGCAGGGCCGGCTCAAGACCGGCACGCCGCCGCGCCTGGACGGCCGCAGCATCGACTTCGGCCGCCTCGAAGAACAACCCGGGGACGCCGACCCGGTGCCCGTATTCAGCTTCCTCGGCGACGCGTCGCAGCATCCGCGCCAGGTGCCGTGCTGGATCACGCACACCAACGAGCGCACACACGAGATCATCCGCAGCGGATTCGACCGCAGCCCGATGTTCACCGGCGTCATCGAGGGCGTCGGCCCGCGCTACTGTCCGAGCATCGAGGACAAGGTAAACCGCTTCGCGGACAAATCGTCGCACCAGATCTTCCTCGAACCCGAGGGGCTGACGACGAACGAGTTCTACCCGAACGGCATCTCGACATCGCTGCCATTCGATATTCAGCTCGCCGCCGTCCGATCGATGCGCGGATTGGAGAATGCGCACATCCTGCGCCCCGGCTATGCGATCGAATACGACTATTTCGACCCGCGCGCGCTGCGGCCGAACTTCGAAACGCGGGCGATCGAAGGCCTGTTCTTCGCCGGCCAGATCAACGGCACGACAGGCTACGAAGAGGCGGCGGCGCAGGGCCTGTTCGCCGGACTGAACGCCGCGTTGAAGGTGCGCGGGCACGACGCCTGGATTCCGGGCCGCGATCAAGCCTACCTCGGCGTTCTGATCGACGACCTGACGGCGAAGGGGGTCAACGAGCCGTATCGCATGTTCACGAGCCGCGCCGAATATCGCCTGCAACTGCGCGAGGACAACGCCGACCTGCGCCTCACCGAGGCCGGCCGCAGGCTGGGCTTGATCGACGACACGCGCTGGGGGACCTTCTGCCGCAAGCGTGACGCTGTTTCACGTGAAACAGAGCGCCTTTCGCGAACCTGGGTCGGCCCCGCTTCGCTCCCGGCCGACGCGGCGCAGCGCCTGTACGGCAAGCCGCTCGAACACGAATACCGGCTGATCGATCTGCTGCGACGGCCGGGCGTCGGCTTCGATCAGGTGGCCGGCGCGGCCGAAATCGCACTCCCGCAGCAGGCGGCGACGCGCCGGGCGTTGCGCGACGAACTCGGCGAAGCGCTCGCCGATGTGGTGATCGAGCAGGTCGAAGTCGGCGCCAAGTACGCCGGCTATATCGCCAAGCAGAATGAGGCGGTCGACCGCGCGGCGCACTACGAGGGGCTGCGCCTGCCGGCCGATTTCGACTATGCCGGCGTAAGCGCGTTGTCGTTCGAGGTACGCCAGCGGCTGAACCAGCATCGGCCCGAGACGCTCGGCCAGGCCGCGCGGCTGCCCGGCGTCACGGCGGCGGCCATCTCGCTCCTGCTGGTCCACCTGAAGAAGCGCAGCCTGGCGGCCGCAGCCGCGCCCACGGCGGACGATCCGGCGCGGCGCGATGCCGCCTGAGCGCAGGCAGCTGACCGAAGGCGCCACCGCGCTCGGACTCGCTCCGAGCAGCGGGCAGGTTGATACGCTGCTCGCTTACCTCGCGCTGCTCGCCAAATGGAACCGCATCTACAACCTGACGGCGATTCGGGACCCGGCGCGCATGCTCGGGCCGCATCTGCTCGACAGCATGAGCGTGATCGCCCCGCTGCGCCGCTGGTCGCCGGACGGCGCCCGGCGCGTCCTCGATGTCGGCAGCGGCGCAGGACTGCCCGGGGTCGTGATCGCGACGCTGATTCCAGCGTTCGAAGTCACGTGCGTCGATGCGGTCGGCAAGAAGGCGAGCTTCGTTCAGCAGGCAGCGGCTGAACTCGGTCTGCGCAATCTGCACTCGCGGCATGCACGGGTCGAGTCGCTGACCGAGAGGCCATTCGACCTGATCACGTCACGCGCCTTCGCCACGCTGGTGGAATTTACCGCGCTGACGCGCCATCTGCTCGCCCCGGGCGGGGCATGGCTCGCGATGAAGGGAAAGCATCCGACCGTGGAGATCGCCGCGCTCCCCGCGTCGATAGCCGTGTTTCACGTGGAACAAGTGCACGTCCCGGGGCTCGGTGCGGATCGCTGCCTCGTCTGGATGCGGCCGCGCGATTGAGCGATTGATCCAGGCCGCATCGATCGCGGGCGCCAGCCCCTACACTTCAGCCCGGGAGGAGAGGGAATGTTCGGCGTTACAGACTACGGCGCGTTCTGCGTCGCGATCCTGGTTTTTCTTGCGTTGCCCGGACCGGGTACCTTTGCGTTGCTGCTTTCCACTGGCAAGGGTGGTTTCAAGGGCGGCGCGCAGGCGACTTTCGGTCTGATCGCCGGCGACCAGGTACTGCTGTGGCTCGCGGTCGGCGGTGTCGCGGCGCTGCTCGCCTCGCATCCATCGGCCTTCCAGGCGGTGCAGTTTGCCGGTGCGGCCTATCTGGCATGGATCGGGGCACGCCTCATCGTCAAGCGCGAAGGCCGCTTTGCGCCGGTCCACATCGACCCCGGGCGCTACGCCACGCAGTCATTCCTGATCACGCTGATGAACCCGAAAGCGATCGTGTTCTACATGGCATTCTTTCCGCTCTTCATCGATCCGGCGACGCACCGCGGCGGGCTCACCTTCGGCGTCATGGCGGCGACGATCGCGGCGCTGACCGCCCTCTATTGCCTGACGCTGTGCGCCCTCGCCCGGCTCGTAGCAACGCAGGTGAAGGCGCACCGCCGGCTGGCGCGCTGGATGGAGCGACTTGCGGGGGTCTTCCTCGTCGGCTTCGGCATCCGCCTCGCGAGCACCTAAGCGATGGCCAGAATATTTTGTGTCGCGAATCAGAAGGGCGGTGTCGGCAAGACGACGACGACCGTCAACCTCGCTGCCGGACTTGCGCAACTCGGTCAGCGCGTGCTCGTCGTCGATCTCGACCCCCAGGGTAATGCCACCATGGGTTCTGGTGTTGACAAGCGCTCACTTACATTGAGCGTCTACGACGTCCTGATCGAGAGCGCCAGCATCGCCGAGGCGCGAGTCGCAAGTCCGCGCGGCGGCTTCGATCTGCTCGGTGCAAACCGCGAACTCGCCGGCGCCGAAGTCGAACTCGTCGCCCTGGAGCGCCGCGAGAGGCGGCTCGAGGGAGCGCTGTCGGCCATCGATGCCGAGTACGACTTCGTACTCATCGACTGCCCGCCTTCGCTCAACCTGCTGACCTTGAACGGCCTGTGCAGCGCGCACGGCGTCGTGGTGCCGATGCAGTGCGAATATTTCGCGCTCGAAGGGCTCTCCGATCTCGTCAATACGATCAAGCGGGTGCACGCGAACCTGAACCCCGATCTGCAGATCATCGGCTTGCTGCGCGTCATGTTCGATGCCCGCATCACCCTGCAGCAGCAGGTCAGCGAGCAACTCAAGTCGCACTTCGGCGACAAGGTCTTCGACACCGTCATTCCGCGCAATGTGCGGCTCGCCGAAGCGCCGAGCTACGGCTTGCCCGGCGTCGTCTTCGACCCGGCGTCCAAGGGCGCGCTCGCGTTCAAGGCGTTCGCCGGCGAGATGGTCGAGCGCATGCGCGCGATGCAGGGATAGGGCCGCGCGCGGCGCGCCTGCGGCCGGATCAGCCAGGGGCCGGTTTCGGCAGCGGCAATCTACAGCCCGAGCCCCTCGTCCACCCCGAGATGCACATTCATCGCCTGTACCGCGGCGCCGCTCGCGCCCTTGCCGAGGTTGTCCAGGCGTGCGATCAGGATCGCCTGGCTGTCGCTCGCAAAGACGAAGATGTCGACGCGGTTCGTATCGTTGGCGCCCATCACGTCGAAGAAGCCGCCCTCCAAGGTCGCCGGATCCGATATCGGCATGACCCGGATGAAGCGCTCTCCCGCATAGCGCTGCTCGAACGCGCGCTGGAGCGCACGGCCGTCGGTTCCCGCCGCCAGTTGGCTGAAATGCAGCGGCACCGACACCGCGAGCCCCTTGTAGAAGGCGCCGACGACGGGCATGAAAAGAGGCCTCGTGCGCAGCCCGGTGTGCGCCAGCATCTCCGGAATGTGCTTGTGCACCAGCGACAAGCCATACGGCCGCGGCGCGGCAAGCCGCGGATCGGCGCCGCGCTCGTACTGCTCGATCATCTTCCTGCCGCCGCCCGAGTAGCCGGTGATGGACGTCGCCGAGATCGGCAGGTCCGGCGCAACGATGCCGGCATCCACCAGCGGCCGCAGCAGCAGGATGAACGAGCTCGCGTGGCAGCCGGGATTGGCGATCCGCGTCGCGGCGCGGATGCGTTCGCGCTGGCCGGGCGCCAGCTCGGGCAGGCCGAATACCCAGTCCGGCGCCGTGCGGTGCGCCGTGCTGGCATCGATCAGGCAGGTGCGCGGATTCGTCACGAGCGAGGCCGCTTCGCGTGCCGCATCGTCGGGCAGGCACAGAAAGGCGACATCGGCGGCGTTGAGCAAGCGTGCGCGCTCTGCCGCGTCCTTGCGGCGTTCGGAGTCGATGCTCAGCACCTCGATATCGGCGCGCTGTGCAAGATACTCGTGGATGCGCAGTCCGGTCGTGCCTTCCTGACCGTCGACGAAAACCTTGTGCCTCATCTCGAACCCCGCGTCCTTCTGCGCATGAGACCGCAGCATACGGCATCGCCTCGGAGCGCGCGCCGCCGCGGCAGCGAAGCGGCGCACCGATCGCCGACAATCGCAGCATGGTGACGAAGAAACCCAAGGGCCTCGGCCTCGGCCTCGAGGCGCTGCTCGGCCCGCGCGTGAAGGACGCCGCGGACGGCGGTAGCGGCAACGACGCGCCGACCATGCTCGCGCTCGCCCAGTTGCAGCCCGGCCGCTATCAGCCGCGCACCCGGATGGACGAAGGCGCGCTCTACGAACTGGCCGAAAGCATCAAGAGCCAGGGTGTGATGCAGCCCGTCCTGGTGCGGCCGCTGACCGGTGGACGCTACGAGATCATCGCCGGCGAACGACGATTCCGCGCCGCGTCGCTGGCCGGGCTCGATGCGATCCCGGTGCTCGTCAAGGACGTCCCCGACGAGGCCGCCGCGATCATGGCGCTGATCGAGAATATTCAGCGCGAAGATCTCAACCCTCTCGAAGAAGCGCAGGGACTGCAACGCCTGACGCAGGAGTTTGGGCTCACTCATGAAGAAGCGGCGAAGGCCGTCGGCCGCTCCCGCAGCGCGGCGAGCAACCTGCTGCGGCTGCTCGGCCTGGCCGAACCGGTGCAGCAGATGCTGACCGCGGGCGACCTGGATATGGGCCATGCGCGCGCCCTGCTCGCGCTCGACAAGGCCGATCAGATCACGCAGGCGAGCGAGATCGTCGCCCGCCGCCTGAGCGTTCGGGAGGCCGAAAAACTCGTTGCACGTCACGCCGGCAATGGCCGCCAGCGGCCGCTGCTGCGCGTGCGCCAGGCGAAGTCGCGCGACGTCGCCAGGCTCGAAGAAGAGCTCTCCGACCTGCTCACCGCAAAGGTCGAGATCCGCGTCAGGAAGAAGACCCAGCGCGGCGAGCAGGGCGAACTGGCGATCGCATTCGGATCGCTCGACGAGCTCGATGCGCTGATCGCCAGATTGCGCGAGCCGCGCTGAAGCGCACCCGGCCCTCGGCGCCACTCGCGAACCAAGGCGCAAGCAGCGATACGAGCGCGACAACGCGCAGGCCGAGATTGCGGCTCGTCACGACAAGCGACCGGCGACAGGCAGCGTCGCCATCCAGGCGCGCGGTGCGACCGACAAGCCCACCATACCGTCGATCGCGATGAAGACGACATTGCGCGTCAGAAACCGACCTTGGCACAGTGTGAACAACGAGAAGCTTCGACCCATCGGCGAATGGTCTCGCCTGGCACCACTGCGACATCCCGTCGCATGCCGCCGCCGCATCGTGCAGCCGCAATCGACGGTTTGCATGTTGTCCCTGTCAACCTGCGCGCGTGTAGTGCGTTGTCTGCGCAACAGATGTGGAACTTCGCATGACTTGCATGGGTCGCTCCCTCAAAGAGGGGGTGACACGACGGGATACGAAGCGCATGCTTGTATGCATGTCTATGCGTCGGCCATCAAGACGGCAAATCGCCCTCTTCTCGGCCCTTGCGATCGACGCAAATGGCCGAAGCTGATTGAACAGAGACATCGCTGATTGAAAGGAAAGCTCTGATGGAGCCCGGCGCCGCCGGGGCGGGACTTCATCAGAACTTCCCAGGTGGCAGCGGGGCGTCCTCCCCGCCGCCGCCTCTCCCCGAAACGGAGGAAATCAGCATGGACGTCATCAGCAACTTCGCGGCGCGCTACGAGCGCACCCGAGAAGAAGAGCTTTCACTCGAAGACTATCTCGCCGAGTGCAAGCGCAACCCGCTCGCCTACGCAACTGCCGCCGAGCGCATGTTGAAGGCGATCGGCGAGCCGCAGACGATCGATACGCGCAACGACCCGCGCCTGTCGCGCATCTTCGCCAACAAGCTGATCAAGATCTATCCAGCGTTCGCCGAGTTCTACGGCATGGAGGATTCGATCGAGCAGGTCGTCTCCTATTTCCGCCATGCGGCGCAGGGACTCGAGGAGCGCAAGCAGATCCTCTATCTGCTCGGCCCGGTCGGCGGCGGCAAGAGCTCGATCGCCGAGCGCCTGAAGCAGTTGATGCAGGACGTGCCGTTCTACGCGATCAAGGGCTCGCCGGTGAACGAATCGCCGCTCGGCCTCTTTGACGCCGCCGAGGACGGCGCGATCCTCGAGAAGGAATACGGCATTCCGCAGCGCTATCTCAACCGCATCATGTCGCCGTGGGCCGTCAAGCGCCTCGAGGAGTATGGCGGCGACATCCGCAAGTTCAAGGTCGTCAAGCGCTACCCGTCGATCCTCAAGCAGGTCGGCATCTCCAAGACCGAGCCGGGCGACGAGAACAACCAGGATATCTCGGCGCTCGTCGGCAAGGTCGATATCCGGCAGCTCGAGGCGTATTCGCAGGACGACCCCGACGCCTACAGCTACTCCGGCGGCCTGTGCCTGGCGAACCAGGGGCTGCTCGAATTCGTCGAGATGTTCAAGGCGCCGATCAAGGTGCTGCATCCGCTGCTGACGGCGACGCAGGAGGGCAACTTCAAGGGCACCGAAGGCTTCGGTGCGATTCCGTTCGACGGCATCGTGCTCGCCCACAGCAACGAGAGCGAGTGGAAGGCGTTTCGCAACAACAAGAATAACGAGGCCTTCCTCGACCGCATCTATATCGTCAAGATTCCGTACTGCCTGCGCGTCTCGGAGGAGATCAAGATCTACGAGAAGCTGCTGCGCCACTCGTCGCTCGCCGACGCCACCTGCGCGCCGGGGACGCTCAAGATGATGAGCCAGTTCGCGATTCTGACGCGCCTGAAGGAGCCCGAGAACTCGTCGCTCTACTCGAAGATGCTCGTCTACGACGGCGAGAACCTGAAGGACACCGACCCGCGCGCCAAGAGCTACCAGGAGTACCGCGACTACGCCGGCGTCGACGAGGG
>JACSRM010000107.1 GCA_014879745.1 Burkholderiaceae bacterium | reverse complement strand
GGGCCTGCGCTTTGCGATCCGCGAGGGCGGCCGCACCGTCGGCGCGGGGGTCGTGGCGAAGATCATCGAGTGAAATCTGGTGTGAATCCGGCGCGGCCGTGAACGATCACGGCCGCGGACAGACAAACCGACATTGCAGGCGAAAGTTTTCATCCGACCACAGGGGCGTAGCTCAATTGGCAGAGCGCTGGTCTCCAAAACCAGAGGTTGGGGGTTCGATGCCCTCCGCCCCTGCCACCTGAAGGTGTGATGGTCGGATTTGCCGTCAGGCGCGGCAACAGGAATCGAGGGTAGCGGCCGAAG
The DNA here is from genome assembly GCA_014879745.1 of Burkholderiaceae bacterium. Taxonomy (GTDB): domain Bacteria; phylum Pseudomonadota; class Gammaproteobacteria; order Burkholderiales; family Burkholderiaceae_C; genus CAIKUF01. Next base: position 8,211 of record JACSRM010000107.1, on the reverse strand, counting down.
CCGTTCCCCGCTGCAAGGCGAAGCAAGACAGATGGCCAACGCCCCACAAGTCCAAACCGTTTCAACCGCCGCCGACAAGGCCAAGCTTGTTGCCGCCGGCGTGCTCGTCGTCGCGGCGGTGGTGGCCTTCTACGCGCTCGCGAAAGAGGATCTCTGGCTGCGCGTGCTCGCGCTGTTCGCCCTGCTGGCTGTCGCGGTGGCGGTGTTCTTCACCTCCGAGAACGGCAAGGCTCTGATTGCCTTCGGCCGCGACGCGATGCGCGAGATTCGCAAGGTGGTGTGGCCGACGCGCAAGGAAGCGATGCAGATGACGGGCTACGTCTTCGCCTTCGTCTTCTTCATGGGGCTCTTTCTGTGGCTGACCGACAAGACGCTCGAGTGGGTGCTGTACGACCTGGTGCTGGGCTGGAGGCGCTGAGGCCGTGAACAAGGGAATGCGAGCATGACTGAAGATACTGCAAGCGACGCGCCGCCGGCAGTCGAGGCCCAGGCGCCGGCCGCGCCCGCTTCGACCAAGCGCTGGTACGTCGTGCATGCCTATTCGGGCATGGAGAAGACTGTCGAGCGCAATCTGCGTGAGCGCATCGATCGCTCCGGGATTGCCCACAAGTTCGGATCGATCCTCGTGCCGATGGAAGAGGTGGTCGAACTCAAGCACGGCAAGAAGTCCGTCTCCGAGCGGCGCTTCTTCCCCGGCTATGTGCTCGTCGAGATGGACATGGACGACGAAACATGGCATCTCGTGAAGCACACCGCGAAGGTGACCGGCTTCGTCGGCGGCGCCAAGACGCGGCCGTCGCCGATCTCGGAAGCCGAGGTGCAGAAGATCGTCCACCAGATGAAGGAAGGCGTCGAGAAGCCGCGGCCGAAAGTCGAATGGACGGTCGGCGAACTGGTGCGCGTCAAGGAAGGCCCGTTCACCGATTTCAACGGCGCGATCGAGGACGTCAACTACGACAAGTCCAAGCTGCGCGTCTCGGTCACGATCTTCGGCCGCGCGACACCGGTCGAGCTCGATTTCGGGCAGGTCGAAAAGATCTGACGAACGGAGTTCGACAGATTTTTCGCCGAGCACGCAAGAGGATGTATTTCTCGAGGCAGAAGATTTGAAGAGCCCCGGCGCGAGGCTCGCGGCGACTGCCGCGCATCGCGCCCGTTGCTGCCGCTGACGAGACAGCGGCGAGAGGAGCAAAGGTAGCCAGCCCTTTGCGTTTGCACTCGAGGACCCGGCGCGCGAGCGCTTCGTGGTTCGTGATTGGAGAGCCTACATGGCCAAGAAGATAGTCGGCTTCATCAAGCTGCAAGTACCGGCGGGCAAAGCCAACCCGTCACCCCCGATCGGTCCGGCGCTCGGTCAGCGCGGGCTGAACATCATGGAGTTCTGCAAGGCGTTCAACGCCCAGACGCAGGGCATGGAGCCGGGCCTCGTGCTGCCGGTCGTGATCACGGCATTCGCCGACAAGTCGTTCAGCTTCGTCCTCAAGAGCCCGCCGGCGGCGGTCCTGATCAAGAAGGCGCTCAAGCTCGACAAGGGCTCGGCCAAGCCGCATGTCGAGAAGGTCGGCAAGCTCACGCGCGCGCAGATCGAGGAAATCGCCAAGACCAAGACGAAGGATCTGACCGGCGCCGATCTCGACGCCGCGGTGCGCACCGTCGCGGGCACGGCGCGCTCGATGGGCGTCACGGTGGAAGGAGTCTGAATATGGCCAAGCTGACCAAACGCCAGAAGACCTACGCCGGCAAGGTCGAGAGCACGAAGCTCTATCCGCTCGACGCGGCGCTGGGCATCGTCAAGGAATGCGCGACCGCGAAATTCGACGAATCGATCGACGTCGCGGTGCAACTCGGCATCGATGCCAAGAAGTCCGACCAGGTCGTGCGCGGCGCGGTCGTGATGCCCAACGGCACCGGCAAGACGAAGCGCGTGGCCGTCTTCGCCCAGGGCGCGAAGGCCGAAGAGGCGAAGGCCGCGGGCGCCGATATCGTCGGCATGGAAGACCTCGCCGAGCAGGTCAAGGCCGGCAACCTGAATTTCGATATCGTGATCGCTTCGCCGGACACGATGCGCATCGTCGGCCAGCTCGGCCAGATTCTCGGCCCGCGCGGCCTGATGCCGAACCCGAAGGTCGGCACGGTGACGCCTGACGTCGCGCAGGCGGTGAAGAACGCCAAGGCCGGCCAGGTGCAGTTCCGGGTCGACAAGGCGGGCATCGTGCACGCGACGATCGGCCGCCGCTCGTTCGAATCCGACAAGCTCGTCGGCAACCTGCGCGCGCTGATCGAGGCGCTGAACAAGGCCAAGCCGGCGACGAGCAAGGGCGTCTACCTGCGCAAGGTGGCGGTGTCTTCGACGATGGGCGTCGGCGTGCGCGTCGATGCGGCGTCGATCAGCGCCGCGCCGGCGCAGGCCTGAGGGTTTGGCGCGGTTCGGGTGGCGGCGTTCGGCGCCGGGCACGGACCGCAGGAGAGTTGGTGGGCCGCGGCGGCAGGAAAGGGCCGGCGCGGGTCATCGAAGACCGCTGGTGTGGCCGTGAAGGTCGCTCAATGGAAGGCAATGCTCTCTCGCGAGAGCGGCGCCCGAAGCCAGCGCAGATGGCGGTCCCGCCGGGAAGAAGGATTGATTCGCAATGAATCCCTTGTCGGCAAGGTCGCTGGAACCCGTGGTGTCCGAGGGTGCGCGAGCGCCCGGAGGCACGCTTTAGAGAGGAGCAGACCTTGAGTCTCAACAAGAGCGAGAAGCAGGTCGTGGTGACGGATGTGGCGGCGCAGGCGGCGCGGTCGCAGACCCTGGCGTTGGCCGAGTACCGTGGTTTGACCGTGGCTCACATGGATGTGCTGCGCCGGCAGGCGCGCGACAAGGGCGTATACCTTCATGTCCTGAAGAATACGCTCGCCCGTCGCGCGGTCGCCGGCACGCCGTTCGAGTGCGCGTCGGAGCGCATGGTCGGCCCGCTGATCTACGGCTTTTCCGAGGACGCCGTCGCCGCGGCCAAAGTCATCGCCGACTTTGCCAAGGGCAACGACAAGCTCGTCGTCACAGGGGGCGCCTATGCCGGCAAGCCGCTCGATGCCGACGGCGTCAAGTCGCTGGCCGCGATTCCCGCCAAGGACGTGCTGCTGTCGCAGTTGCTCGGCCTGATGAAGTCGCCCATCTCCCGCCTTGCGGGCGTGCTGGCGGCGCTGGCCGAGAAGCGCGGCGAAGGCGCGGCCACGGCCGAGCCGGCGGCCGAAGCGGCGGCGTGAACCGGTACGACGACAACCATTTCCTGCATATACCCAATCTAGGAGCCTGACATGGCATTCGACAAAGACGCATTCCTGCAATCCCTGGACAGCATGTCCGTGATGGAACTCAACGATCTCGTGAAGGCGATCGAAGAGAAATTCGGCGTATCCGCCGCTTCGATGGCCGCACCGGCGGCCGGTGGCGGTGGCGGCGCGGCGGCCGCGGCGGCCGAGGAGCAGACCGAGTTCACCGTGATGCTCGCCGAGGTCGGCGCCAACAAGGTGTCCGTCATCAAGGCCGTGCGCGAACTGACGGGCCTCGGCCTGAAAGAAGCCAAGGACCTGGTCGACGGCGCGCCCAAGGCGGTGAAGGAAGGCATCGCCAAGGCCGACGCCGAAGCGGCGAAGAAGAAGCTCGAGGAGGCCGGCGCCAAGGCCGAGCTGAAGTAAGCGAGGAAGGCGGGGTCGGCAAGGCCGACCCCTTCTCGGCGCGCGGGTCTCGCGACCCGCGCGCACGAGAACACTGCAAAGCCTCGCGGCTTTGCAGTGTTCTCTGATCCGACTGCAGAGAGCGGGTTTGGTCGGGCCCCGGTGCAACGCCGGGGTTGTCCGCCAGCGGCAGGTAGTGGCCTGCCACCAAGCGTCAGACGCAAGGTCTGAGACAAGCCAGTCGCCGACGGAAGCCTTCCACCCTGGCCGGTGGGCTTCCCGAAACGGAGTGTGAAACCACCTATGGCGCAGCAAGCGAATCCCTACAGCTACACCGAGCGCAAGCGCATCCGCAAGAGCTTCGGCAAGCGCGAAGGCGTTCTCCCGGTGCCCTATCTGCTGACGATGCAAAAGGAGTCCTACGTCGCCTTCCTGCAAAAGGACGTGCCGCCGTCCAGGCGCAAACCCGAAGGGCTGCAGGCGGCTTTCCTGTCGGCCTTCCCGATCGTCTCGCACAACGGCTACGTCGAGATGAAGTACCTCGAGTACAACATCGCCAAGCCGCCGTTCGACACCCGCGAGTGCCAGCAGCGCGGCCTGACCTACGCCGCCGCGGTGCGCGCGAAGCTGCAGATGATCATCTACGACCGCGAGAGCGCGCAGGCCAAGACGGTCAAGGAGATCAAGGAGCAGGAGGTCTACATGGGCGAGGTGCCCTTGATGACCGACTACGGCTCGTTCATCGTCAACGGCACCGAGCGCGTGATCGTCTCGCAGCTGCACCGCTCGCCGGGCGTGTTCTTCGAACACGACAAGGGCAAGACGCACTCGAGCGGCAAGCTGCTGTTCTCGGCCCGCATCATTCCGTATCGCGGCTCGTGGCTGGACTTCGAGTTCGACCCGAAGGACATCCTGTTCTTCCGCGTCGACCGCCGCCGCAAGATGCCGGTGACGATCCTGCTGAAGGCGATCGGCCTCAACCCGGAGGCGATCCTCGCCCACTTCTTCGTCTTCGACTCGATCCGCCTGATGGACGTCGGCGCGCAGATGGAGTTCGTGCCGGATCGGCTGCGCGGCGAGATCGCGCGCTTCGACATCACCGACAAGGACGGCAACGTCGTCGTCGAGAAGGACAAGCGCATCACCGCGCGCCATACCCGCCAACTCGAGGCGAGCGGCACGACCTTCGTCAGCGTCCCCGAGGATCTGCTCGTCGGCCGCACGCTCGCGCGCAACATGGTCGACGCCGAGACCGGCGAGATCCTTGCGAAGGCGAACGACGAGCTGACCGAGTCGCTGCTGAAGAAGCTGCGAACCGCCGGCGTGAAGGAGATCCAGTGCATCTTCACCAACGAGCTCGACGAGGGCGGCTATATCTCGCAGACGCTTGCTGCCGACGAGACGGCTGACCAGCTCGCCGCGCGGGTCGCGATCTATCGCATGATGCGCCCCGGCGAGCCGCCGACCGAAGACGCGGTCGAGGCGCTCTTCAACCGCCTCTTCTACAGCGCCGACACGTATGACCTGTCGCGCGTCGGGCGCATGAAGTTCAACGCCCGCGTCGGCCGCGATACGCCCGAGGGCGCGATGACGCTGTCGAACGACGACATCCTCGACGTGGTGAAGATCCTCGTCGAGTTGCGCAACGGCCGCGGCGAGGTGGACGATATCGACCACCTCGGCAACCGCCGCGTGCGCTGCGTCGGCGAACTCGCCGAGAACCAGTACCGCTCGGGCCTGGCGCGCATCGAGAAGGCGGTCAAGGAGCGCCTCGGCCAGGCCGAGACCGAGGCGCTGATGCCGCACGACCTGATCAACTCCAAGCCGATTTCCGCGGCGCTGAAGGAGTTCTTCGGCGCGTCGCAACTGTCGCAGTTCATGGACCAGACGAATCCGCTGTCCGAGATCACGCACAAGCGGCGTGTCTCGGCCCTCGGTCCGGGCGGTCTGACGCGCGAACGCGCCGGCTTCGAGGTGCGCGACGTGCACCCGACGCACTATGGCCGGGTCTGCCCGATCGAGACGCCGGAAGGCCCGAATATCGGCCTCATCAACTCGCTCGCGCTGTATGCACAGCTCAACGAGTACGGCTTCCTCGAGACGCCGTACCGGCGCGTCGCCGACGGCAAGGTGACGAACCAGATCGACTATCTGTCGGCGATCGAGGAAGGCAAGTACCTGATCGCGCAGGCGAGCGCGACGCTCGACAAGGACGGCAAGCTGATCGACGAACTGGTGAGCGCGCGCGACCACGGCGAGTCGATCCTGACCTCGGCCGAGCGCATCCAGTACATGGACGTCGCGCCGACGCAGATCGTCTCGGTCGCCGCCTCGCTCGTGCCCTTCCTCGAGCACGACGACGCGAACCGCGCGCTGATGGGCGCCAACATGCAGCGCCAGGCGGTGCCGGTGCTGCGTCCCGAGAAGGCCTTCGTCGGCACCGGCGTCGAGCGCGTCGCGGCGAAGGACTCGGGCACCGTCGTCGCCGCGCGCCGCGGCGGCGTCGTGCACTATGTCGATACGAACCGCATCGTGATCCGCGTCAACGACAAGGAGACGGTGGCGGGCGAGGTCGGCGTCGACATCTACAACCTCATCAAGTACCAGCGCAGCAACCAGAATACGAGCATCCACCAACGCCCGATCGTCAAGCGCGGCGATGTCGTCACCGCCGACGACATCATCGCCGACGGCGCGTCGACCGACCTCGGCGAACTCGCGCTCGGGCAGAACATGCTCGTCGCGTTCATGCCGTGGAACGGCTACAACTTCGAGGACTCGATCCTCATCAGCGAGCGCGTCGTCGCCGACGACCGCTACACCTCGATCCACATCGAGGAGCTCGTGGTCAACGCGCGCGACACCAAGCTCGGTGCCGAGGAGATCACGCGCGATATCCCGAACCTGTCGGAGCAGCAGCTCGCGCGGCTCGATGAGTCGGGCATCGTCTACGTCGGCGCCGAGGTGAATCCGGGCGATACGCTCGTCGGCAAGGTCACGCCCAAGGGCGAGACGACGCTGACGCCGGAGGAGAAACTGCTGCGCGCGATCTTCGGCGAGAAGGCGAGCGACGTGAAGGACACCTCGCTGCGCGTCAGCCAGGGCACGAGCGGCACGGTGATCGACGTCCAGGTCTTCACCCGCGAGGGCATCCAGCGCGACAAGCGCGCGCAGCAGATCATCGACGACGAGTTGAAACGCTACCGCCTCGACCTCAACGACCAGTTGCGCATCGTCGAGGCCGACGCCTTCGACCGCATCGAGAAGCTCCTGGCCGGCAAGGTCGCCAACGGCGGCCCGCAGCGGCTTGCCAAGGGAACGACGATCGACAAGGCGTATCTCGCGAGCGTCGAGAAGTTCCACTGGTTCGATATCCGCCCGGCGGACGACGACGTCTCGAACCAGCTCGAAAGCATCAAGAACTCGCTCGACCAGACGCGCCACAGCTTCGACCTCGCATTCGAGGAGAAGAGAAAGAAGCTCACGCAGGGCGACGAGCTGCCGGCCGGCGTGCTCAAGATGGTCAAGGTCTACCTCGCCGTCAAGCGCCGCCTGCAGCCGGGCGACAAGATGGCCGGCCGCCACGGCAACAAGGGTGTCGTCTCGAAGATCGTTCCGGTCGAGGACATGCCCTACATGGCCGACGGCACGCCGTGCGACATCGTCTTGAATCCGCTCGGCGTGCCGTCGCGGATGAACGTCGGCCAGGTGCTCGAAGTGCATCTGGGCTGGGCCGGCAAGGGCATCGGTCAGCGCATCGGCGACATGCTGCAGCGCGAGGCCAGGGTCGCCGAGCTGCGCGCCTTCCTCGACGAGCTCTACAACAGGTCGGGCGGCAAGACCGAGAAGCTCGACCATCTGAGCGACGCCGACGTGCAGGAGATGGCGGCCAACCTCGCGACCGGCGTGCCGTTCGCGACGCCGGTGTTCGACGGCGCGGCCGAAGACGAGATCGGCAGCATGCTGCAGCTCGCCTTCCCGGACGATATCGCGAAGGCCAAGGGCCTGACCGAGACCCGCACCCAGGCAACCTTGCACGACGGCCGCACCGGCGACGCCTTCGAGCGGCCGGTGACGGTGGGCTACATGCACGTGCTGAAGCTGCACCATCTGGTCGACGACAAGATGCACGCACGCTCGACCGGCCCGTACAGCCTCGTCACGCAGCAGCCGCTGGGCGGCAAGGCGCAGTTCGGTGGCCAGCGCTTCGGCGAGATGGAAGTCTGGGCGCTCGAGGCCTACGGCGCGAGCTATGTGCTGCAGGAGATGCTGACCGTCAAGTCCGACGACGTGAACGGCCGCACCAAGGTGTACGAAAGCATCGTCAAGGGCGAACACGCGATCGAAGCCGGGATGCCGGAATCGTTCAACGTCCTCGTCAAGGAGATCCGCTCCCTGGGCCTCGACATGGAGCTGGAAAAGAACTGATGTTCCGGTTTTCCAGCACCCCCAGCGTCACCCAACCCATTTCAGGATCAAGGAGAAACCCATGAAGGGACTACTCGACCTTTTCAAGCAGTTCACCCCGGATGAGCATTTCGATGCCATCAAGATCGG
>JACSRM010000376.1 GCA_014879745.1 Burkholderiaceae bacterium | reverse complement strand
GCTCGACCTCGTCCACCTCGGCCTCGGCGCCGACGGCCACACCGCGTCGCTCGTGCCGGGCGATGCGGTGCTCGCCGCCGACGCCGCCGTCGCGGTGACGGCGCCGTACATGGGGCACCGGCGCATGACGCTCACCCATCCGGCGATCGATCGCGCGCGCTGCATCCTGTGGCTCGTGACGGGCAGCGAGAAGGCGGCGATGCTGGAGAAGCTGTGCGCCGCCGATGCGTCGATCCCGGCCGGCCGCATCGCGCAGCGCAACGCCTGGCTGATCGCCGACCGCGCCGCCGCGGTAGACGCGCCCGGCGCGCGCCGGGCATGAACGGCGCGAAGACCGCCGAAGACCTGCGCCTCGACGAGGCGCGCGAGCAGGGCGTGCCGTGGCGCCGCTTCGGCCCCTACGTCAGCGAGCGTCAATGGGGCACGGTGCGCGAGGACTACAGCGCCGATGGCGACGTCTGGGCGTCCTTCACCCACGACCAGGCGCGCTCGCGCGCGTATCGCTGGGGTGAGGACGGCATCGCCGGCATCAGCGACGAGCACCAGCATCTGTGCTTCGCGCTGACGCTGTGGAACGGCGCTGACGAGATCCTGAAGGAGCGCCTGTTCGGCCTCACCGGCAAGGAAGGCAACCACGGCGAGGACGTGAAGGAGTGCTACTTCCACCTCGACAACCTGCCGAGCCACGCGTACATGAAGTACCTGTACAAGTACCCGCAGCAGGCCTTCCCCTATGCACAGCTGCGCGCCGAGAACGCGCGCCGCAACCGCCACGACCCCGAGTACGAACTGCTCGACACCGGCATCTTCGACGCCGACCGCTACTTCGACGTCTTCATCGAGTACGCGAAGGCGGGGCCGAACGACGTGCTCGTTCGCATCAGCGCCGCCAATCGCGGGCCCGACGCGGCGCCGCTGCACCTGCTGCCGACACTGTGGTTTCGCAACGACTGGTCATGGCAGCCGGGCCGGGCGCTGCCGCGGATCGCCGCCGTGGACGGACAGGCGAACGTGCTCGAAGCGTTGCATCGCACGCAGGAGGCGTTCCGGCTGCATTTCGACGCGCCGCAGCGCGTCCTCTTCACCGACAACGAAAGCAACGCCGCGCGGCTGTGGGGCCTGCCCAAGACCGGCTTCGCGAAGGACGGTTTCGACGACTGCATCGTGCACGGGAAGGAGGATGCGGTGAACGCGGCGGCGTTCGGCACCAAGGCCGCGCCGCACTACAGCTTCGTCGTCGCCGCCGGCGAGACGCGCGTCGTGCGGCTGCGCCTGACGAACGACGGCGCGCTCGGCGATGCGCTCGGCAGTGCGTTCGATGCGATGTTCGAGCAGCGCATTCGCGAGGCCGATGCGTTCTATCGCCGCGTGACGCCGTTCGAACTGCCCGACGAGCTGCGCAACATCCAGCGCCAGGCCTTCGCCGGACTGCTGTGGAACAAACAGTACTACCACTATGTCGTCGCCCACTGGCTGCGCGGCGACGGCAGTGGCCCGGCGCCGCCCCCGTCACGCTGGCACGGCCGCAACCACGACTGGGAGCATTTCGCGTCGAGCGACATCCTGTCGATGCCCGACAAATGGGAGTACCCCTGGTTCGCCGCGTGGGACACGGCGTTTCACTGCGTCGCGCTCGCGCTGATCGACGCCGACTTCGCGAAGGAGCAGCTGATCCTGCTGACGCGCGAGTGGTATATGCATCCGAACGGCCAGATCCCGGCCTACGAATGGTCGTTCGGCGACGTGAACCCCCCGGTTCACGCCTGGGCCGCGATCCGCATCTGCCAGATCGAGCAGAAGATGACGGGCCGCATGGACATCGCGTTCCTCAAGCGCGTCTTCGCCAAGCTCCTCATCAACTTTACCTGGTGGGTGAACCGCAAGGACGAACTCGGCAACAACCTGTTCGAAGGCGGCTTTCTCGGTCTCGACAATATCGGCGCCTTCGACCGCAGCGCCGGGCTGCCCGAGGGCGGCCAGCTCGAGCAGGTCGACGGCACGAGCTGGATGGCGATGTACTGCCTGAATATGCTCAATATCGCGCTCGTGCTGGCGCGCAGCGATGCGACCTACGAGGACGTCGCGACCAAATTCTTCGAGCATTTCGTCTATATCGGCGAGGCGCTGAACCGGGTCGAGGCGGGCGACGGCGGCAAGCGCGTCGGACTGTGGGACGAGGCGCAGGGCTACTATTTCGACGTCCTGCTGCTGCCCGACGGGCGCCGCATCGCGGTCGATGCCTTCACGATCGCGGGGCTCGTTCCGCTGTTCGCGATCGCGGTCGCCGATCACGAAACGTTCGCGAGCTTCAAGGATTTCGGCGCACGCTATCGCTGGTTCGCGGAGCAGCGGCCCGAACTGCTCGGCAACCTCGCCAGGCTGACGCAGACCGGGGTTCACAAGCGCAACCGGCTCGCGCTCGTCGATGCGCGCAAGCTGGCGCGCATCCTCGCCCACGTGCTCGACGAGCAGCACATGCTCGCTGCCCACGGCATCCGGTCGGTGTCCAGGCGCCATGCGGCCGAGCCCTTCACGCTGAGGATCGACGGCCAGACCTTCACGCTCGACTACGAACCGGCCGAATCGACGAGCGGCCTCTTTGGCGGCAACTCGAACTGGCGCGGCCCGGTTTGGTTTCCGCTCAACTTCCTGCTGATCGAGGCGCTGCAGAAGCACCACTACTTTCACGGCGACGAACTCGAGGTCAGCGACCCGGCGGGGAGTGATCGCACCCTCACGCTGTGGCAGGTGACGAGCGATCTGTCGCAGCGCCTGATCGCGCTCTTCGTCCCCGACGCCGGCGGCAGGCGCCCGGCGCACGGGCGCAACGCGAAGTTCGCGACCGATCCGCACTGGAAGGATCTGGTGCTGTTCTACGAATATTTCGACGGCGAGACCGGCGCCGGCCTTGGTGCGAGCCACCAGGCGGGCTGGAGCGCGCTCGTCGCCAAGCTGATCCAGCAGCACGCCGAATACACGCTCGCCGGCCGCGCGCCGGAGGCGGCGGCCGATCAGAAGTTCGACGCCGGTTGAGCGCCGCAGCCGAGGGCGGGAATCGGCGCGGATCGCGCTTCACGCATAATCCGCCCTCGGGGCGCGATACAGGTATGCGCCACTTCACCCACTCTTATCCAGGAGATTGCCTGACCATGAACCGAATCCTGTCGCGCCTGATGGCCCCGCTCCTCGCCTTGCTGCTCGTTGCGTGCGCCACGCCGCAACCGGTTCCGGTCGAGATCCGGCAGGGCAAGATCGAGCAGATCACGAATACGACGATCGCGAGCAACCAGCATCAGGGCGTGGGCGCCGTCCTCGGCGGTCTGGCCGGCGTCGGCATCGGCAGCCTGATCGGCGGCGGCACCGGCCGCGACGTCGCGATGGTCGCCGGCGCGGTCGGCGGGGCGCTCGCCGGCAACGAGATCCAGAAGCGGCACGCGCAGCCGATCCCGGCGCAGCAGATCTTCGTTCGCATGAAGTCGGGCGTGCTCGTCGAGGTGACGCAACCCGTGAACTCGGCGCTTCACGTCGGGCAGGAGGTCTTCATCCAGGGCAGCGGCGAGAGCGCCCTGGTCGTCCCCCGTTAAGTCGCAGCGAGGGCCGCGCCGCGCAGCGAGTGCGATCGCGCGGCGCTGATCGTCACGTCGACGAACTGCCCGATCAGTTCGGGCGGCGCGGCGAAATTGACGCTGCGGTTGCATTCGGTGCGTCCGGTCAATTCGCTGTCGTCCTTGCGCGAGCGGCCCTCGACGAGCACGCGCTGCCTGCTGCCGACAAGCGACTCGCTGATGCGCGCGGCGTTGGCGTCGATCACCGCCTGAAGGCGCTGCAGCCGCGCGAGCTTGACGTCCTGCGGCGTGTCGTCCGCAAGTGACGCGGCCGGCGTCCCCGGCCGTGGGCTGAAGACGAAGGAAAAGCTCGCGTCGAAGCCGACCTCGTCGATCAGCGCGAGCGTGCGCTCGAAATCGGCGTCGGTCTCGCCCGGGAAGCCGACGATGAAGTCGCTGCCGATGCGGATGTCGGGGCGCAGCGCGCGCAGCTTTCTCACCGTGCTCTTGAACTCGAGCGATGTGTAGCCGCGCTTCATCGCGGCGAGGATGCGGTCGCTGCCGTGCTGCACCGGCAGGTGGACATGGTTCACGAGCTGCGGCACGCGCGCGTAGGCGTCGATCAGGCGCTGCGTGAACTCCTTCGGGTGGCTCGTCGTGTAGCGGATGCGAGCGATGCCGGGGATCGCGGCGACGAGCTCGACGAGCAGCGCGAAGTCAGCGACCTCGGCCGTGCCGCCCATCGCGCCGCGCCAGGCGTTGACGTTCTGGCCGAGCAGCGTCACCTCCTTCACGCCCTGCTCGGCGAGGCCGGCGACTTCGGCGAGCACGTCGTCGAGCGGGCGCGAGACCTCCTCGCCCCGGGTGTACGGCACGACGCAGTAGCTGCAGTACTTCGAGCAGCCTTCCATGATCGAGACGAACGCGGTCGCGCCGTCGACGCGCGCCGGCGGCAGGTGGTCGAACTTCTCGATCTCGGGGAAGCTCACGTCAACCTGCGCCCGCCCGCCGCTCGCGCGCCGGGCGAGCATCTCGGGCAGCCGGTGCAGCGTCTGCGGGCCGAAGACGACGTCGACGAACGGCGCGCGGTCGAGGATCGCCTCGCCCTCCTGGCTCGCGACGCAGCCGCCGACGCCGATCAGCGCGCCGCGCGCCTTCAGGTGGCGGACGCGGCCGAGGTCGCTGAAGACCTTCTCCTGCGCCTTCTCGCGCACCGAGCAGGTATTGAAGAGGATCAGGTCGGCTTCCTCGACATCGGCGGTCGGCACGTAGCCCTCCGCGGCGCGCAGCACGTCGGCCATCTTGGCCGAGTCGTACTCGTTCATCTGGCAGCCGAAGGTCTTGATGAAGACCTTCTTCGACGCCGCGGCGGTCACGGCCGGCTCCTCACGGCTTGGCCCAGGTCTGCGTCCCGGGGTCGAAACGCCAGCTTGCCGCCTGCTCGCGGGTCGCCGGCCAGAGCCTGGCGACCTCCTCGTCGGTCAGCACCCACACCTCCTTGATCTGGCCCTGCATGTCGATCGTATAGTTGACGATGAAGGCCTGGCCGGCGAAGGCGCCGGTCGTCGCGAGCATATTGTTCTGGCCGCGAATGCGCACGCCCGGCGCGAGCCGCGCCTGCGCGCCATTGAGCACCGCCAGCGGCGGGTGCTCGATCGCGAGCTTGCCGCGCAGCGAATCGGGCGGGAAGTTGCGCCGCAGCTGTGCATTCGCGGCGGCGGCCGCGACAAGTCCGAGCGTGGCAACGAGCAGCAGGTTGCGGCGATGCATGGTGGCAGTCCTGTGGCGACGCGGTGGCAAGGTGTGCGAATGCGATGACGCGTGGAAACGCTATGCGCAATGCAAACCGGCTCCGAGTCGGTCGACCGGGAGCCGGCAGCGGATTCTCTGGTGGCGCTTCAGGGACTTGAACCCCGGACCTGCGGATTATGATTCCGTCGCTCTAACCAGCTGAGCTAAAGCGCCACGCGGCGCGAAGTATAGCGGGTGGCACAGGGGTCCGTGGCCGCGGCGGCGGCGCGTGACGGCGCACCGGCCTGCCTAGAATCGAGCCGACCCCTGTCCGCGCCCCATGTTCCGCTTCTTCAAGAAAAAACCCCCGCCCGCCGCACCCACGGCTCCTCCCGAGTCCGCACCCGAGTCCGCACCCGGACCCGAAGCTGGCGCGCCTGCGCCTGCCGCCCCGCCGCACGCGGGGATGCCAGGCGGCCCCGAATCGCCTGCCGCGCCGCCGGTTGCGGTACAAGAACCGGCGTCCGAGTCGGCCGCGCGTGTCGCGGATGCGGCGCAGACGGCGCCCGCGGCAGTTGCCGATCCGCAGCGCGTCGGCTGGCGCGACCGGCTGCGTGCCGGACTGCGCAAGACCGGATCGAGCATCGCCCAGGTCTTCACCACCACCCGCATCGACGACGCGCTCTACGAGGAGCTCGAGACCGCGCTCTTGATGGCCGATACCGGCGTCGCGGCGAGCGAATACCTGCTCGCCGACCTGAAGCGGCGCGTCAAGGCGAATCGCGCGACCGATCCGCAGGCGGTGAAGGCGCTACTCGCGGAGGCGATCGCCGAACTGCTCGCGCCGCTCGAGGGGCAGCTCGCGGTCGGACAGGAAACGCCGACCGTGATCATGGTCGTCGGCGTCAACGGCGCGGGCAAGACGACGAGCATCGGCAAGTTGACGCGCCACCTCGCGCAGGCGGGCTGCAAGGTGCTGCTCGCCGCCGCCGATACGTTTCGCGCCGCGGCGCGCGAGCAGCTTGCGGTCTGGGCCGGGCGCAACGACGTCGAGATCATCAGCCAGCAGGGCGGCGATCCGGCGGCGGTGACGTTCGATGCGGTGACGGCCGGCCGCGCGCGCGGCTGCGATGTCGTCATCGCCGACACCGCCGGCCGCCTGTCGACGCAAACGCATCTGATGGAGGAGCTGAAGAAGATCCGGCGCACGATCGCGAAGGCGCAGGCGTCGGCGCCGCACGAGGTGCTGCTCGTCGTCGACGGCAACACCGGGCAGAACGCGTTGTCGCAGGTAAAGGCGTTCGACGCGGCGCTCGGCCTGACCGGCCTCGTCGTCACCAAGCTCGACGGCACGGCCAAGGGCGGCGTGCTCGCCGCGATCGCGCTGTGGTCGCGCGAGCGCGCGAAGCCGGTGCCGGTCTACTTCATCGGCGTCGGCGAGAAGCTCGAGGACTTGCAAACCTTCGACGCGCGCGAATTCGCGCAGGCGCTGCTCGGCTGAAGGCCCGCGCGGTTTGCTACTCGCGCGCCTTGGGGCGCGGCAGCGGCACCGGGCGCGAATCGAGATCGTCGAAGAAGGTCGATGGCAGCGGCTCGGCAGCCGCTGCGTCTGCATCCGGCGCTTCGGACTCGCGAGGCTGCGCGGGCGCGCCGGCGGCCGCGGCGATCGCCGGCGGCCCGGGCGCCGGCACCGGGCCGCTGCGCCCGAAGACGAGATCGGGCACGAACTCGGCCCTCGGCAGGGTGCTTTCGTGCCAGTTCAGGACGCGAATCCCCGCCTTGCGCAGGACGCGATCCATGCGGGCGTGACGCTCCACGCCGCGCTCCGAATCCTTGCCCGGCTCGGGCCGGACGCTGACGACGGTGAGCACCTGGAAGGTGCTGTCGCAGACCACCAGGTCGGCATTGAGGCGGCCGACCCTGCGCATCCATTCGCGATACGAGTGGCGTGTCGGCACGCGCAGGAATCGCGACAACGGAACCTGGGCGAGCACGGCATAGCCGGAAGGCAGATTGCGAACCAGCAGCTGATAGGCGCGCTGCTCGGGCGTCGTCAGCACGCGTGCCGGCTCGGGTGGCCAGGCGGCGACCGTATCGAGCGCG
Organism: Burkholderiaceae bacterium; assembly: GCA_014879745.1. Classification (GTDB taxonomy): domain Bacteria; phylum Pseudomonadota; class Gammaproteobacteria; order Burkholderiales; family Burkholderiaceae_C; genus CAIKUF01. The sequence goes on along the minus strand of JACSRM010000376.1, from coordinate 1,253 downwards.
TCTTCGGGTCGCGCCTTCTGCGTCGTGCCGCCGGCGGCACGATGGCGCAGCCACCACCAGACAAGTACGAGGCAAAGTACGGCGACGAGTGCAAGAACCGGAGTTGTCATGCCAGGACCCTCGGTTTGCGAAGGCGCAACCTTGGCACCAAAACCCGGCCAAGTCCAGCCCGGGCGTCAACCGAAGCGATGCGCGGGAAACCGCCGGTCAACGCATGCCGGGCGGCAGCATGCCCTTCATGCCGCCCATGCGCTTCATCATCTTCATCAGGCCGCCGCCCTTCATCTTCTTCATCATGTCGCGCATCTGCTCGTACTGCTTGAGCAGGCGGTTCACGTCCTGCACCTGCACGCCGGCGCCGGCGGCGATGCGGCGTTTGCGCGTCGCCTTCAGCAGATCGGGCTTGCGCCGCTCCTGCGGCGTCATCGAGCAGATGATGCCCTCCATGCGCTTGACGTCGCGCTCGGCACGGTCCATGTCGGCCTGCCCCGCCTTGGCCGCCATCTGCTGCGGCAGCTTGTCGATCAGACCGGACAGGCCGCCCATCTTCTTCATCTGCGACAGCTGGGCGAGAAAGTCGTTCAGGTCGAAGGCGTCGCCCGATTTGACCTTCTCGGCGAGCCGCTGTGCGGCGGCGACGTCAACGCCCTTTTGCACCTCCTCGACGAGGGCGACGATATCGCCCATGCCGAGCACGCGCGCCGCGTGGCGTTCGGCGTCGAACACCTCGAGGCCGTCGATCTTCTCGCTCGTGCCGGCGAACTTGATCGGCACGCCGGTCACGGCGCGCACCGACAGCGCGGCGCCGCCGCGCGAATCGCCGTCGGTCTTGGTCAGCACGATGCCGGTCAGCGGCAGCGCGTCCTTGAACGCCTTGGCGGTGTTGACCGCGTCCTGGCCCTGCATCGCGTCGACGACAAAGAGCGTCTCGACCGGCTTCAGCGCGGCGTGCAACTCGGCGATCTCGCGCATCAGCGCCTCGTCGATCGCGAGCCGCCCGGCGGTATCGACGAGCAGCACGTCGAAATAGTGCTTGCGCGCGTGGTCGAGCGCGGCCAGCGCGATCGCCACCGGCTTGTCGCTCGCGCTCGACGCGAACCACTCGGCGCCGGCCTGCTGCGTCACGACCTTCAACTGCTCGATCGCCGCCGGCCGGTAGACGTCGGCCGATACCGTCAGCACCTTCTTCTTGCGCTTGGTCGCGAGGTGGCGCGCGAGCTTGGCCGTCGTCGTCGTCTTGCCGGCGCCCTGCA
>JACSRM010000284.1 GCA_014879745.1 Burkholderiaceae bacterium | reverse complement strand
CGATATCCTGATCGACCGCGACTTCATCGCCGCGTCGACCAACGTGCGGCGCAAGAACGACGTCGAGCACTTTCTCGCCGTCCTCGGACAGCTCTATGTCGCTGGGCGGGGTCCGGTGTTGGAACGCTTGTTCGAGCAGCGCGCGATTGCCGCGATCGACCTCGCCGGGCCGACGCCCGCACTGCGCGGCGTGCTGCTCGACAATACGATGCCGATGCTGCGTCTGGACGCGGCCGAGCGCGAAAAGCTGCGTCAACTCGCCGCGCCGCAAATGCCGCCCGCAGCGCCGGTGACGACGGAGTCCGGCGCCCAACCGCCCGCCCGGACGCGCGCGGCCGGCAGTGCCGGGGGCGGCCAGGATAACGATGAACGCGCATCCGTCATGGCCGACTATTTCGACCTGATGCGTGGCTTCCTCGATCAGCAGCGCGCGCTCGTCGAACACCTGCCGCTGGCGGATGTCGACACGGCGGCGAGCGCCGGGCCGGCGCCCGCCTGGGGATCGACGCACGCACGCGACAGCCTGACACCGCTGCTCGACGAGATCGTCGAGTTCGACGAATCGCACGTCGTGGCGCGTTGCGTGGTCAGCCTGCGCAACGACAACTTCATCCGCGACCACGTGATGTCGGGTCCGGTGTCGGACTCGGATCCCGAACTGTTCGGCCTGTCCTGCGTGCCGTTCACGGTCAGCCTCGAGATCATGGCCGAGGCCTGTGCCCTGCTTGCCGGGCGCGCCGACGTGAGGGTGATCGAGGACGTTAAGGCTTTCGACTGGGTCGCGCTCGACAACGGCGAACTCGCCTTCGAAGTGCGCGCCGAGGTGCTCGACCGCGCGCGCGGTCGCTACGCGGCACGCGTGATCACTGCGCGCGGACCGGTGCTGACCGCCGAGTTCGGCTTCGATGCCGAATGGCGATTGCCGGCCGTGGCGCCGCTGCAGGAGCGCCGCGAATCGTGCCTGAATGCACCGCACCTGTATGCGACCGGCATGTTCCATGGGCCGGTGTTCCAGAGCATGAGCTACGTCCAGGCCTGGGACGACAGCGGAATCGATGTCGAGCTCTCGAAGGTCGGGCTGGACGGCTTCTTCGCGCCGGGGCAGCGGCCTCGCCTGGTGCTCAATCCGGTGCTGCTCGATGCGATGGGTCAGGTCGTCGCCTGCTGGCTGGTGCAGTATGTCGGCACCGAGTTTCATGCTTTCCCGTCGACGATCGAGCGCATCGAACTGCACGAACCGTGCCCGAGCGAGCGCGAAGGCATCGTGCTCAGCATGCGCCAGAGACCGCAGGAGGAAGGTGCCACCGATATCGCGGCGCCGCGCGCCTGGCAGTTCGACTGCACCGACGGCGAAGGCCGGGTGCTGATGCGGGGCGGCGGTCTGGTGAATCTGTTCTTCGTCGTCCCGCCCGCCTATCACGCGGTGCGCACCGATCCGCTGAATGGCTGGTTCGGCCGCGCGTTGCCCGTGCTGCCCGACGCGGGCGTGGCGCTCTGGGAAGTGCCGCTGATGAGCGAGGAGTTCTGCTCGCAGTCCGGCGGCATCTGCCTGCGTATCCTGGCGCATGCCGTGCTCGCGGCGGCCGAGCGCGACGAATGGCAAGCCATGCAAGGTCATCTGCGGCGCCGTCGCGAGTGGCTGTTCGGCCGCGCGGCGCTGAAGGAAGCGGTGCGTTTGTGGGTCGCCGAGCAGACCGGAGAACTGCTCTATCCGACCGACATCGTGGTCGAGCACGACGCACAAGGCGCTCCGCGCGTCGGCGGCGCATGGTGCGAGACGCTGATCGCCGCACCTCGCGTCTCGCTGGCGCACAATGCGAATGCCTGCCTCGTCGCCGTCGCTGCGCCGGGCCAGCCGGTCGGCGTCGACCTGGAGGCGCTCGGGCGCATCAAACAGCCCAAGCTGCTGGCCGATTCGCTCGCGCCGCAGGAACTCGGATGGGTCCATGGCCTGTCCGGACCGGCGCTCGAGGCACGCCTGCTGCGCTTGTGGTGCGCGAAAGAGGCGGCGGCGAAGTATCTGGGCTGCGGCCTGCAGGGCAGACCGAACGACTTCGTCGTTGCCGCTGCCGATGCGAACTGTGAAAAGCTTCTCGTGCAGCATGGCGCCGATACAGTGGAGACGCGCGTCGTGCAGCACGAGGCTACGATCATCGCGGTTGCCGGGCATGCGTTGTCCGGTCTGGAGGTTGATGGATGAGCGAGCCGACCCGAAGCGACGGCAAACACAGCACCGCGCGGGCTTGCGCCGCAGCCCGCCGGCCTACCCCTGAAGGATCGAAGTCATGACCGTTCGCACTCTCTTCATCGGCATGGACGGCGCCACGTTCACCGTCCTCGACGAACTCATCAAGCCCACGCCGGACGGCGGTCCGGTGATGCCCTTCATGGCGCGCATCTTCGCGGGCGGCACGCGTTCCAAGCTGCGCTCGACGCCCAATCCGCTGACGCCGCCGGCCTGGGTGTCGCTGATGACCGGCCGCGGGCCGGGGCATCACGGCGTCTACGATTTCGTGCGCGCCGAGGAGCGCGGCGACAAGGTCTTCATGACGCTGTTCGACGCCCGCGACTGCCGGGTCGAGACGATCTGGTCGATCGCCAGCCGCCAAGGCAAGCGTATCGCGGCGCTCAACTTCCCGTTCACCGCGCCGCCGCCGAGCGACCTGAACGGACTCGTCGTGCCCGGCTTCGTGCCGGCGCGCCACCTGCGCCGCAACACCTATCCGCCGGGGCTTTACGATCGGCTGAAGACGATTCCCGACTTCAACGCGACCGAACTGGCCTGGGACTTCGACCAGGAACAGCAGGCCGGCTACGAACTCAGCGACGAGGACCGCGAGGCGTGGGTGCGCTACCACCTGCCGCGCGAGATGCAGTGGTTCCGGGTTGCCGAGTACCTGATGAAGGAAGAGGCGCCGGACCTGATGGCGGTGCTGTTCGACGGCGTCGACAAGCTGCAGCATCAGGCCTGGCAATACCTCGATCCGCACCTGCCGCAGGACGGCATGGGCGAGTATCACGCCCGCATGCGCAAGGTCTCGCTCGCCTACTTTGCGCAACTCGACTCGTTCATCGAGCGCCTCGTCACCGCCGCCGGCCCGGATGTGCAGGTCTTCTTCGCGTCGGACCACGGCTTCACCGCGTCGACCGAGGTCGTCCGCATCAACGCCTACCTGGCCGAAAAGGGGTATGTCCACTTCAAGCCGATGCCCGAGGGCACCGAGGGCTTCAACGTCAGCAAGAGCTATTTCGCCTACCTCGACTGGACGCGCACGACCGCCTATTGCCGTACGCCGTCTTGCAACGGCATCACGATTCGCGTCGCGCGCCAGCCCGGCGAGACCGGCATCGACCCGAAGGACTACGAGAAGGTGCGCACGCGTTTGATCCGCGACCTCGAGGAGCTGAAGGACCCCGAGACCGGCGAGCGCATCATCACCGAGATCCACAAGCGCGAGGACGTATTTCCCGGCGCGGCGATGCACGACGCGCCCGACCTGCAGCTCGTGCTGCGCGACTTCGGCTTCGTATCGGTGCGCAACATCCTGCCGATCGTCCAGAAGCGCAACTACGTCGTCGGCACCCACCACCCGGAAGGCGTCTTCATGGCCTACGGCCCGGGCATCGAGGCCGGCAAGCTGATCGGCAGGCGCCATATCACCGACGTCGCTTCCACGCTGCTTTACAGCGTCGGCCTGCCGGTGCCCTCGGACTTCGAGGGCGTCGTCGCGCCCGCGATGTTCACCGCCGAACACAAGGCCGCGCACCCGATCGAGATCGGCGCCGCGACGCGCGGCGGTGCCAACACCAGCCAGACCGAGGCGATGGACGAGGACGAGAAGAAGCAGATCATGGACCAGCTGCAGATGCTGGGCTACATGGAATAGCGGGACCGCCCACGATGCCGATCGCGACGATCAACGGAGTCAAGCTCAACTACGTCCAGCTGGACGAAGGCGACGCGCCTGCGCGCGAGGACCTGGTCATGGTGCATGGCCTGGCCACCAATATGGCGTTCTGGTATTTCCGCTACGGCTTGCAGCTTGCCAAGCGGTTTCGGGTCACCTTGTACGACCTGCGCGGCCATGGCCGCTCGGAGATGCCCGCCTCGGGCTACTCGCCGAAGTTCCTCGCCGGCGACCTGGCCGGCCTGATGGACCATCTGCGGATCGACCGCGCGCATCTGATGGCGCACAGCTTCGGCGGCGTCGTCGCGCTGAGTTTCGCCTGCGCGCAGCCCGAACGCGTGCGCAGCCTGGTGCTCGCCGACAGCCATTTCTCGGCCGGACGGGAAGTTCAGCAGCGCGAGGAGTGGAGCTTCAGCCGCAAGGTGCAGCCGGTGCTCGACCGCATGCAGGCCGGGCTCTCGACGAGCGATCCGTACTTCGGCCCCAAGCTGCTGACGCGGGTCGCCGAATGGCAGTTGCATGGCCGCGAGGTGCCGGCCGAACTCGTCGAGCTCGTCCGGCCCTTGCTGGGCCGAACCGGCAAGCGCACGTCGGCCGAGTGGCTCGCGTTGATGAATACGACCACGGCCGAGGCCGAGATGCTGAGCGACGACGGCCTCACGCTCGAGCGCCTGCGCGGCCTGCATTTCCCGATCGTCGCGATGTACGGCGACCACTCGCCGGCCCGGCTCTCGGGCGCGGAGCTGCTCGAGATCTGGCCGCATGCGGAGTTCCGTCGCGTGCGCGACGCCGGGCATTTCTTCCCGACACTGCGCCCCGAAGAAGTCCTGTCGGCGTGCCATCGCTTCTGGGGCGGCGAGTTCGCGGCGGCACCGCGCCGCCATCGCAGCGGCGAGGTGCGGCGCAGCTACTTCCGCAGCGACCGCATCTTCCGCTCCGACAGCGGCTGGCACTTCACGACGCGCGACGAGAACCGGTTCGGTCCGTTCAGCACGCGCGAGGAAGCCGGCAAGGCGCTGGACCGCTTCATCTCGGCGCTGGACTCCTGATGGCGGCGGTGGCGAACCGGCTCGGGGTGCGCCCCGGGTTGAGCCGGGAGCATTTCAAGCTGATCGCGTATGGCGGCTTCGGTGACGGCCACAACTCGTACGCGCACTCGATGGTCTGGTTCGACGGCCGCTTGTACGTGACGACGATCCGCGGTGCGTTCTCCCTCATGCGCAAGCGCCACGCCGGCAGCCTCGGCCTGGACGTGTGGCCGGTCGAGGGGCCGGTCGATCCGTTCGACCTCGACCTGTGTGCCGAGATCTGGGCCTACGATCCGCGCAAGGACCACTGGGAACGCGCCTACAAGTCGCCGATGATCGTCGGCAGCGACGGCCAGCGCATCCCGCGCGAGGTCAGCTACCGCGCGATGGCGGTACACGTCGAGCCGGCGACCGGCAAGCCCGTGCTGTACGTCTGCACCTGGTCGCCCGCGAAGGGGCCCGGGCCCATCATCCTGCGATCGGAGGACGGCCGCCGCTTCGAGCAGACCTGCGAGCCGGGGCTGGTGGGGCTGCCGGTGACGACGATCCGCTCGCTCGTCTCGTTCAAGGGCATGCTGTTCACGACGCCGGCCGGCGCGCGCGGCGGCAACCAGAATATCTCCGGTCACGTCGTGATCTACGGCAGCCGCGACCCGGCAGCCGGCAAGTGGGAGCCGGTCACCGACTTCGCCTTCGGCGACCTGAGCAACAAGTCGGTGCACGAACTCTGCGCCTGGGGCGACCACCTCTACGCCGGGACCCTCAATCACGAGGGCTTCCAGCTCTGGCGCAGCCGCTGCGAAGGCGAGCCGCCGTACGAATGGGAGCGCGTGCTGACGCGCGGCGCCTGGCGCGGGCCCGAGAACCAGGGCGTGCTCAGCATGGCGCCGTTCAAGGGGGCGCTCTATATCGGCACCGGCATCCAGGGCGGCGGCATCGACAAGCTCAACAAGATCGGCCCGGCGGCCGCCGAGTTGCTCAGGCTCAACGAAGACCTGAGCTGGGATCTGATCGTCGGCGAGCCGCGCGATACACCGGATGGCCGCAAGGAGCCCTTGTCGGGCCGGCGCGCCGGCTTCGACGACTTCTTCAACGGCTATATGTGGCGCATGTGCGAGCACGAAGGCTGGCTCTACGTCAGCACCTTCGAGTGGAGCGCGTGGCTCGGCTACGTCAAGCACAGCCGCTGGCCCGGCGCGTTCGCCAGGCTGCTGGCCTACGTCACACCCAAGACCATGTTCGACAACGGCGCCGGCTTCGACCTGTACCGCAGCAACGACGGCGTCAACTGGGTGCCCGTCACGACCAACGGCATGGGCAATCCGTACAACATGGGGCTGAGGACGCTCGAGTCGACGCCCTACGGCCTGTTTCTCGGCACCGCCAATCCCTGGGGGCCGAAAGTGATGCCGCTCGACGGCGACAAGTACGTCTTCAATCCGCGCGGCGGATGCGAGGTCTTCCTCGGCCGGTCGTAGTCCGGTGAAAGACAGGTCGGACGCACGGTGAGCAGACCGGCATGGCTCGAGGCGCTGGCCGCGGCGCGGGATTCGGCGCAGCCGGGGAACCGCCTGCGCGAGCGTCTGTTGGCACGCGCTGCGCTGCGCGGTGCCGACGACCAATCGGGCGCGCGCCATCCGATGGCCGCGCGCGGCCCGTTCGAGCTGCCGCCCGGCGCCCGCGTCGAACGCGACATCGCGTATGGCCACGATCCGGCGCAGGCGCTCGACGTTTACCTTCCCGCGGATGCCGCTGGCGCTGCGATCCTCCTCGTCGTACACGGCGGCGCCTGGCGCCGCGGCGACAAGGGGCTGCTGCGCAGCGTGCGCAACAAGGTCATGCACTGGGTCGCTCGCGGCTGCGTGCTGGTCTCGGTCAACTACCGCATGCTGCCGCGGGCGCGGCCGCTCGAACAGGCCGAAGACGTGGCGCGGGCGCTCGCCTTTGTTCAGCGGCAGGCCCGCGCCTGGGGCGCCGACGGCACGAAGGTGGTGCTGCTCGGGCATTCGGCCGGCGCCCATCTGGTGTCGTTGCTGGCCGCCGATCCGCAACTCGGCGCGCGCTGCGGCGCCGAGCCCTGGCGGGCGACGATCAGCATCGACAGCGCAGCGTTCGACCTGGTGCGAATCATGTCGCGCCCGCATTTCGCCTTCTACGACGAAGCCTTCGGTGCCGACCCTGCCGACTGGCGCGCTGCGTCGCCGCTTCACCGGCTGCAGGCGAGGCCGTCGGCGCCGTGGCTCGCGGTCTGTTCGTCACTGCGTGAAGACGCGTGCCCGCAGGCGCAGGCCTTCGCGGCGAAGGCGGCTGCGTTCGGCGGACAGGTGTCGGTGCTTCCGGTCGCGCTGTCGCACGCCGACCTGAACGACCTGCTCGGCGCTCCCGGCGCCTATACCGACGCCGTCGACGCCTTCCTGCATTCGCACGGACTGCCCTGACCCCTGCCGCCCTGTGGGTCTGTGCCGGCGCCGCACCGTGCGGCTGGGGCACAATGTGACCCGAACCCGCCACCCGGAGTTGCGCGGCCGGCATTGGCCGCCCGCGTCCATCGTTGCGGCGTGAAATCCCACGCCAGGTGTCGCCGCCGCGATCCGGGGCGACGGGCAGGGCATTCGCTGCGTCGTCGGTTCGACCATCGGCACGCGCTGCATCACGACGACCGTTCTTCGACGGCTTGCTGACCGCCGTCAAACGCAACCCGCGCGCAGTTGCTTAGCCTGCGCAACGCTTCACAGGAGACAAGATGACGGAAAAGACTCGCAGCCGATCGCAACCAGCCATGGCGCCCACGCTCGCCCCGCAGCTCATCACCGACGAGGTACTGCTGGAAAAATACGCCAAGGGCGACGAGAAGACCGCCGACGACATCCGGCTGCGCGTCGCTCGCGCGCTGGCGCAGGTCGAGGCGCCCGAGCAGCGCGCCGCATGGGAGGCGCGCTTCCTCGACGCCCAGCAGCGCGGCTTCGTGCCGGCGGGGCGGATCAGCTCGGCCGCCGGCACGGCGCTTTCGGCGACCCTCATCAACTGCTTCGTGCAGCCGGTCGGCGATTCGATCGCGACCGACGAGGAGGGCCACCCCGGCATCTACACGGCGCTGACCGAAGCGGCGGAGACGATGCGCCGCGGCGGCGGCGTCGGCTACGACTTCTCGCGCATCCGCCCGCGCGGCGCGTGGGTCGGCAGCACGCAATCGAACGCCTCGGGGCCGGTGAGCTACATGCGCGTCTTCGACCGCTCGTGCGAGACGGTCGAGAGCGCCGGCAGCCGGCGCGGCGCGCAGATGGGCGTGCTGCGTTGCGACCACCCCGACGTCGAGGAGTTCATCCACGCCAAGGACAGCGGCGACCTGAAGAACTTCAACATCTCGGTCGGCGTGACCGACGCCTTCATGCGCGCGGTGCGCGACGACACCGACATCGAACTCGTCCACCGCGCCGAGCCCGGCCCGGGGCAGAAGGCAGACGGCGCGTACCAGCGCGACGACGGGATGTGGGTCTTTCGCAAGCTGCCGGCGCGTGCGCTGTGGCAGCAGATCATGCAGTCGACCTACGACCACGCCGAGCCCGGCGTGCTGTTCCTCGACCGCATCAACACCGACAACAACCTGCGCTACTGCGAGACGATCTCCAGTACGAATCCATGCGGCGAACAGCCGCTGCCCGCCTACGGCTGCTGCTGCCTCGGCTCGATCGACCTGACGCGCTTCGTTCGCGCGCCG
>JACSRM010000211.1 GCA_014879745.1 Burkholderiaceae bacterium | reverse complement strand
CCCAAGTTTTCTTGCGCCCCCGCGGGGGGCCGGGACGGGCAAGGCCCGGCCCTTGGGGGTGCTCTCAGGGCGCGCGGACGGACGACGGAGGCCGGTGGTGGGTCATGAAGATTTCAGGATAGGCGGTGCGGCAAGTGGCGCGACGCGGCGCGGCGCGCCGCGCCGTCGCATCGCGCGCACGATCGCCGCCGCCGTCCTCGGCTGCAGCGTGCTGGCCGCGTGGCCGGCGCCGGCCGCGGGCGAATACCGGGCCGCGAACGGCCTGATCGTCAAACTGAAGGATGCGCCGGCCCACGAGCGCGCGCAGGCCCTTGGCGTCGCGAAGGCCGACGATGCGCAAGGCTCGCGCCTGCAGCGCGTGCTCGGCCATGCGGGCATCAGCCGCTACCGCGCGCAGCCGGCCGGCCGCGCCGCGCAGCGCCTGGATTTCGGGCGCGTCCTCGGCGGCGCCGAGGCGGCGCGCATCGCAGCCCAGCTGCGCGCCGATCCGGATGTCGAATGGGTCGTCGCCAACGAGCGCGAGCAGCGGCTGCAGGCCGCGACGCCGAGCGACCCGTATTTCGCGCAGCAATGGTGGCTCGCCAATCCGGGCGGCAGCAATTCGAACGCGCTGGCGGCGCGGCGCCGCGGCCTGCCGGGATTCGAGGGCGCCTGGGCGCTCGAGCGGGGCCGTGCGGCGGCGATCGTCGCGCTCCTCGATACCGGCATCACACGCCATCCCGATCTTGCCGGCCAGGTGCTCGCCGGCTACGACTTCGTCTCGACGATCGACTATGCGAACGACGGCGACGGCCGCGACGCCGATGCGAGCGATCCGGGCGACTGGGTCGACAACGCAGATCGGCAGTCCGCCCCGGCGCTGTTCGACGACTGCGAGGTGCAGGACAGCTCGTGGCACGGCACGCAGATCGCCGGCCTCGTCGCCGCGGTGACGGACAACGCGCAAGGTATCGCTTCGACAAGCTGGGACGCTCGCGTGCTGCCGGTGCGCGTCGCCGGCAAGTGCGGCGCCGAGGTGGCCGACATCATCGACGGCATGCGCTGGGCGGCCGGGCTCGCGGTCGCGACGTCGGGCGGCGGCTTCCTGCCGGCAAACCCGAACCCGGCGCGCATCATCAGCATCAGCTTCGGCAGCAGCGCGGCATGCAACCCGGCCTACCAATCGACGATCGACGAACTGGCCGAGCACGGCGTGGTCGTCGTTGCCGCGGCCGGCAACCAGCATGCGGCGCCGATGCGCCCGGCCAACTGCAAGGGTGCGATCGGCGTCGCGGCGCTCAATCGCGACGGTTTCAAGGCGACCTATTCGAACTTCGGCGCCGGGCTGGTCGTCGCGACGGTCGGCGGCGACCCGGACGACGAAGGTGCGTGGGGCGCGATCCTCGGCGACGACGGCATCGTCACGCTCGGCAATGCCGGCCGCACCGGCCCGGCGGCGGGCGGCTATGCGCGCGTCTACGGGTCGAGCTTCTCGGCGCCGATCGTTGCCGGCGCCGTCAGCCTGATGCTGAGCGCGAATCCGGGCCTGACGCCGGCCCAGATCGTCGCCGGCCTGCGCCAGAGTGCGCGCCCGCACGTCACGTCGCCGGTGATCGGCGCCTGCTCGGCGGACAACCAGGGGCGCTGCATCTGCACCACGCAGACCTGCGGCGCCGGGATGCTCGACGTTGCCGAGGCGGTGCGCTATGCGCAGACGATCGGGCAGCAGGCGACCTTCACGCCCAGGCGCTGGCCGGTCGAGGTGATCGCCAACGCCGAGGTGAGCGAAGCCGTCGCGCTCGGTGCCGATGTGCCGCCCCCTGCCGCCGATAGCACGCTCGCCTCAGCCGGTGGCGGCGGCGGTGCGGTCGGGCCGCTGTGGCTGCTCGGGCTGACGCTCTCGGTGGCCGCGGTGGCACGTGCGTTTCGCCGCCGCCGCTGAGCCAGGCGCGACGCGCGCAGCGGCGCGCCGACAATCAGCAGGCTAATTCGCGCACGGCGCGAATGCCTTGCCGAACGGGGCGGCGCCTTGCGCCAGTTGTGCGGCGAGCGCCGCATCGGCGTCCTCGATGCGCAGCATGGCCGCGTCGCCCGGCAGTTCGCGCGTCACGATGCGAGCGGTCGGCACCCCGCGCTCGCGCCACTGGGCGAGCGCCGCGCCGGCCTCGACTGCGGTGAACGGGCCCGCTTCGAGGCAGGCCGCGGCCAGCGCCGACCCCGCCATCGCCGCGACCCCCTGCGCCTCGGGCAGGACGCGCAGCAACTGCGGATTGACCTGACGCGCCATGCGCTCGGGTTCGCCCGTCCCGCGGGCGCCCGTCAAGGCGTCGAGCCAGCCCTGCGACCAGATGTAGAAACCCAGATTGGCGAGCACCAGCAGCAGCGCCAGCGCGCGCAGCTTCATGGCGCAGGCGAGGGGATCGTATCGGGGCCGCCGACCGGCCGCACGCTGACTTCGCCGCTCGTGATCGCGTGCCGCCCGTCGGCCGTATCGATCAGCAGCGCGCCGTGCGCATCGACGCCGCGCGCCGTGCCTTCCGGCGCATCGGCGGCGGTCGTGCGCACCGCCTGGTCGCGCAGCAGGTCGCGTGCGGCGAAGCGCTCGGCGAATGCGGCAAAGCCATCGCGCTCGAAGTTGTGCAGCGCCTCGACCAGCGGCAGCGCGACGCGCGCCAGCACTGCCGGCGCATTCGCGCCGGGATCGATCTCGGCGATCGACGCCATGCGGCCGTGCAGGTCGACCGGCAGCGGCTCGGGCAGCGGTGCCACGTTGAGCCCGACGCCGATCACCGCCAGCCGCTGGCTGCCCCTGGCGAGGGTTTCGATCAGGATGCCGCCGAGCTTGCGGCCGAGGCTGCCGTCGGCCGGCGGCCCCTGCTCGGCAGGCGGCGCGAGCCACAGGTCGTTCGGCCATTTCAGCGCGATCGACGGCGTCGAAGGCGCGGCCTCGGGTTGCAGGGCATCGGCGAGCGCGACGCCGACCGCGAGCGACAGGCCCGACCAGTCGGCGGGTGCCAGCGGCAGCGCGAGCGAGAACGTGAGCGACGCGCCGCGCGCCGAACGCCAGCCCCGGCCGAGCCGGCCGCGCCCGGCCGTCTGGTGCTCGGCAACGAGCAGGCAGGGCTGCATGTCGGCCTGGCGCCGGCCGACGCGCTCGCCCGCCTCGGCCGCGCGGCCGCCCCCGCCGTCGCGCGCATGCGGCGCGACACGCGCCCGCTCGAGCAGCACGGTATTGGTCGACGGCGCGCGTGCCAGCACCTCGACACTCAGCCCGGGCAGGCGCGGCTCGAGCTGCGCCCAGAGCGCCTGCGCATCCCAATGCCAGCGGCCGCCGGCGGAGGGTACCGTGCCTCGTGCTGCGGTCATCGTTTCGGCGCGAGCATCGTGCCCCGGCAGCGCGGCGTGCCGCAGCGGCAGGCGAACTGCTCCTTCAGCTTCTTCGTGTAGCGCCCGTCGATGACGAGGCCGTAGTCGTAGAACAGCTCCTCGCCGGGCGCGATATCGGTGAGCGCGCTGACGAAGACGCGGCCGTCGATCTCGTCGGCCTCGCAGTTGGGCGTGCACGCATGGTTGATCCAGCGCGCCGCGTTGCCGCCCACGCTCGCATCGATGACGTGCTTGTCGTCGATGTGGAAGAAGAAGGTATGGTTCGGATCGCTCGGATCGTGCGGGTGGCGGCGCAGCGCTTCGCGCCAGCTGATGACCTCGCCGAGATATTCGATCACGCGCGTACCCTTCGCGATCGGCGCGACGGCGAAAACGCCCTTGCCGTGCACGCCCGAGCGGCGCACCTGGATGCGCCGCGCCCCCCTGCGCGCGGCGGCGGGGTGCGCTGCGCCGTTCGCCGGCGCCGCGCCGCGATCATCCGGGTGCCTTGGCGAAGCGGCTTGCGTCATGGTCGACTTTGGGTACATTGAATTCGTGGGCGCGCGCGCGCGCGTGTATGCAGGCGCGCGCACGCGTGAGGGCAGATTGTAGGCAGACCTTGCGTCGCCGAGAGCAGACAACAGGACAGGCATGGGAAAGTCACTCATCATCGCGGAGAAGCCGTCGGTCGCGCAGGACATCGTTCGCGCGCTGACGGCGGCCAGCGGCAAGTTCGACAAGCACGAGGATCATTTCGAGAACGACGAATACGTCGTCACGTCGGCGGTCGGCCATCTGGTCGAGATCAAGGCGCCCGAGGCCTACGACGTGAAGCGCGGCAAGTGGAGCTTCGCGCACCTGCCGGTGATCCCGCCGCACTTCGAGCTGGCGCCGATCGACAAGGCCAAGTCGCGGCTCAATGCCGTCGTCAAACAGGTCAAGCGCAAGGACGTGACGCAGCTCATCAACGCCTGCGACGCCGGGCGCGAGGGCGAGCTGATCTTTCGCCTGATCGTGCAATACGCGGCCGGCGCCAAGCCGCTGGCCAAGCCGATCCGGCGCCTGTGGCTGCAGAGCATGACGCCGGCCGCGATCCGCGAGGGCTTCGAGCAACTACGCAGCGACGCCCAGATGGCGGGCCTGGCCGACGCCGCGCGCAGCCGATCGGAGGCCGACTGGCTGGTCGGCATCAACGGCACGCGCGCGATGACGGCGTTCAATTCGCGCGACGGCGGCTTCTTCCTGACGACCGTCGGGCGGGTGCAGACGCCGACGCTGTCGATCGTCGTCGAGCGCGAGGAGAAGATTCGCAAGCACGTCGCCCGCGACTACTGGGAGGTGCGCGCCACTTTCGACGCCGAAGCCGGCCAGTACGAAGGCAAGTGGTTCGACCCCGGCTTCAAGAAGAACCGCGACGGGGAGGGGGCCCCGTTGCTCGAGCCCGACGCCGAACGGCGCGCGGATCGCATCTGGATCGAGCGTGATGCGCAGGCGATTGCGGACGCGGTGCGCGGCGAGCCCGCGATCGTCACCGACGAGGCCAAGCCGAGCACGCAGTCGAGCCCGCTGCTGTACGACCTGACGACGCTGCAGCGCGAGGCCAACTCGCGCTTCGGCTTCTCGGCGAAGACGACGCTCTCGCTCGCGCAGGCGCTCTACGAGAAGCACAAGGTGCTGACCTATCCGCGTACCGATTCGCGCGCGCTGCCCGAGGATTACGTGAACGTCGTCAAGCAGACGATGCAGATGATCGGCGCGGAGGACCTGCCCGGTCCGCTGCGCGAACTCGCGCCGCACGCGAGGAAGGCGCTCGCCGAAGGCTACGTGAAGCCGACGAAGCGCGTGTTCGACAACGCCAAGGTGTCGGACCACTTCGCGATCGTGCCGACGCTGCAGGCGCCCAAGAGCCTCTCGGAGATCGAGGCGCGGCTCTACGACATGGTCGTCAAGCGCTTCCTCGCGGTGTTCTATCCGCCGGCCGAGTTCATGGTGACGACACGCATCAGCACCATCACGAAGGCGGATCAGGCGTACCGTTTCCAGACCAACGGCAAGGTGCTCGTCAAGCCCGGCTGGCTTGCGGTCTACGGCAAGGAGGCGCAGGAGGACGACGCCAACCTCGTCGCCGTCGCGCCGGGCGAGGCGGTGCGCACCGAGGATGTGACGGTCGTCGCGCTCAAGACCAAGCCGCCGGCGCGCTACACCGAGGCGACGCTGCTCGGCGCGATGGAAGGCGCCGGCAAGCTGATCGACGACGAGGAGCTGCGCGGCGCGATGCAGGACAAGGGTCTCGGCACGCCGGCGACGCGCTCGGCCATCATCGAAGGCCTGATCTACGAGAAGTACATCCACCGCGAAGGGCGCGAGCTCGTCCCGGCGGCGAAGGCGTTCCAGCTGATGACGCTGCTGCGCGGCCTGTCGGTCGACGAGTTGACCAAGCCCGAGCTGACCGGCAACTGGGAATACCAGCTCGCGCAGATGGAGCACGGCCGGTTGTCGCGCGACGCCTTCATGGCCGAGATCGCCGCGATGACCGAGCGCATCGTCGGCAAGGCCAAGGAGTACGACCGCGACACGATCCCCGGCGACTACGCGACGCTTTCGACGCCGTGCCCCAACTGCGGCGGCGTCGTGAAGGAGAACTACCGGCGCTTCGCCTGCATCGGCAAGGGCGGCGACGGCGAAGGCTGCGGCTTCTCGATCGGCAAGATCCCCGGCGGCCGCGCATTCGAGACCGCCGAGGCCGAGGCGCTGCTGCGCGACAAGAAGGTCGGACCGCTCGAGGGCTTTCGCTCGAAGGCGGGCTGGCCGTTCACCGCCGAACTGCGCCTTGTCTTCGACGACGAGATCGCGAACTGGAAGCTCGAGTTCGATTTCGGCGAGGATGCGAAGAAGGAGGGCGAGAGTGGCGAGCCGGTCGACTTCTCGGGTCAGCAAAGCCTCGGCGCCTGCCCCAAGTGCAAGGGCCACGTCTACGAGCACGGCACGAGCTATGTCTGCGAGCACGCCGTCGGCGCCCACGTGACGTGCGACTTCAAGAGCGGCAAGATCATCCTGCAGCAGCCGGTGGCGCGCGAGCAGATGACGAAGCTGCTCGCCGAAGGCAAGACCGAGCTGCTCGAGAATTTCGTCTCCAACCGGACGCGGCGCAAGTTCAAGGCCTACCTCGTGTGGGACAGGAAGGAAGGCAAGGTCGGCTTCGAGTTCGAGCCGCGCGCGCCGCGTGCCGCGGCGAAGAAGTCCGCGGCCGAGCCGGCGGCGGCTCCCGCCGCCAAGCGGCCGCGGGCGGCGGCGAAGAAGGCCGCGGCAGGTTGAAGCCGGGCCGCGCGCCGCACCGCGCGCCGCCGACGCCGCCGATCGCGCCGAGCGCGGATCCGGCCGGCGCGACGGGGCAGTGCGCGGCACCACGCTGGCCCTGCCTGAGCAGCGGCGCAAGCGGCGTGCGGCTCGCGGTCAGTGTCGTGCCGAATGCGCGGCGCACCGGCGCCGACGGTCTGCACGACGGCGCGCTGCGGGTGCGGCTCGCGGCGCCGCCGGTCGACGGCAAGGCCAATGAGATGCTGCTTGCCTGGCTGGCCGCCGAACTCGGCCTGCCGCGCCGATCGATACGCCTCGTGCGCGGCGACAGCGCGCGGCGCAAGACGATCGAGATCGACGCCGCGGCGGAATACGTCGCGCGCTGGCTTGGCGTATGTCTGGGCGGCGCGCCAGACGTGAAATAGGGCGCGTACCGCGATCGGGCGGGGCGCGCACCGTCCTGCACAATCCCGACCCATGCCCGTGCCGCGCGATTCGCTGACCGTCTTTCTGCGCGGCTTGCTGTGCATCGTCGTGCTGGCCGGCTGCGCGCTCGCCGGCCAGGCCGCCGAGCCGACCTCGGGGTCGCCGCCGACGCTCGAGTTTCGCGAAGCACTCGCGGTGGCCGGCGATGCGCCGGACTTCCCGGCCGGCGCGCCGGCCGCGCTGCAGGAACTGCCCGACGATTGGGATGCGAGCCGGCCCGGCTACGAAGGCGTGGTCTGGTATCGGGTGCGGTTCGACGCGCCGCCGCGCGCCGACCCGGAGGCGGTATCGGCACTCTATGTCGAACGGGCGTGCACCAATCTCGAGGTATATCTGAACGGCCATCGCATCTTCAGCGGCGGGCGCATGCGCGAGCCCGTCACGCGCAACTGCTACCAGCCGCAACTCGTCGCGCTGCCGTCGGCCCTGCTGCGTGCGCAGGGCAATACGCTCGACCTGAAGCTGCGCGGCCACGCGCTCGAGCATGTCGCATCGCGCCAGCGCGCGGCCGGCTTGTCCCTGCTTCGCATCGGGCCGATGGACGCGCTGGCGCCGGTCTGGCGCGCGCAGCAGTTCTGGAACGTCACCGCGCCGCAGTTGCTCGGCGTCACGCTGTTCGTGCTCGGCGTCTTCATGATCGGCGTCGGCTGGTTCAACCGGCGCGCGAGCTACCTGATGTATTTCGGCACCATGTCGATCATCTGGTCGTTGCTGACGGCGCGCATCTGGCTTGCCGACCCGCCGCTGTCGAACCGCGCCGCGGAGTTCGCCGTCACGCTCGGCTTCGCGCCGGTCGTCGGTTTCGCGATCGTCTTCCTGCTGCGCTATGCGCACGTGAAGCGCCGGCCGCTCGACTATGCACTGATCGCGCAGTGCTTCGTGATGCCGCTGTCGCTCGCGCTGCTCGGGCCGGACCGGCTGTACGCCGGCGTCACATTCTGGTACTGGGCGCTCGGCCTCGAGCTGCTGGCCGCGACGGCGGTCTATCTGCGCGTCAGCTGGGTGAGCCAGCGCACCGAGTTCTGGGTCATGAGCGCGATCCTCGTGCTGCTCGCGTGCATGGTGGTGCTCGAAGAGGTACAGCACGCCGCCGGCGGCGGCATCTGGCGCGGCCACGCACTGCGCTTTGCCTTTCCGGTCTTCGTTCTGGTCGTGAGCTTTCGGCTCGTCCAGGTCTTCGCGCGCGCGCTGCGTGCGGCCGAGGCGGGGCGCAGCACGCTCGAGGCGCGCATCCAGGAGGCGACGGCCGAGATCGAGCGCAACTTCGCGCAGCTTGCCGAACTGCGCGTCGAGCAGGTGACCGAGAAGGAGCGCAAGCGCATCGCCTCCGACCTGCACGACGACCTCGGCGCCAAGCTGCTGACGATCGTGCATACGAGCGAATCCGAGCGCATCTCGACCCTCGCGCGCGAGGCGCTCGAGGAAATGCGGCTGTCGGTGCGCGGCATGACGGGCAAGGCGATGCGCGTCGCCGATGCGCTCGCCGACTGGCGCGCCGAGACCGTCTCGCGCCTCGGCCAGGCCAATATCGAAGCGGAATGGACCGGCCCGACCGATGATTCCGAGCAGCTGATGTCGGCGCGCGCCTTCGTGCAGACGACGCGCATCCTGCGCGAGGCGGTGAACAACATCATCAAGCACAGCGGCGCGTCGCACTGCAAGGTGAACTGCATGATCAGCGCCGACGACGTGAGCCTCGTCGTGCAGGACAACGGGCGCGGCATTCCGCTCGAACTCGACGGCCGGCTCGACCGCGGTCACGGCATGTCGAGCATGAAGCACCGCGCCAAGCAGATGCGCGGCCAGTGCCTCGTCGAGTCCGGCCCGGGCTACGGAACCGTGATCCGCCTCACGCTTCCGCTGTAAAGCGGTGCGCCGCGGGGCCTGCGCGCTGCTAGGATGAAGCCGAAGCTCATCGCCCGCCATCGTCATGAACAATATCCTGCTGCTCGAAGACCTGCCCGAGATCCGGGCCTGGATCAAGGCGCTCGTGCTGCAGGTCTTTCCGCGCGCCCACATCTGCGAGTCGGCGCGCGTGCACGACGCGCTGGGCCTGGTCTCGGCGATCAAGTTCGACCTCGCGCTCGTCGATCTCGGCCTGCCCGACGGCTCGGGCGTGGATGTCGTCGCCGCGCTGCGCGAGACGCAGCCCGAGGTGCAATCGGTCGTCGTCACGATCCACGACGACGACGAGCATCTCTTCCCGGCCCTGCAGGCGGGTGCCTTCGGCTACGTCCTCAAGGAGCAGCCGCGCGAGCACTTCACCGACCAGTTGCAGCGCATCAGCCAGGGCGAGCCGCCGCTGTCGCCTTCGATCGCGCGCCGCGTGATCGCCTATTTCGCGGCGCAGGCCCGGCCGCAGCAGAACACCGTGCCGCGCGTACAGCTCACCGAGCGCGAAAGCGAGGTGCTGCTGCGCGTCGCGAAGGGCTATACGCTGCCCGAGATCGGCGTCCAGCTCAGCCTGTCGCGGCACACGATCGCCGACTATGTGAAGCAGATCTACCGCAAGCTCAATGTGAGCTCGCGCGCCGAGGCGGCGCTCGAGGCGCAACGCCTGGGCCTGTTCGCCGGCACGTCGGCGACGCGATGATCGGACGCCTCACCGGCGTGCTGGCGGCGAAGCATCCGCCGCAGTTGCTGATCGACGTCGGCGGCGTCGGCTACGAGGTCGACGTGCCGATGAGCAGCTTCTACAACCTGCCCGCGGTCGGCGAGCGCGTGACGCTCTTGACGCACTTCGTCGTCCGCGAGGATGCGCAGGTGCTGTTCGGCTTCCTCACCGCGCCGGAGCGCACGACCTTTCGCCACCTGGTGAAGATTTCGGGAATCGGCCCGCGCACCGCGCTGGCCATCCTCTCCGGCCTGTCGGTCGCCGAACTCGAGCACGCCGTGAGCCGGCAGGAATCGGCGCGCCTCGTCAAGGTGCCCGGCATCGGCAAGAAGACCGCCGAGCGGCTGCTGCTCGAACTGAAGGGCAAGCTCGGCAGCGACACCGTGGCGCCCGCATCGCCCGCCGCAGGCAGCCACGGCGACATCCTGCAGGCGCTGCTCGCGCTCGGCTACAGCGAGCGCGAGGCGGCTGCCGCCTGCAAGGCGCTGGCGGCCGATATCGGCGTCAGCGACGGCATCAAGCTCGCGCTGCGCGCGCTGGCCCGATAGACCGATCGTGTGGCGCGCCCGCGGCGCATCCGCCGTCGCGCGCCGCGATAATGCGCCATGAGCATCCAGATCGACGATTTCGCGGCGGCGTCGCCGGGCGCGGCGCGCATGGTCGGCGCGTCGCCGCTATCGCCGAACGAGGCGGCGATCGAGCGCGCGCTGCGGCCGAAGGGCCTGCAGGAATACGTCGGCCAGGCGAAGGCGCGCGAACAGCTCGAAATCTTCATCGGCGCGGCCAGAAAGCGCGGCGAGGCGATGGATCATGTGCTGCTGTTCGGCCCGCCCGGCCTCGGCAAGACGACGCTGTCGCACATCATCGCCCACGAGCTCGGCGTCAAGCTGCGCCAGACCTCGGGCCCGGTGCTCGAAAAGCCCAGGGACCTGGCGGCGATCCTGACCAATCTCGAGCGCAACGACGTCCTCTTCATCGACGAGATCCACCGCCTGTCGCCGGTCGTCGAGGAGATCCTCTACCCTGCGCTCGAGGACTACCAGATCGACATCATGATCGGCGAGGGCCCGGCCGCGCGCTCGATCAAGCTCGAGCTGCAGCCTTTCACGCTGGTCGGTGCGACGACGCGTGCCGGCATGCTGACGAATCCGCTGCGCGACCGCTTCGGCATCGTCGCCCGGCTCGAGTTCTACAGCGCGGACGAACTTGCGCGTATCGTCACCCGCTCGGCCGGGCTGCTCGAGGTCGCGGCCGACGCCGAAGGCGCCTTCGAGATCGCGCGCCGCTCGCGCGGCACGCCGCGCATCGCCAACCGCCTGCTGCGCCGGGTGCGCGACTACGCCGACGTGAAGGGCGACGGCCGGATCGGCAAGGGGCTTGCCGAGCAGGCGCTGGCGATGCTCGACGTCGACGCCAAGGGTTTCGACGTGATGGACCGCAAGCTGCTCGAAGCCGTCATCCACCGCTTCGACGGCGGCCCGGTCGGGCTCGACAATGTCGCCGCCGCGATCGGCGAGGAGCCGGGAACGATCGAGGATGTGATCGAGCCCTTCCTGATCCAGCAGGGTTATCTGCAGCGTACACCGCGCGGGCGCATCGCGACGCTCGCCGCGTACCGTCATCTCGGCGTCACGCCGCCGAAGCGAGACGCGGCGCCCGATCTGTTCGACGCCTGAACCTGGCGCCTTCAGCGCGGCGCGACGCGATAGGCCGGCGTGCCGCCGGTGCCGATCATCAACTGGTTGACGACGCCCTCGACATCGTCGATGCGGCGCACGAGTTGCTCGGCATCCATCGCCTGCCCGGCATTCGAGACGCAGCCCTGCAGCCAGACGAAGCGGCGCTGGCCGGCAGCCCAGATGCTGGTGTCGGCGAAACGCCCGCTGACGCGCAGCGCCTGCTGCACGCGCGGGATGATCTCGGCGTCGTAGAGGTAGGCGTTGGGCAGGCGGCAGCGCCCGGCGAGCCAGCAGCTGACACCGCGCTGCGACCGGTCATGGGCCAGATCGCGCGCTTCCTGTTCGGTCACGCCCGGCGCATCGGGAACCGGGCAGCCCGGCAGGCCCGCCGATACCTGCACGAACGGGTCGTTGAAGACGTTGCGGCGCAATGGCTCATCGGCGTGGGCAGGGACGGCGACGAGCCACGCCCCGAGCAGGCCGATACAGATTCGAATCGGCCTGTTCGGCCGCAGGGCGCCGCCAGCGCCAGCGCGGCGGTGCATGGTGTCGGCCGCCGCGGCTGCGTCCGTGTCAGCGGCCGGCGCGCCGGCGTTCGCGCCAGGCGAGCAGTTCGCCGACGAAGCCGCGGCGGAAGGCAAGCACGCAGATGACGAAGATCGCGCCCTGCACGACGGTAACCCAGGCGCCGAGCTGGGCGAGGTAGTTCTGCATCGTGACGATCAGCGCCGCGCCGACCACCGGGCCGAAGACGGTGCCCATGCCGCCCAGCAGCGTCATCAGCACGACCTCGCCGCTCATCGACCAGTGCACGTCGGTCAGCGACGCGAGCTGGAAGACGATCGCCTTCGTCGCGCCGGCCAGCCCGGCGAGGGTGGCGCTCAAGACGAAGGCGACGAGCTTGACGCGGTCGGTGTCGTAGCCGAGCGAGATCGCGCGCTGCTCGTTTTCGCGGATCGCCTTCAGCACCTGGCCGAAGGGCGAGTGGATGATGCGGTAGATGAGGCCGAAGCCGCCGAGGAAGATCGCCAGCACGACCGTGTACATCGCCATCGGCTGGTCGAGCGAGATGAGGCCGAACAGGTGGCCGCGCGGCACCGCCTGGATGCCGTCCTCGCCGCCGGTGAACGGCGCCTGCAGGCTGAAGAAGAAGACCATCTGCGCCAGCGCGAGCGTGATCATCGCGAAGTAGATGCCCTGGCGGCGGATCGCCAGCACGCCCGCCAGCCAGCCGAGCAGCGCCGCGCTGGCGGTGCCGGCGAGGATCGCGAGCTCCGGCGTGAGGCCCCAGACCTTGGCCGCATGCGCGCAGACATAGCCCGCGGACCCAAGGAACATCGCGTGGCCGAACGACAGCAGGCCACCGAAGCCGAGCAGCAGGTTGAAGGCGCACGCGAACAACGCGAAGCACATCACCTTCATCATGAAGACCGGGTAGACGACGGCCGGCGCGATCGCCAGCGCGAGCGCAAGCACCGCGAACGCGATCAGGTCATTGCGCTTGCCGGGCGCCGCGGGCGGAGCGTTCATTTCTGGGTTCCGAACAGGCCGGCCGGCCGCAGCAGCAGCACGATTGCCATGACGACGAAGATCACCGTCGTCGACGCTTCGGCATAGAAGACCTTGGTCAGGCCCTCGAGCAGCCCGAGGCCGAAGCCGGTGACGATGGCGCCGAGGATCGAGCCCATGCCGCCGATCACGACCACGGCGAAGACGACGATGATCAGCTGCGACCCCATCTGCGGGCTGACCTGATAGATCGGCGCCGCCATCACGCCGGCCAGCGCGGCCAGCGCGACGCCGAACCCGTACGTCAGCGTGATCATGCGCGGCACGTTGATGCCGAAGGCCTGCACCAGCTGCGGGTTCTCGGTCGCTGCGCGCAGGTAGCCGCCGAGCCGGGTGCGCTCGATCACGTACCAGGTCGCGAGGCAGACCACGAGCGAGGCGACGATGACCCAGCCGCGGTAGTTGGGCAGGAACATGAAGCCGAGATTGACGCCGCCGCCGAGCTGCGGCGGGATCGCGTAGGGCAGTCCGGAGGCGCCGTATTCGTTTCGGAACAGGCCCTCGAGGATCAGTGCGATGCCGAAGGTCAGCAGCAGACCATAGATGTGATCAAGCTTGTACAGCGGCTTGAGCATCGTGCGCTCGATGAGCATGCCGAAGGCGCCGATCAGCGGCGGCACCAGGAGCAGCGACCACCAGTAGCCCAGGCCCGCCTTGTTGAGCAGCACATAGGCGGCGAAGGCGCCCATCATGTACTGCGCGCCGTGCGCGAAATTGATGATGTTGAGCATGCCGAAGATGACGGCCAGGCCCAACGACAGCAAGGCATAGAAGGAGCCGTTGATCAGCCCGATCAGCAACTGGCCCATCAGGGCCTGGACCGGGACGCCGAAGATCTCCATGGTCTATGCCTTGCCTTGGAGGCGCGTCTACTTCACCAGCGGGCAGCCGCCCTCGGCCATCGGGCGGAACGCCTTGTCGGCCGGAATCGTCTGCAGCAGCTTGTAGTAGTCCCAGGGGTACTTGGACTCGCTCGGCGACTTCACCTCGAACAGATAGGCCGGGTGGATATTGCGGCCGTCCGCGCGGATCATGCCCTTGCCGAACAGCGGGTCGTCGACCGGCAGCTTCTTCATCTCGGCCACGACCTTGGCACCGTCCTTGTCGTCCTGGATGGCGTCGACCGCCTTCAGGTAGTGCAACATGCCCGAGTAGACGCCGGCCTGCACCATGGTCGGCATCTTGCCGCCTTGCTGCGCACCGAAGCGCTTGGACCAGGCGCGCGTGCCCTCGTTCATGTCCCAGTAGAAGGTCTCGGTCAGCTGCAGGCCCTGCGCGGTCTGCAGCCCCAGGCCGTGGATGTCGCTGATGAATACGAGCAGGCCGGCCATCTTCTGGCCGCCCTTGACGATGCCGAACTCGGACGCCTGCTTGATCGAGTTGATGGTGTCGGCGCCGGCATTCGCCAGGCCGATGATCTTCGCCTTCGACGCCTGCGCCTGCAGCAGGAAGGACGAGAAGTCCTGCGTGCCGAGCGGCACCTTGACGTCGCCGAGCACCTTGCCGCCCGAGGCCTTGACGACCTCGGCGGTGTCGCGCTCGAGGGCGTGGCCGAAGGCATAGTCAGCGGTCAGGAAGAACCAGGTGTCGCCGCCATTCTTCACCACCGCCGAGCCCGTGCCGTGCGCCAGCATCCAGGTGTCGTAGGTCCAATGCACGGTATTGGGCGTGCAGGCCTTGCCGGTCAGGTCGGACGAGCCGGCGCCGGAATTGACCTGGACCTTGTTCTTCTCCTTGGCGATCTGTGCGATCGCCAGCGCGACCGACGAGGTCGGCACGTCGACGATCATGTCGACGCCGTCGGCGTCGATCCACTTGCGCGCGATGCTCGAGCCGACGTCGGGCTTGTTCTGGTGGTCGGCCGAGACGATCTCGATCTTCAGCTTGGAGCCGGTCGCCTTGACATAGTCCTCGGCCGCCATCTTGGCGGCGACGACGGAGCCTTGACCGGCAATGTCGGCGTAGGGCCCGGACATGTCGTTCAGCACGCCGATCTTGACGACGCCGCCGGTGATCTCGGCTTGCGCCGCGCCCGCGAGGCCGGCAGCGGCGAGCAGGGTGTACAGGAGCTTGAGTTTCATGGGGACATTCCTTCCGCGTGATGACGAACTGTTGAAGAAGATGGACTCAGACGCCCAGGAGTTGATGCAGCAGCGGCATCTGGTCCTGCAGTTCAGCAGCGCCGAGTTCGCGATGGACAAGGCCGCGCTCCATGATGTAGAAGCGGTCGGCCAGCGGGGCGGCGAAGCGGAAGTTCTGCTCCACCATCAGGATCGTGAAGCCGCGCTCGCGCAGCTGCTGGATCATGCGCGCCAGGGTCTGCACGATGACCGGCGCCAGGCCTTCCGAGATCTCGTCGAGCAGCAGCAGCTTGGCGCCGGTGCGCAGGATGCGCGCCACCGCGAGCATCTGCTGCTCGCCGCCCGACAGGCGCCCACCCGGGCTCATGCGGCGCTCCTTCAGGTTGGGGAACATCGCGTAGATCTCGTCCAGCCCCATGCCGCCATCGGCCACCGGCGGCGGCAGCAGCAGGTTTTCCTCGCACGACAGGCTGGTGAAGATGCCGCGTTCCTCGGGGCAGTAGCCGAGCCCCAGGTGCGCGATCCGGTGTGGCGGCAGGGCAGCCGTCTCGGCCCCTTCGATGCGGATCGAGCCGTTGCGCCGGCCGACGAGGCCGAGGATCGCCTTCAGCGTCGTCGTGCGCCCGGCGCCGTTGCGGCCGAGCAGGGTCACGACCTCGCCCTTCATCACCGTCAGGTTGACGCCGTGCAGGATGTGCGACTCGCCGTACCAGGCGTGCACGTCTTTCATCTGGAGCAGGGTTTCAGCCATGCGCGCCCTGCAGTTCGACGTCCTCGCTGCCCATGTAGGCCTGCAGCACCTCGGGGTCGCGCGAGACCTCGGCGTACGGGCCCTCGGCGATCACCGCGCCGCGCGCAAGCACGGTGATGCGGTCGGCGATCGACGACACGACGCTCATATTGTGCTCGACCATCAGCACGGTGCGGTTCGCGGCGACCTTGCGGATCAGCTGCGTCACCAGTTCGACATCCTCGTGGCCCATGCCCTGCGTCGGCTCGTCGAGCAGCATCAGCTTGGGGTCCATCGCGAGCGTGGTCGCGATCTCGAGCGCGCGCTTGCGGCCGTAGGGCAGGTTGACCGTCGTCTCGGCGGCGAATTCGCGCAGGCCCACGGTGTCGAGCAGCTCGAGCACGCGCGGGTGCAATTGCTCGAGCGTGCGCTCGCTCTTCCAGAAGTGGAATGCGCTGCCGAGCCGGCGCTGCAATGCGACGCGCACATTCTCGAGCACCGTCAGGTGCGGGAAGGTGGCCGAGATCTGGAAGCTGCGGATCACCCCGCGGCGGGCGATCTGCGCCGGCTTCTCGCGCGTGATGTCCTCGCCGTCGAACAGGATGTGCCCGCGGGTCGGATCGAGGAACTTGGTCAGCAGGTTGAAGCAGGTCGTCTTGCCGGCGCCGTTCGGGCCGATCAGCGCATGGATGCTGCCGCGCCGCACGTTCAGGTTCACGCCGTCGACCGCGACGAAGCCCTTGAACTCCTTCGTCAATTCACGGGTTTCGAGAATGAACTCACTGCTCATGCGTTCGGCGGCCCTCGTGCTGCTGCACCTGCGGGCGGTCCGCAGAGCGGGGCCGATGATAGCCGCGTGCGCAGCGCCGCGCGCACCGCCTACGTGTTTGTCCTAGCCTCGGGCAGGTGTGATCGATCGCTGCCCCCGGCTTTCGCAGAGCAACCCGACGAGCCAGAGCGCGAGGACGATCGCCGCCGCGGCGCCGAGCTGCGCCGGCAGCGCAAGGGTGTGCGCGGTCCAGAGGAAGGACGTCGTCGCGCCGAGCAGCAGCAGGAAGACGAGCACGGCGGCGGCAAGCGCCGCGCGGCTGGCCGGCGGGTCGTAGCACTCGACCGCGTGCAGGGCGAAGGCCGGTTTCGGATCCCTCGCCGCGACATCGGCCGGCCGCCAGCCCGGCGGCGCGAGCCAGACGCGCAGCTTGTCGCCGATGCCGCGCGCGTGCCGGCTGTCGCGCGCCAGATCGGCGTAGACCTGCAGGTTGGCCCACAGCGGGTTCCAGCTGCGCAAGGGCTTGCGCGTGCCGTAGACGCAGGGCTCGGCATCGTCTTCCTCGGCGAACGTGCCGAACAGCCGGTCCCAGACGATCAGGATGCCGCCGTAGTTGCGATCCAAGTACCTGTCGTTCACCGCGTGGTGGACGCGGTGGTTGCTCGGCGAGACGAACCAGCGGTCGAACCAGCCGAGCTTGCCGATCTGGCGCGTGTGCGGCCAGAACTGGTAGAGCAGATCGACGAGCACGACAACCGCGAAGACGAGCGGCGGAAAGCCGAGGACGGCCATCGGCAGATAGAACACCCAGCCGGCGATCCAGTCGCTCGAGGTCTGGCGCAGCGCGGTCGAGAGGTTGTATTCCTCGCTCTGGTGGTGTACCGCATGCGCGGCCCACATGAGCGCGACGCGATGCCCGGCGCGATGCTTCCAGTAATACAGGAAGTCGTAGATCAAGAGCGCCGAGAGCCAGACCCACCAGGCGTCGAGCGGCAGCTTGCGCAGCGCGACGTGGTCGAACACCAGCGTGTAGATGCCGATCTTCATCAGGCGCGTGAAGATGCCGACGATCTCGCTCATGATCCCGAGGCCGATGCTGGAGAGCGCGTCGTTCAGCCGATAGGTATTGCGGCCGCGGGCGATCCCGACCCACCACTCGATCGCCATCAGCAGCAAGAAGACCGGCGTGGCGAGAACGATGACTTGCGAGCCCTGCATGGCAACCGTGCACTGCGCTGGATCGCCGATTCTAGGGATCGGGACGGCGCATCAGGGTTGACCCGGATGCCGCGCCGTGCGCGGCGCGCCGCGTGTGACGCAGTGCACGAAGCGTCGGCCGCGAAGCGATGAACGGTCGGATGCGCGGCGACGAGCGGGCTGGCGACGGATCGCCGCGGCCGGGATACTGGCGCACCGATCCACCCGTCCCGCGCGCTTCAGGCGCGCCGCCGATGGCCGATAACGAACGACCGAAGGGCGTGGCCTGCGGGCACGCCGCCGATCCAAGGTTCCGAATTGTCATGAAACCACTTCACTCCTGCCGGCGCCGATTCGCCTGCCCGTCGGGTCGCGGCGAGCGCGGCATGACGATGATCGAAAGCCTGGTCGCGATCGTCGTGCTGTGCTTCGGCATGCTCGGCGTCGTCGGCCTGCAGGCGGCGGCGCTGCAGTCGAACAAGGAGGCGCGCTATCAGGCGTCGGCGACGCGTCTCGCGCGCGAGCTGGCCGAGATGATGCGCGGCAACAAGGACATCGCGATCGAGACCTCGAGCACGGCAAATCCGTATCTGGTCGAGTTCACCGGCACCCTGCCGTCGGCCGGCACCGACTGCTTCGCCGGCTCGTGCCCGACGACGAAGGAAGTCGCCGCCTTCCAGATCCGCGACTGGCTGGCGCGGCTGGATGCCGAGCTGCCGGGCGCGCGCGTCTCGGTCTGCGTCGATGATGCGCCGTACGACAGCGGCGGCCTGCCGGTCTGGGACTGCAGCGACAGCGGCGGCACGACGGTCGTCAAGATCGGCTGGACGCAGATGACGACCGACCACGCCGCGACCGGCTCGAGCGGCGTCGGCTCCGGCGGCCTGGCGCGCGCCGTGCGCCCCGGTGTCGTGCTGCCTCTGCTGGCCGGGAGTTCGGAATGATCCGCACGCCGATCGAAACTCTGGCGCCGCGCGGCGCGTTCGTGCGCCGCCGGCAGGTCGGCCTGACACTCGTCGAGCTGATGGTCGCGCTCGTCATCGGGCTCGTCGTCGCCGCCGCCGCGGTCGCCGCGCTGCTCGTCGCGCGCAACGGCTTCACGACGGTCGACTCGACCGCCCAGTTGCGCGAGAACGCGCGCTTCACGTCCGACCTGATCCAGCGCCTGGCGGTGCAGGCCGGCTTCGAAGACGTCGCCGGGCGTGGCTTCTCGATCGTGCCGCCCGACGAGAAGCCGCCCGCGATCCAGGGCTTCGACGACGCGATCCTGGCCGTCGATACCGACCCCGCCGGCCTCGCCAACGGCAGCCGTTCGAGCGGCTGCGGCGGCGTGACAGACACGAGTTGTGTCAACGGCAGCGACGCCTTGCTGATCCGCTTCTGGGGCACGTCGCGGGACGGCGACATAACCAAGGCTGACGGCTCGATGATCAACTGCGCCGGCATCGGCGAGCCCGAAGGCACCGAACTCTCGACCAGCGTCTTTCACATCATCCGCAGCGCGTCCGGCGAGCCGACGCTTGCCTGCACCTACCGCGATCCTTCCAGCGGCGATTGGAAGACGATGGCGCTCGTCCCCGGCGTCGAGGCGATGCAGGTGCTGTACGGCGTCGACAACGTCACCCCCGGCGCCGCACCGTCTGGCGCGACCGACTCGGTGCCGGATCGCTATCTGCGCGCCTCGCAACTCGTCGTCAGCGGCGACACGGCGGCGACGCTCGACAACTGGCGCCGCGTGCGCAGCCTGCGCATCGGCCTGCTGTTTCGCGGACCCGTAGGCGGCGCGCAGGATCACGACGCGACGGCCGCGACCTACGACGTGCTCGGCGACGGCTTCTCGGTCTCGGCCGATACCAAGTCGCAGCTCGCCGTGCCGGCCGACGGCCGCATGCGCCAGGCGATGGTCTTCAACGTCCACCTGCGCAATCCTTGAGTCCGCCCGAGATGCACCGACAAGCCACCCACCGCCGCCCCGATCGCCGCCAGCGCCAGCGCGGCGTCACGCTCGTCATCGTGCTGATGCTGCTCGTCATCGTCACGCTGCTCGGCGTCGGCGCGGCGCGCATCGCGCTGATGGGCGAGCGCCAGACGCGCAACGAGCGCGACTACCAGATCGCCTGGCAGGCGGCCGAGGCGGCGCTGATGGACGCCCAGTTCGACATCCGCGGGCCGAACTCGTATACCGGACAGCGCGTCGCGCTCTTCACGCCGGACGATATCTCGAAGTTCGTCCCCGGCTGCAATACGAGTGCCGACTTCCGCGGCTTGTGCGCGCCCAGCGAAGGCAAGCCGGTCTGGGCGCAGGTCGACTTTCTCGACGACAGCAACAGCGCGCCGACGGTCGCCTACGGCACCTTCACCGGCCGCGCGTTCGATTCCGGCACCACCGGCGTGCAGCCGGCGCGCGCGCCGCGCTACATGATCGAGGTCGTTCGCGACCAGACGCCGATGGGCAGCGCCGCGTCGAACACCGGCTCCAAGGCGGCGCCGATCATGTACCGCGTCACGGCGATGGGCTTCGGCCCGCGCGAGGACGTGCAGGTCGTGCTGCAGATCGCTTTCAAGAAGGAATGAATATGCATCCCGCTCAGCCCATCCTGACAACGATGCGCACGCTCGGCTCCGACCTGCGGGTCCGGATAGTCGCGATGACGGTGGTGGCGCTCGGCGCCATCGGCGTTGCCGTCAGCGCCGATTCGCCGCCGAATATTCCTAAGATCGAGCTCGCCGCCGAGCCGCTCTACGCCCAAAGCGCACGCGCCAAGCCGACGCTGACGCTCGCGCTGTCGGTCGAGTTTCCGACCGTCGGCGCGCAGTATGTGAACAGCGCCGATTCCAGCAACGACAACACCTACGCGGCGACCAACGAGTACATCGGCTATTTCGACGCCGAGAGCTGCTACAGCTACAACAACGACGCCGACTCCAACCTGCGCCGCTTCGACCGCATCGGCGCGGCGACGAATCGCGAGTGCGGCGGCGCGGGTTTCTCCGGCAATTTCATGAACTGGGCGACAAGCTCGGCGATCGACATCCTGCGCTATGGCCTGACCGGCGGTGACCGGATCGTCGATACGACAACGCTTACCGTGCTGCAGCGCGCCTATCTGCCGACGAACAGCGACAATAACCCCGGCAACTTCTACAACGGCTCGAACTTCCCGTCCAAGCGCATCAGCAACGCGATCGCGGCGGGAGTACTGCCGAGTGCGCTGCTGGGTGGCCACACCGGCGATGTCTACATTGCAAATTGCAAGAACCGTGTTCACTTCGGTACTGCCAAGGCCGGCAACTGCGACGCCCCCGGAAACAATTCCAACCTCGGCACGCCGACCGGCGACCCTACGCACGGCCCGGTGACGGACTACTCCGGCACGCTGCCCAGCGACTTTTCGGCCGCCTGTGCCAGCGAGAACGGTACCTGCGCATTCAGCGGCATCCGTCAGGTCGCTTACGGGTACAACAATCGCTGGAAGTTCATGAGCGCAAAGGATGGCACGGCGTGCAGCAACGGCGTATTCGGCGACCCCTATTCGGGCCAGACGAAGGCTTGCTACACCCGTCCCGATCCGACCGGCTGGGAGCCCTCGACGAGCCTGAGCTCCGATCCGTTCTTCTATGCCCGCGTCTCGGTCTGCGGCGTCGACGGCTCGGGCAACCTGACCGATCCGCGCATCAACCTGTGCTCGCGCTATCCGGGCGGCAACTACAAGCCGGTCGGCAACCTGCAGAAATACAGCGACCGCGTGCGCGTCGCCGCCTTCGGCTATCTGATGGACAACGCCAGTTCGCCGCAGCGCAACGGCGGCGTGCTGCGCGCGCCGATGAAGTATGTCGGCCCGAAGGCGTTCGACGCCAACTTCCAGCTCGTCTCGGGCGCCAATCCGGTGCAGGAATGGGATACCGATACCGGCATCTTCCTCGCGAATCCCGATTCCGCCACCGAGGGCAAGAGCGGTGTCGCGAACTACCTGAACCAGTTCGGCCGCACCGGCGCGACCAAAGGCAACTACAAGCGCTACGACCCGGTCGGCGAACTCTACTACGAGGCGCTGCGCTACATCCAGGGTCTGCCGCCGACGCCGTCCGCCGTGAGCGACGTGACGACCGCGATGAAGGACGGTTTCGCGACCTATACGACGTGGACCGACCCGCACCCGGCTGTGAGTGGCATGTCCGACTACTCGTGCGTGCGCAACAACATCGTCGCGATCGGCGACGTGAACACCCACAACGACAAGTATTTTCCGGGCAATACGCGCACCACAGGTGACTGGACGCGCACCGCGAGCGATGCGGCGAACGAGCCCGACTTCAAGTGGTGGACCAAGGTCGTCGGCGCCTTCGAATCGAATCACACCGAGATCTCCTACGTCGATGGCAAGGGCGTGACGCGATCGGTGAGCAACTTCAACCCGGCGAATGGCGATCGCTGGGGCATGCAGAACCAGGATATTGGTGCAGACCATGCGTCTTACTACATGGCGGGTGCAGCCTACTGGGCGAATACGCACGATATCCGCGGCGCCAACTGGTCCGACGCCGACAAGCGCCGGCTCGGCATGCGCGTCACGACCTACGTGCTCGACGTGAACGAGTACGCTCAGCAGAGCGCCCACTCGAAGCACATGCAAAACCAGTTCTACCTCGCCGCCAAATACGGCGGCTTCAAGGATGCGAGCGGCACCGGCAACCCGTTCAAGGCGGCCGACATGACCGATACGAACGACAATTGGTCGCGGGCGAGCGACCACACCGAACTCGACGCGAAGAACTACTTCCTTTCCAGTTCGGCGCGCGGCGTGCTCGACGCGCTCGACAATATCTTCGCCAATATCGCGAAGGAGGCGAACTCGATCGCCGGCGGGGCGATCTCGACCCAGCGCCTGACCTCGGTCGGCGGCTTCATCTTCCAGGCCCAGTTCGACCCGGCGGACTGGAGCGGCGACCTGATTCCCTATCCGGTCACGATGGTCGGCGACGACAATATCGAGATCGGCGACGCGGATGCCGCGCCATGGACCGCGGCGAAGATGCTCGATGCGAGGGACCCGGCGACGCGCAAGATCTACGTCGGCAAGACGACGCCGGATTCGTCGGCGGCGACCGAGTTCAAATGGGCGAGCCTGGACACCGACGCGCAGAATTTCCTGCGCCTGCCGCCCGGTGCGGACGAAGACGATCCGATGGATGCCGTCAGCGTCGGGCAAGACCGGCTCGACTTCGTGCGCGGCGTGCGTACGAAGGAGGCGCCGAACGGGACGCTGCGCAAGCGTGGCAAGTTGCTCGGTGACATCGTCAACTCGGGGGTCGCCTACTCCGGCGCGCCGACGCTGCGGATCAACGACGCCGGCTATGTCTCGGGCTTTGCCGAGACCTACAAGGATCGCGTGAAGACGCTCTTCGTCGGCGCCAACGACGGCATGCTGCACGCGTTCGATTCCGAGACCGGCGCCGAACTGTTCGGCTATATCCCGAGCTGGGTCGTGCCGCGCCTGAACGAACTGTCGTCTACGTCCTACCAGCACCAGGCGTATGTCGATGCGAGCCCGGTCGTCGCCGAGGCAAAGGTCGGCGCTGACTGGAAGACCGTGCTCGTCGGCGGCACCGGCGGCGGCGGGCAGGGCGTCTATGCGCTCGATGTGAGCAGGCCGGAGGCGTTCGACGCGAGCAAGGTGATGTGGGAGTTCACCGACAAGGACGACGCGTCGCTCGGCAACGTGATCGGCCGCCCGGCGATCCTGAAGTTCAAGGACAGCGCGACGACCTACAAGTACTACGCGGTCGTCGCCGGCGGCGTCAACAACTATGTCGACGATGGCCACTTCAGCACGACGGGCAAACCGGCGATCTTTCTCCTCGATCTGGCCAAGGCGCCGGCCGCGGCGTGGGTGCTGAACTCGAACTACTACAAGATCGAGCTGCCGATCGCCTCCACGTCGATCGCGTCGGGCGTCGCCAATTTCACGACGACGAGCGGCCTGGCCGACGAGACCAGGCTGCTGTTCGCCGGCGACATGCAGGGCAACCTGTGGAAGCTCGATTTCACGAACAAGTACGTGGCCGACTGGACGCTGGCCAAGCTGAGCTTCTACAAGGACGGCAGCTCGCCGATCCCGATGTATATCGCGAAGGATGGCTCGGCCAACCTGCAGCCGATCACGATGGCGCCCTATCTTGCGTACGGCCCGAACCGCACGCTGATCGTCGCCTTCGGCACCGGCAAATATCTCGAGACGAGCGACAACGCCGGGCCGTTCAAGGCGCAGTCGGTCTACGCGCTGCTCGACAACAATTCGGCAACGCCGGACTCCGGCTCGCCGCTGAGCGCGATCTCGGGCCGCGGCCGGCTGCAGATGGCGACCGCGAGCACCGACGGCACGATCACGAACAGCGCCTTCACCTGGGGCCGTCCGCTCGACGATAGCGACACCAGCAAGCGATCGGGCTGGTATTTCGACATGCCGAACTCGGCTTCGACCGGCGAGCGCCAGATCAGCGGCTTCACCGTCTTCGGCGACAAGGTCTATTCGGGCACCGTCATCCCGCCGGCGACGAGCTGCGAGCTCGGCAGCGGGCGCAGCTACGAGATCAACCTCTTCACCGGCACTGGTTCGAGCGTGACGTCGGACGTCGGCATCCTCGGCGAACCGTTCGTGCTGGCGGTCGGCGAAGATTCGCTGACCAAGAGCAATTCGGTCGACCAGGGTACGCGCACGACGATCGGACGGATCGTGCTGCAGGGTTCCGGATCGCTGAAGAATCTGCAGAGCACGACGGCGGTGGCGACGGTCTTCCGGATGAGCTGGCGCCAGATCAACAACTACGACGAAGTGAGGGCGGCGCCATGACGCCTCGCGCACCGCGCGTCGCGCGCCGCGGCTTCACGCTGATCGAGCTGATGATCACGGTTGCGATCGTCGGCATCCTTGCCGCGATCGCCTACCCCTCGTATCAGGACTCGGTGAGGAAGGGCAAGCGCGCCGAGGGCCGCACCGCGCTGCTCGATTTCATGCAGCAGCAGGAGCGCTACCTGACGCAGACCGGCAGCTATCTGGCCGTCACGCCGGGTCAGACCGGCGTCGCGTTCAAGACCTTTTCGGGCGACAACGCAGCGAGCCCGGCGTACAAGATCGGCGCCGAAGCCTGCCCCGGCTCGCCCGCGCCTTCGCTGCGCGAATGCGTGCGCGTCGTCGCGGTGCCGCAGTTCACCGACCCCGATGTCGGCGATCTGCGCATCATGAGCAGCGGGCCGCGCGACTGCACCGGCGCCAAGCCGCAAATGTGCTGGAAATGACGCCGTCCATGACCCGCAAGCGCAGCCGACGCCTGGTGCGCGGCCGCCATGGCCGCGCCGGCGGCTTCACGCTGATCGAGTTGCTGACGACGGTCGCGATCATCGTCGTCATCCTCACGCTCGCGGCGCCGAGCTTCACGACCTTCCAGCGCAACTCCGAGCTGACGGGGGTCGCCAACACGCTGCTGGCGTCGCTCTCGTCAGCGCGCAGCGAGGCGATGAAGCGTGACCGCAATACGCTCGTCGTGCCGACGGCGGACTGCAAGACCTGGGGTGCCGACTGGGCACAGGGTTGGCTCGTCTTCGTCGACAACGACCTTTCGCAGGGCCTGAATTCGGGTGACGATATTTTGTCGTGTGAGCCCAAGGTTCCCGAAGCCGTGACTGTCAAGACCGGCGGTGCGCCCGAAGGTTTCAAGGACCCGAACAACGGCAAGCTCTACATGATGTTCAACGGCTCGGGCTATCCGCGGCTGGTGTCGGGGGCGTTCCAGTCGTCTTCGCTCGACTTCACGAACGGCGACGAAACAAGGCGCATCATCTCGAACCCCTCCGGACGATTGCGCGTTTGCAAGCCGGCGGACTCCGGCTGCAGCGCCGATTCACTCTGAATCTCAGCTCACGCAGCCGCGCGCATCGACCGGCCAGACGGCCTCGACCACGCCCTGGTCGAGCCCGCCGCGCAGGCAGACATAGTGGTCGTGCAGATTGACGGTCGGGTCGCAGTGACCCGGCACGAGCCAGACGATCTCGTCGAGCGCCGGTAGCGCGTCCACATTGCCGCCGCGCGCAAGCAGGATGCCGTGCTCGTCGCCGCCGTTGGCATAGTCGAGGTCGCGCCGCCAGACCGCGGGCGGCCCCGAATCGATCGCGTGCGACTTGTGGCCGGCGTCGACCACCGCATGCGAAGCGCCCCGGCTCATCACGCGGCACAGCACGAAGAGCGCGTGCTCGAAGGCGGGCGCGTTCGGCGCCGCTTCGTTGGCCGCGTAGTCGCAGTCGAGGAAGATGTACGAACCCGGCTGCAGTTCGCCATGGACGCCGCTCGCCGATTCGAACGCGAAGCTGCCGCTGCCGGCGCCGGTGACGAGTGGGCAGGCGATGCCGGCCGACGTGACCGCGGCGCGCGCCGCCGCCGCCGCCGCGACCGCGCGGCGGATCGCCGCCTCGCGTTCGGTGCTCGAGCGGATATGCTGCGCGCCGCCGTGGTAGGCCTGCAAGCCGGCAAACCGCAGCCCGGCGTGCGATACCACGCGGCGCGCAAGGCTGCCGGCGCCCGCCGGTGCGACACCGCAGCGGCCCTGGCCGACGTCGACCTCGACGAAGACGTCGATCGTGCTGCCGGCCGCCTGCACCGCGCGCGCGAGGCGATCGATGCCGAGCGCAGAGTCGACGGCGATCGCGAGGCGTACCCGGCCGGCCAGCGCGGCGACGCGCGCGACGCGGTCCTCGGCGATCACCTCGTTGCTGATATAGAGATCCGCTATGCCTTGTGCGGCGAGCGCCTCGGCCTCCGAGACCTTCTGCACGCACACGCCGACCGCGCCGGCGGCGAGCTGCAGGCGCGCGATCTGCGCGCTCTTGTGCGTCTTCGCATGCGGCCGCAGGCGCAGCCCGTATTCGCGCGCGAACGCCGCCATGCGCGCGATATTGCGCTCCAGCGCGTCGAGGTCGATGACGAGCGCGGGTGTCGCGATCGCCTCGATCGGGTCGCCCGCGCGGGCCGGCGGCGGCGTCACGTCGTGCGTTCCGCGGCCGCGCTCGCCTCGTCGTTGTCGTCGAGCGCGGCGTCCAGATGCCGGCTGTCGTCCCAGCCGACGACGGTGAACGATTCGCCGTTGAAGAGCAGCCGGTTGATGCTCGCGTTGCCGAGTTGCCATGTGCGCGGCGCCTCGAGCGGAATGCGCGCCGCGGCGCGGTACAGGCAGTCGAGCACGCCGCCGTGCGCGACGAAGGCGATCGTTGCGCCCGGATGGCGTGCCGCCAGACGCGTCGCGCTGTCGACGCAGCGCGCATAGAAGGCGGCCAGCGTCTCGCCGCCGTCGGGAGCGAACTCTCCGTTGCGTGCGCGCCAGCGCCGCGCCTGATCGGGCCACAGGCGCTCCAGATCGACCCAGCGCTGGCCCTCGAAGATGCCGAAGTTGCGCTCGCGCAGGCCGGCATCGGCGCCGACTGCGACTCCGCAGCGCGCCGCGATCGGCTGCGCGGTCTGCATCGCCCTCCGCAGATCGCTCGCGTAGAGGCTCGTGATCCCGGCGTCGGCCAGCGCGTCGGCCAGGCGTCGCGCCTGGCGCCGGCCGGTATCGTTCAACTCGATGTCGGTCTGGCCCTGCAGCCGCAACTGCGCGTTCCACGCCGTCTCGCCGTGGCGGATCGCGATGACGCGCGTCGCTCGGGCGGGCATCGGCGCGCGGCGCAGTTCAGACGCCCCAGACGATGACTTCGCCCGCCTTCTGCGAGCGCCGGATCATCTCGAGCAGCGGCCAGGTGCGCTGGCGCAGCGTGACGGCGCTGCGCGCCGGCAGCTTGCGGCCGTTCGCGGCAGCCTCGGCCTGCGCCTCGCGGCGGGCCTGCTCTTCTTCCTCCACCGCGGCCTCGATCGCCGCCATCGCCGCGGGCATCGCCGCGACCTCGAGGATGCCCTTGGCCTGCGGCTCGCGGCCGAGGATGCGCAGCAACTGGTGCGCATTCTCCTCGAGCATGACGACGTCGCCGGCCGCCTTGGACTTGAACTTGTAGAGCATCGCTCAGGGTCTGGTGTAGACGTAGGATCGGTTGAACGGATAGACCGATTGTGCGCCCCGCATCGTCCCGTCGGCGACGCGGCCGGTCGGGTTGGCGGTGAGGATCTGCGACAGCGAGATCCAGCCGTGCTCGAAGCACATCGCGCAGCCGGCGAGGTAGAGCCGGTAGGCGCGCACGACGCTGTCGCGCGTCAGGTCGCGCGCCTGCGGCAGTTGCGCCTCGAGCGCATCGCTCCAGTGCCACAGCGTGCGCGCATAGTGCGGGCGCAGGTTCTCGAGGTCGACCGCCTCGAGCCCGGCCTCGCTCAGCACTTCGAGGACGTGCGACGCATGTTCGAGCTCGCCGCCCGGAAAGATATAGCGCTCGATGAAGTCGCCCATGCCGGCGCCGAGGTGCTCGTTCTTCGTGCCGCCGGCGGTGATGCCGTGGTTCATCATCAGCCCGCCGGGCGCGAGCAGGCGGCGCACCTTGGCGAAATACTCGGGCAGCATCGCGCGGCCGACGTGTTCGAACATGCCGACCGAGGCGATCTTCTCCCACGGTTCGTCCTCGCTCAGTTCGCGGTAGTCGCGCAGTTCCATCGTCACCCGGCCGCGCAGCCCGCGCTCGTCGATCAGCCGGTTCACGTGCGCGTGCTGGTGCTTCGACAGCGTGATGCCGCTGGCGCGCACGCCGTAGTGCTCGGCCGCCCACAAGAGCAGGCCGCCCCAGCCGGCGCCGATGTCGAGGAAGCGCTCGCCCTCGCGCAGCATCAGCTTGCGGCAGATGTGATCGAGCTTGGCCTGCTGCGCCTGCGCCAGCGTCATGTCCGCGCGCTCGAAATAGGCGCACGAATAGACGCGTAGCGGGTCGAGCCAGAGGGCGTAAAAATCGTCCGAGACGTCGTAGTGGAACTGGATCTGGCGCGCATCGACCTCGGGCTTGTGATGCGCGCGCGAGCGGCTCCGGCGCGCGATGCCGCGCCACCAGCCGAGCGGCCCGCGGCCGGCGTGCTCGATGGTCGGATCGGCCTCGATCATCTGTGCTGCGACATCCATCAGGTCGCGCACGCTGCCGTCGAAGTCGAGATGCCCCTCGACGTAATCCTGCGCGACGCGGCCGACCTCGCCGGTCGCGATATGCGCCAGCGGCGCCAGTTCGCGCAGCGTGATCCGCACCCTGGCGTCGGCCGGGCCGAAGCGCTGTCCGCCGGGCAGGACGACCGCCAGTCCGGTGCCGAGGGTCTCGAGCTTGCGCTCGAGCAAGGCGTGCAATGGATTCATCCGCTCCGTGCTTCCGTGTCCAGGTGGGTGCCGCGGCGCGGGGTCCGCGACGCCGCGAC
Organism: Burkholderiaceae bacterium; assembly: GCA_014879745.1. Taxonomy (GTDB): domain Bacteria; phylum Pseudomonadota; class Gammaproteobacteria; order Burkholderiales; family Burkholderiaceae_C; genus CAIKUF01. The sequence goes on along the minus strand of JACSRM010000211.1, from coordinate 4,868 downwards.
GCAGGCCGCATCCTACGGACGAACGGGCCGGCGTGGCAAGCCGGTGCGCCCGGCAAGGGCATCGGCCCTGAGCCTGCGCAACGAATCGGCAGGGGTCAGCCGACGAGGCGCATGCCGCGCGTCGCCGGCTGCGGCGCCGCGCTCGCGAGCTCGAACAGGCGCTGCGCGTCGAGCGCCGGCGCGAAGACGAAACCCTGGTACAGATCGCAGCCGGCAGACTGCAGGAAGCGGCGCTGGGCCTCGGTCTCGACACCTTCGGCGATGACGCGCAGCCGCAGCGCGCGGCCCATGCTGATGATTGCCTGCACGATCGCGGCATCGCTTTCGTCGCCGGGCAGGCCGTCGATGAAGCTGCGGTCGATCTTGAGCTGCCGGATCGGGAAGCGCTTGAGGTAGGCGAGGCTCGAATAGCCGGTGCCGAAGTCGTCGATCGCGAGCCGCACGCCGAGTTGCGCCAGCGCCTCGAGCCGGGCGAGCGCCTCCTGCGCATCCTGGATCAGGATCGACTCGGTCAGCTCGAGTTCGAGCCCGTGCGCCGGCAGGCCGGCGCCCTGCAGCGTGCGCGCGACGCCACCCGCGAAATCGGGCCGCTGGAACTGCAGCGCCGAGACATTGACGGCGACGACGATCTCGAGGCCCTGCGCACGCCACTGCGCGGCCTGGCGCACCGCCTCGCCGAGCACCCATTCGCCGATCGCGACGATGAAGCCGCTCTCCTCGGCGACGCCGATGAAGTCGGCCGGCAGCATCGCGCCGAATTCGGCATCGTGCCAGCGCAGCAGCGCCTCGGCGCCGACGACGCGGCCGCTCGCAAGCTCGACCTGCGGCTGGTAGTCGAGCCGGAAGTCCCCGTTCGCGAGCCCCTGGCGCATCGCATGGTCGATGCGCATGCGGCTTCTCAGGTCCACGTCCTTGCGCGGCTGGTGGAAGCGGTAGCCGGCGCGGCCGCCTTCCTTCACGCTGTACATCGCCTTGTCGGCGTGACGCAGCAGTTCATCGAGCGTCTCGCCGTCGTTCGGATAGAGCGCGATGCCGATGCTGCACGTCACGGTGAAGCTCAGGCCGCCCTGCGCGAAGGGGCGCGACATGGCCTCGATCACGCGTTGCGCGGTCGCCTGCGCACCGGCCGCGTCGGCCTGGTGCATGACCATCACGAACTCGTCGCCGCCGAGGCGGGCGACGGTATCGACCTGCCGCAGGCACGACTTGATGCGCTCGCTCACCTCGGTCAGCACGCGGTCGCCGAACTGGTGGCCGAGCGAATCGTTGATGTGCTTGAAGCGGTCGAGGTCGAGGAACAGCACGGCGAACGGCGTGCCGTCGCGCTGCGCCATCGCCAGTGCGTGCTCGATGCGGTCGGCGAGCAGGCGCCGGTTCGGCAGCCCGGTCAGCGGGTCGGTGTGCGAGAGCTGCTCGATGCGCTGGTGCGCCTCGAGCTGCGCCGTGATGTCGCGAAACGAGTAGACGCGGCCGATCGGCTGGCCGCGGCTCGTCTGCGGCAGCGTGACGCGCTCGACGATGCGCCCCGAGCGCAGCTTGAAGACGTCGCTCGTCTGCAGCGTCGGCGCCTCCTCGATCGCCGCCAGCCGTTCGGCGTAGGCGGCCGGGTCGGCGACGTTGCGCGCCATCCATTCGCGCACGCCGGTATCGTCGCAGCGCGCGAGCAGCTCGGCGTCCAGGTTCCACAGCGCGGCGAAGCGCCGGTTGCAGGTGACGATGCGGCCGGCGAGATCGGTCACGAGGATGCCGTCGGCGGTCGATTCGAGCGTCGCGCGCAGCCCGGCGAGCGCCGATTCGCTCTCCTGGGCGGCGCGCAGCTCGGCGCTTCGATCGTGCAGCGCGACGACGAAGAGGTCCGCGCCGTGCGCCTGTGCGGCGCGCGAGACGCTGCGCGTGACGGGCAGCAGGCTGCCGTCGGCGCGCTGCACCCAGCTGTCCGAGATGATGCGCTCCGACGCGCCGATCGCGACCTCGCTCCAGAAGCACAGGTCTTCCGGCGTCGCGCACAGCTCGCTCATGCTGCGCCCGCGCAAGGCCTGCGCGGGCATCCCCAGCAGCCGTGCGGCGGCGGCGTTGGCGGTGCGCACCCGCAGCGTGTCGGCGTCGACCAGCCAGACCGCTTCGGGCAGCGCCTCGATCAGTGCGGCATTCGCTTCGTCGCGCAGCGCCGCGCCGGGCTCGGCGCCGTGCGTGCGCAGCGCATCGCGCCCGCGAGCGCCCTGCCTGCGCGCCGTACGCGTCACCCGATCGCCTCCGCCTCGAGTTCGTGCGCCGGCTCGAAGAAGTAGGCGACGCGCGGGCGCGGAACGAGAAATTCGAGCGCGTCGCGCGGCAGCGCAAGCGGCTTCAGGCTGCGCCGGATGCCCAGTCCGGGCTCGCTCTCCAGGTCGAGCAGCAGCGTATCGGCGGCCGCGATGCCCTGCTCGTGGACCAGCACCCGCGGCTTGAGCGGGCGGTCCGAGTTGACGGCGACGACGAGCGCGAAGCGGTCGTCGGTCAGCTGCACCGCCGATCCCGGCGGATAGACGCCCATCATCTTCACGAAGGCGCCCAGGATCGTGGCGTCGAACTTGCTCTTGCCCTGCGCGAACAGCAGCGACAGCGCCTCGTGCGGCGTCAGCGCGCGCGACGGCACGTGCGGATTGCACAGGTTGTCGTAGCGGTTGACGAGGGCGACGATGCGCGCGGCGATGCTCATGCGCGCGCTCGTCAGGCGCAGCGGAAAGCCGCTGCCGTCGGCGTGCTCGTGGTGCTGCTCGATGACCGACAGCGCGCCGTCGGCAAGCCCCATGCGGCGTGCGTGCGCGGCGCCGTGTGCCACGTGCTCCTGGTAGTACAGCGCCTCGGACGGCGAGAAGTGATCCTCGCGGTGGCGCAGCCGCTCGGGCAGGTCGAGCTTGCCGATATCGTGCAGCATCGCGCCGACCCCGAGGTCGAGCATGTCCGATTCGGCGAGGCCGAACGACTTGCCCAGCAGCAGCGCGATGACCGCGACATTGATCGCATGCGCCGATGCCTTGTCGCCCGCGGTCTCGGCGAGCAGCCGGATGCAGATCTCGCCCGCGCCGAGCATCTTGTCGACGAGCGCACGCGACAGCGCCTCGGACTGCTCGCGCGCGAGCCTGGGCTTGGCGGTGACGAGGTCGGCCATCGTCCGGTAGGCAAGGTTGGCCTCGGCGAACTGGCGCTGGCAGTGCTGCAGTGCCGCGCGCTGGGCGGCGACCGCGGCTCGGCGCCGCGACTCGGCGCCCGCCGCGCCTGCGCTCGCGGGTGGCGCGGCGCGGCTCGCATGCGCGGTCGCGGCGCTCTCCGGCGCACCGGCGGCAGGCCGACGCGCCGCGGCGGCCGCGGCCGATGCCGCCGCGGCTGCTGCCGCAGGGTCGGCCTCCGGGCTCGGGGTGCCGGCATCCGGCGCCGGGCGACGCGCTTCATTTGCCGCGCCGGCAGCGTCGGCGCTCTTTCCCGGCACGCGGTCGGCGAAGTCGGAGGTCTCGGGCGCGGTGTCGAGGTCGCTCTTCTCGGGGCTCCAGCGGACCGTCTTCAGGCCGAGCGAGCGGATGGTCGCGATCTGCTGCGGCGAGCTGATCTTGAAATTGCTGAGCGGGAAGGGATGCGCGAGCCAGCCGCCCTTGAGGTGGATGAACATGCCGACGCGAAGCTCGCCGACGGCTGCGAAATGTTGCGAAGCGTGATCGCTCATCGTTCGGGTTGGGTGGACGGCGCGCCGCCCGCGAAGCGGGTGGCATGGACGGATCATCGGCACGCGCGGCGCGCGACTTGAGCGCAGCGGGGTGCGGCGCGGGCGCGCGCAGGACGTGAAGCGTTCACGCCCGGCGGCGTGTTGTCCGGCCCGGCGCGGGCTGCGAGACAATCGCGGCTCACGCCGCAAACCGGAATCCGCCATGACGCAAGCCTTCATCTGCGATGCGATTCGCACGCCTTTCGGCCGCTACGGCGGCGCCCTGTCGTCGGTGCGCGCCGACGACCTCGCGGCACTGCCGATCAAGGCGCTGATCGCGCGCCATCCCGGACTCGACTGGAGCGCGGTGAGCGACGTGCTGTACGGCTGCGCGAACCAGGCCGGCGAGGACAACCGCAACGTCGCCCGCATGGCGGCGCTGCTTGCCGGCTTGCCGACCGCGGTGGGCGGCGCGACGATCAACCGGCTGTGCGGCTCCGGCATGGACGCCGTCGGCAGCGCGGCGCGCGCGATCAAGAGCGGCGAGGCCGATCTGATGATCGCCGGCGGCGTCGAGAGCATGAGCCGCGCGCCGTTCGTCATGCCGAAGGCCGAATCGGCCTTTGCGCGCACGAATGCGGTGCACGATACGACGATCGGCTGGCGCTTCGTCAACAAGCTGATGAAGGAGCGCTACGGCATCGACTCGATGCCGGAGACGGCGGAGAACGTCGCCGTCGATTTCCGCATCGAGCGCGAGGCGCAGGACCGCATGGCGCTCGTCTCGCAGACGAAGGCGCTGGCGGCGCAGCGATCCGGCTTCTTCGACGCCGAGATCGCGCCGGTGACGCTGGCGCAGAAGAAGGGCGACCCGATCGTCGTCGCCCGCGACGAGCATCCGCGCGAGACCTCGATCGAGGCGCTCGCGAAGCTCAAGCCGATCGTGCGGCCCGACGGCAGCGTGACGGCCGGCAACGCCTCCGGCGTCAACGACGGCGCCTGCGCGCTGCTGCTGGCGAGCGAGGCGGCGGCGAAGGCGCACGGCTTGACGCCGCGCGCGCGCGTCGTCGGCATGGCGGTGGCCGGCGTTGCGCCGCGCATCATGGGCATCGGCCCGGCACCGGCGACGCGCAAGGTGCTCGGCCTGACCGGCCTGACGCTGGCGCAGATCGACGTCATCGAACTGAAC
>JACSRM010000471.1 GCA_014879745.1 Burkholderiaceae bacterium | reverse complement strand
GGCGTCACGTCGCGCGGCGCGGGGCCGGTGCCGCCGGTGGTGAGGACGAGGTCGCAATGCGCATCGTCGACCAGTTCGCGCAGCGTCGCGCTGATGCCCGCCTCGTCGTCGGGAATCAGCCGCGGCTGCCATTCGATCGAATTGCGGATCGCGCGCGTGAGCCACGCCTGCAGCGCCGGCAGGCCCTGGTCGGCATAGACGCCGCTCGAAGCCCGGTCGCTGACCGAGACGATGCCGATGCGCACCTTGTCCATCGAATCCGACACGTCCGTCTCCCTTTTCCGCATCAAGCCGCCTGCGCCTGCCTGATGAACCTGAATAGCTCGCGGTAGGCGCGGCCGCTGCGCTGCTCGGGCACCGCGGCGGCATCCTTGCGGGCGGCGCGCACCAGGCTGCGCAACCGCTGCAGGTCGCTTTGCGGATGCGCCTCGCCCCAGGCGGTGAGCGCATCGTCACCCGCGATCAGTTCGGCGCGCCAGTGTTCGGCGCGGTGCAGCGCGAGGGCATCGCGCGCGTTGCCGAGCTGCATCGCGGCCACCGCTTCGCGGATCGGCTCGGGGTCGGTGCTGCGCATCAGCTTGCCGATGAACTGCATCTGGCGGCGCCGCCCTTCGTGCGAGCGGGTGCGCCGCAGCTCGTCGATCGCGGCGTGCAGCGTCTCGGAAAGCGGCAGCGCGGCGATCCGGTCGGCGGGCAGCGCGACGAGCGCCTCGCCGAGGGCCTGCAATTCGTGCATCGCCTTCTTCAGCTGCGTCTTGCTCGGGCGCTGCGGCGCCTGCGCCACGGCGGCCGCAGGGTCTGGTTCGTCGGATCGCGGCGCGTTCATGGTCGAGGTCGGGGCGGGCGCGTGGCTATGATAGCGATCGCCCGCCTCGCATCACACAGCGCCTACATGCAAATCTCATCGTCCAAAGCCGCGCGCGGCGCGCCGCACGGTTTCTCGTATTCGCGCGCGACCTTCGAGCAACTCGTCGAGGACGCGCTGGCGCTTGCGCGCGGGCTCGGCGCGAGCGACGCCGGGGTCGAGGTCTCGGAAGGCGCGGGTTTGTCGGTATCGGTGCGCAAGGGCGAGATCGAGAATGTCGAGCGCAACCGCGACAAGTCGATCGGCGTCACCGTCTATGCCGGTCAGCGCCGCGGCAACGCAAGCACGTCGGATTTTTCGCGTGCCGCGCTCGAGCAGACGGTGCGCGCGGCCTGGGATATCGCGCGCTTCACCGCCGAGGACCCTGCGGCCGGGCTGCCGGATGCGGCCGATCTGGCGATGGGCGCCGCGGCGACGCGCGACCTCGACCTTTTTCATCCCTGGCTGATCGACGCCGAACAGGCCGCCGAAATCGCCCGCCGCTGCGAGGGCGCGGCGTACGCGACCGACCCGCACATCACCAATTCGGAGGGCGCGGGCGTCTCGGCGCAGCAGTCGCACTTCTTCGCCGGCAACTCGCGCGGCTTTCGTGGCGGCTATGCGAGTTCGCGTCATTCGCTGTCGGTCGCGCCGATCGCAAAACTGCCGGGCAAGGGCGGCGACGATATGCAGCGCGACGCCTGGTACAGCTCGATGCGCGCGCCCGAGGATCTCGCGGCGCCCGAGGCGATCGGCCGCTACGCCGCCGAACGCGCGCTGTCGCGCCTGCGCTCGCGCAAGATCGCGACCTGCGAGGTGCCGGTGCTGTTCGAGTCGTCGCTCGCGTCGGGGCTGCTCGGCGCCTACGTGCAGGCGACGAGCGGCGGCGCGCTCTATCGCAAGTCGAGCTTCCTGCTCGACAGCCTCGGCCAGCAGGTGCTGCCGGCGCACATCGATATCGCCGAAGACCCGCACATCCCGCGCGCGAAGGCGAGCGCGCCATTCGACGACGAAGGCGTCGCGACGCACGCCCGCGACGTCGTCAGCGCAGGCGTCGTGCAGGGCTATTTCCTCACGACCTACTCGGCGCGCAAGCTCGGCCTGCACACGACCGGCAGCGCCGGCGGCTCGCAGAACTTGAAGCTCACGAGCCGGCTTACGCGCCCCGGCGACGACCTCGACGCGATGCTTGCCAAGCTCGGCCGCGGCCTGTTCGTGATCGAGCTGATGGGCCAGGGCATCAACTACGTCACCGGCGACTATTCGCGCGGTGCGGCGGGCTTCTGGGTCGAGGGCGGGCGCATCGCCTATCCGGTGCACGAGATCACGATCGCCGGCAACCTGCGCGACATGTTCCAGGCGATCGCCGCGGTCGGCGCCGACGCCTATACGATGGGAACGAAGACGATCGGGTCGGTGCTGATCGAGCGCATGAAGGTCGCCGGCTCCTGATGTGGCCCACCCCCTACGCGCTTCGCGCGCCCCCTCGAGGGGGCCGAGCCCGGACACGAAAGGTCCAGTGGACCTTTCGTGCCTGGCGAGGAGCCGGGCATCCTCGCCCGGCGCGGCCAGCAAGGCCCGCCAGCGGCCCGGCAAAGCGCTTGCGCTTCAGCGTAGGCTCATATCGCGCGAGCGATGTGATGCCGGAGCTAAAGCCGGATCCGCGGCGGTCGCTTGGGTAGATTCAGTTCGTGCGTTGCGGGTGGCGCTTTGCCGCTACGGATGGCTGATGCGAGGTTGCACTGCGCCTCGGTTCAGTGGGGCGCGGCAGCCTTGAACGGCGCGCGCTCGTCGAGTTCGTCGATGTAGCCGGCGACCGCCTCGCCCTCGCGCTGCAGGTATTCGGCCACCGCCTGCGCGAAGCGTGGATGGGCGAGCCAGTGTGCCGACGCAGCGGCCACCGGCAGCAGGCCGCGCGCCATCTTGTGCTCGCCTTGCGCGCCGCCCTCGAAGCGCCGGTAGCGGTTCGCGATGCACCAGGTGAGCGGCTGGTAGTAGCAGGCCTCGAAGTGCAGGCAGTCGAGCGCCTCGGTTGCGCCCCAGTAGCGGCCGAAGGCATGGCGGCGCTCGGGATCGATGCCGATCAGCGAAGCCGCGATGCGCTGCCCGCCGCGCGATGCGATGAAAAGCAGCCAGTGCTCGGGCTGCGACGCGGCGATGCGGGCGAAGAAGTCGCGCGTCAGGTAGGGCGTCGATCGGTGCGCGCGATAGGTGCGCGTGTAGCAGCGGTAGAAGAAGTCCCAGTCGTCGGTCGAGATCGCGCACCCGCTGCGGTGCGCGAATTCGACACCGGCGGCGGCCACCTTGCGCCGCTCCTGCCGGATCTTCTTGCGCTTGTCGTGCTGCATGCCGGCGAGGAAGTCGTCGAAATCCGCATACGGCTCGGGCTCGCGATTCGTCCAGTGAAACTGCACCGTGCCGCGCAGCATCCAGCCGGCATCGCGCGCGGCGCGTTGCTCCGCCCCGTCGAGAAACAGCAGGTGGATCGACGAGGCGCCGGCATCGCGCGCCAGGCGCTCGATCGCGGCGAGAAGCACAGGGCGCAGCGATGCATCGCGCACCAGCAGCCGCGCGCCGGGAACGGGCGTGAACGGGACCGCGCACAGCAGCTTCGGGTAGTAGGCGAGGCCGTGGCGGCGGTAGGCGTCGGCCCAGGCCCAGTCGAAGACATATTCGCCGTACGAGTGATCCTTGAAATAGAGCGGGCAGGCGGCGACGAGCGCATCGCGCGCGAACACGCCGACGAAGCACGGCGTCCAGCCCGTCTCGCGCGTCGCGCTGCCCGACGCGTGCAGCGCTTCGAGATACTCGTGGCGCATGAAGGGCGTCGGCGACGCCGAGCGTGCGAGCAAGGCATTCCACTGCGCCGCGTCGAGTGCGGCGGGATCCTCGACGAGCCGGATAACATAGTCGCTCGAACTCACGGCGTCCCCTGCGGCACTCATATGTCAAAGCGAATCGCGGTCAAGGTGGCGCTGGCGCAGATCAACGCGACGGTCGGCGACCTCGCCGGCAATGCGCAGCGGATCGCGGACGCGGCGCGCCGCGCCTACGCACAAGGGGCGCGGCTCGTGCTGACGCCTGAACTCGCGCTGTGCGGCTACCCGCCCGAAGACCTGCTGCTGCGCGACAGCTTCATGCAGGCCTGCGCGCGGCAGATCGAGCAGCTTGCGGCCGAGTTGTCCGATTGCGACGGTCTGCATGTGGTGGTCGGGCATCCGCACCAGTTCGGCGCGCGGGGCGATCTTAGGTCGCCCTCGTATGCCGTGCCGCAACGCTTCAATGCGGCCTCGGTGCTGGCAGGGGGGCGGATCGTCGCGACCTACTGCAAGCGCGAACTGCCGAACTACCAGGTCTTCGACGAGCGGCGCTATTTCGCCTCCGGCCGCGACGCCGGGCAGGCGGCCGTCGTTTTCGAGGTCGGCGGCTGGCGCTTCGGACTTGCGATCTGCGAGGACGCCTGGTTCGACGAGCCGGCGCTTGCCGCGAAAGCGGCCGGCGCCGAGGTGCTGTGCGTGATCAACGCGTCGCCGTTTCACCTCGCGAAGATCGCCGAGCGCGAGGAGCGCATGGCCGAGCGCGCGCGCGCCGTCGGCATGCCGCTGCTGTATTGCCATCTGGTCGGCGGACAGGACGAGGTGGTGTTCGACGGCGCATCGTTCGCGCTCGATGCGCAGGGCCGCGTCGCGGCGCGCGCACCGATGTTCGACGCGGCGCTGTGTCTCGTCGAACTCGCGTCCGATGGAGGTGTCTCGGGCGACGTCATCGACGTGCCCGGCATCGAGCAGCAGGCCTGGTCCGCGCTCGTTGCCGGCGTGCGCGACTATATCGGCAAGAACGGCTTTCCGGGCGTCATCATCGGCTTGTCGGGCGGCATCGATTCGGCCCTCGTGCTTGCGATCGCGGTCGATGCGCTCGGTGCCGACAAGGTGCGCTGCGTGATGATGCCGTCGCCGTACACCGCCGATATCTCGTGGCTCGACGCGCGCGAGATGGCAGACCGGCTCGGCGTGCGCTACGACGAGATCACGATCGCGCCGATGTTCGATGCGTTTCGCGCCAGCCTCGCCGCCGAATTTGCCGGCCTTGCCGAAGATGCGACGGAAGAGAATATCCAGGCCCGCATCCGCGGCACGCTGCTGATGGCGCTGTCGAACAAGTTCGGCGCGATCGTGCTGACGACCGGCAACAAGAGCGAGATGGCGACCGGCTACTGCACGCTGTACGGCGACATGGCGGGGGGCTTTGCCGTCATCAAGGACGTGACGAAGACGCTCGTCTACCGCCTCGCGCGCTGGCGCAACGCGCAGGGGCGCGAGGTGATCCCCGAGCGCATCATCACGCGCCCGCCGTCGGCCGAGCTGCGCCCGGATCAGACCGACCAGGACAGCCTGCCGCCGTACGACGTGCTCGACGATATCCTGCGCCGCTACATGGAAGAAGACCAGAGCAGCGCCGAGATCGTCGCCGCCGGCTTCGCGCCGGCCGTCGTCGAGCAGGTGACGCGGCTCATCAAGATCAACGAGTACAAGCGGCGCCAGGCGCCGGTCGGCATCCGCATCACGCATCGCTCGTTCGGCAAGGACTGGCGCTACCCGATCACGTCGAAATACCGGGCCTGATGCAGCGCCTGCGGGCGGGCGGATTGCGGGGTGCTGGCAGGCATACGCTAAGCTTCGGCATTGTCATTCGCCGGAGCATTGCATGAAGCAGATCACCGCCATCGTCAAACCGTTCAAGCTCGAGGAGGTCCGCGAAGGGCTCGCCACGGTCGGCGTGACCGGGCTCACGGTGACCGAGGTCAAGGGCTTCGGCCGCCAGAAGGGCCACACCGAGCTGTACCGCGGCGCCGAGTATGTGGTCGACTTCCTGCCGAAGGTGAAGATCGAGGTCGTCGTCAAGGACGACGATGTCGAGCGCTGCATCGAGGCGATCGTGAAGGCGGCCAAGACCGGCAAGATCGGCGACGGCAAGATCTTCGTCAGCGCGGTCGAGGAGGTCGTTCGCATCCGCACCGGCGAGACGAACGAGGATGCGGTCTGAGCCGGACCACCCCCTACGCGCTTCGCGCGCCCCCTCGAGGGGGCACCGCCAGCGGCCCGGCAAAGTGCTTGCACTTCAGCGCAGGCTCATATCGCGTCAGCGATGTGATGCCGGAGCTAAAGCCGGATCCGCGGCGGTCGCTTGGGAAGACTTGGTTCATGCCTCGCAGGTGGCCCTTCGGCGGCATGGATAGCTGAATTGCGATAGAGCCGACGGCGGTTTTCGTATCGGGCGCGACTTGGCCGCTCAGATTTCCCGGTAGTCGCCGCCGGACGCCGACCGGCTTGCGGCTGCGGCGAGCCGGTCCAGTAGCGCGGCAGCTTCGGTGCCGACGCCCAGCAGTTCGCGCTGTGCCTGCGACAAGAAGCCGCGCCCAACCGCCTGCTCCAGAAACGACAGCAAGCCGTCGTAGTAGCCCGCGACATTGAGCAGCCCGACCGGCTTGGCGTGGTAGCCGAGCTGCAGCCAGGTCCAGGCCTCGAACAATTCCTCGAAGGTGCCGATGCCGCCCGGCAGCGCGATGAAGGCGTCGCTGTGTTCGGCCATCAGCCGCTTGCGTTCGTGCATCGTGTCGACCACGATCAGTTCGTCCAGGCCGCGGTGGCCGTGCTCGCGCGCCATCAGCGCGCGCGGAATCACGCCGATCACCGTGGCACCCGCGGCGAGCGCGGCGTCGGCCACCTCGCCCATCAGCCCGACGCGCCCGCCGCCGTAGACGAGGCGCCAGCCGCGCTCGCCGATCGCGCGCCCGACGGCGCGCGCCGCATCGGCGAAGGCGGGGTCGTCGCCGCTGCGCGAGCCGCAATAGATGCAGATCGACAGCTTCGCGCCCGGTCGCATGTCAACCATCGTTTACGGCGGTCTGCGCGGCGCGCACATCGACGAGCCGCGTGCCGCAAGCGACGTCGTGCCAGAACTGCCGGCCAGGCAGCACGCGGGCCAGCGCGGCGTAGATCAGCACCCCGGCGGCGAGCGTCGCGAGATCGGGCGCCAGGCTGTCGGCGCCTTCCAGCCAGAGCCACAGCAGAGCGGGCGCGAACCACAGCCAGCAAAGCAGGTAGCGCACCCAGGCGCGCGGCATCGAAAGCGGCGTGCCGTCCACACGCAGCAGCCGGATGCGCCAGGTCTTCATCGCCAGCGTCTGCCCGCCATGGGTCCAGAACCAGCTGAAATACACGCCGAGGACGACGAACAGGAAGGCCTGCAGGCCGTGGCGGCCGACCATCGCATTGCGCTGGCCGGTGACGGTGCCGTAGAGCAGCCCGGCCGCCATCAGCACGCCGAACAGCAGCACCCCCTCGTAGACGAAGCAGCTCATGCGACGGCCGAGGCTCGCCGATGGCGGCGAATCGCCGGCCAGGGCCGGGCCGGTCTGCGAAAGGGCGCCGCTCACGGCCGCGTCGCGGCCGTCGCCGCTGCCGTTGTTGGCCGGTCGCGCGGGCTTTGCGGACCGGTGCGCGGCAGCAGCGTCGATTTGTCGACCACGTCGGGCGATACCGCGATCTTCGCGCTGGCGGCCGCCGGATGCGGTGCCGGCGCTTGCTGCTTCGTGATCAGGTTCGTCGTCGCCCCGGGCGCCCCCTGCACGACGCTGGGCGTCGCAGGCCGGGCCGGCTTGACGCTTGGCGCAGCCGCTGCCGCGCTTGGTGCGCCTGCGTTGCGCGGCGGGTTGCGTTTTGCCGCGTCGCCTTCGGCGGCGGCTTGCGGCGCCTTGATTGCGTTGCGCTGCGACTTTGCGCCGCGCGCCGCAAGCGCCTTGCGCTCGTCCGGGCTGAGCGCCTGATAGGCCTCCCAGTTCGCCTGCCGCGAACTTGCGGGCATCTTCGTTGCCTCGAGAAACTGGAGCCGCACCTTGCCGCGTTCCTGTGGCGTCAAGCGCGCCCATTCGGTCATTCGGGCCTGCAACCGGACCTTATCGTCGGCGTTCATCGCCGGGTAGCGCTCCGCGATCCGAAGCCACTTGCGCTTGCCGAGTTCGTCGATCGAGGCCCATTCGCCTTGCAGCGGCTTCAACGCGGCCTGCTCGGATGGCCGCAGGTCCCGCCATGCCGGCCCGCCGCCGGGCTCGGCCCCGGCGCGCGGCTTGACGGCAGCCGCCGATGCGGCCGGCGCCGGCTTGGGCTGCGCCTGCGCTGCGAGCGCAGGCAGGGCTGCCACGCAGGGCAGGCACGCCAGCAGCAGCATCCGGTGGATGCCAGCCGTGCGCCGCGATATCGAGCGCACGCGGTCAGTCACCGTGATGCTCTAGGAATTCGATGAACCCGGCATCACCATACGCCGAGGGCGGCAGCGTATCGAGCAACAGGGCGGTGTCGACCTCGAATGCGGCCGTGACCTGGCGCCGGGTGCTTTCGGAATGGATCAGCATCAGGCCGGCAACCAGTGCGAGCAGCGGCAACAGCGAGAGCAGCCCGATCCGCCAGGGCGACGATTCGCGCGGCTCGCCGCCGAACGCGAGCGTCGCGGCGCCCGCCGGGACGACGCCCGCGCCGGGCTGGGCTGGCGCCCGCATCGTGCGCATCGCGCGCGCGTGGTCGATCGCCCGCTGGCGCGCAAAGCGCAGCCGCTCGCCGATGTCGGGGGCCAGGCGATCGGACTGATCCGACAAGCGCGCAGCAATGCGCATAGCATAGCGCGACTGCAGGGCTTCGGTTTCGGGTGCGCGGGCTGGCATGGCGGATTGTGGATCGGATCGCAACGTTTACGGCACGATGCCCTTGGTCTTGAGAGCGATCGCCAATGCCTGCACCGCCCTGAAGCAATGCGTCTTCACGCTTCCTTCGGAGCAGCCCATGATCGACGCTGTCTCGGCGACATCGAATTC
>JACSRM010000099.1 GCA_014879745.1 Burkholderiaceae bacterium | reverse complement strand
GTCGTGATCAGGTCCTGGTCGAACTCGCGCTCGAGCCGCTCCTGCACGATCTCCATGTGCAGCAGGCCGAGGAAGCCGCAGCGAAAGCCGAAGCCGAGCGCCTGGCTCACCTCGGGCTCGTAGCGCAGCGAGCTGTCGTTGAGCTTCAGCTTTTCGAGCGCGTCGCGCAGCTGGTCGTACTCGCTCGCCTCGGTCGGGTACAGGCCGGCGAAGACCTGCGGCTGGATCTCCTTGAAGCCGGGCAGCGCCTCGGCCGCCGGTCCGAGGTTGTTCGGCAGCTTCTTCTCGACCGTGATCGTGTCGCCTACCTTGGCCGCCTGCAGCTCGCGGATGCCGGCGACGATGAAGCCGACCTCGCCTGCGGCGAGCCGCTCGCGCTCGACCGACTTCGGCGTGAAGACGCCCAGCGTATCGGCGGCGTAGACGGCGTTGCTCGCCATCATCCGGAAGCGCTCGTTCTTCGCGAGGCTGCCGTCGACGATGCGCACCAGCATCACGACGCCGACGTAGTTGTCGAACCAGGAGTCGATGATCATGGCCCTGAGCGGCGCGTCGAGCCTGCCGCGCGGCGGCGGCATGCGGTGGATCACTGCCTCGAGGATGTCGTCGATGCCCTCACCGGTCTTCGCGCTGCAGGCGATCGCGTTGTCGGCGTCGATGCCGATCACGTCCTCGATCTCCGCCTTGGCGTTCTCCGGGTCGGCCTGCGGCAGGTCCATCTTGTTGAGGACCGGCACGACCTCGACGCCGAGTTCGATCGCGGTGTAGCAGTTCGCGACCGTCTGCGCCTCGACGCCCTGGCTCGCATCGACGACGAGCAACGCGCCCTCGCAAGCCGAAAGCGAGCGGCTGACCTCGTACGAGAAGTCGACATGCCCCGGCGTGTCGATCAGGTTCAGCTGATACGTGCGGCCGTCGCGCGCGGTGTACTCGAGCGACGCCGTCTGCGCCTTGATCGTGATGCCGCGCTCGCGCTCGATCTCCATCGAGTCGAGCACCTGCGCCTCCATCTCGCGCGCGGAAAGGCCGCCGCAGCGATGAATCAAGCGATCCGCGAGCGTCGACTTGCCATGGTCGATGTGGGCAATGATGGAGAAATTGCGGATGTGATCCATGCGCTTGATCGGAGCCACAGGCGGAAGTCACAACGGCGAAGCCGTTGCGTCGCAGGCTAACTTCGCGCAGCGAAGTTAAGCGTGGCGCTAGCCACGCGGCCGGAGACAAAAAAAAGGCACGTCGAACGAGTGACGCGCCTTCCAACAAAATGTTTGGCAACTGCTTGTTGGGCTTTCATTGTAGCCAAATCCACCCGGCTGGAAACCGCGCCGTTGCTTGATTTCACGCCGTTGCACAGTGCCAACAGGAACTTTTGTCCACAAGATATCAACAAGTCGTCACCAAGCCTCGGACCACGGTTGCAGATCGTCTCGCTCATTGACCACAGCGCGAGGAAACGGGCTCGAAGCGCCTCGAATTATATGCAATTGCCTCCCCAATCGAAGCTGGCGACGATGATGTTTGCAAGCACTGACATCTTCGCGCCCGATTCGACCTCTGATTTCGAAGCCAAAGGGCGCCGGATCAGGATCCAGAATTTCGCATCACAAAACCACGACTCGCCCTACTTGACAATCGGGATGCGAAGGAATTGGGCCCAGTTGCCGCGCAGCACGGTGACCGGCAGCGGGCGCGTCTTGTCGGCCTTGGCGATCACCGCATCGAACTGTTTCAAGTCGGAGACGTCGGTCGTGCCGACGGCAAGGATCACGTCGCCGGCGCGCATGCCCACCGCCTCCGCACCGCCGGATACCGCCACGACCTTCACGCCGGCGGCGCCGCGCAAGGTGCGGCGCTC
Source organism: Burkholderiaceae bacterium (assembly GCA_014879745.1). Taxonomy (GTDB): domain Bacteria; phylum Pseudomonadota; class Gammaproteobacteria; order Burkholderiales; family Burkholderiaceae_C; genus CAIKUF01. The sequence continues at coordinate 6,872 of JACSRM010000099.1, read as the reverse complement.
GGCGTCGCTGAGGTCTGCCATCGACAGCCCCCAGGTCTTGGCGGCGCTCGACGTGCGCTGATCCGGCGCGGCGGGGGACGGCTCGGCCTGCGCTGTCTGCGGTTCGGCCTCCGACAGTACGACCTTGAAGTCCATGCCCTTGCCGCGGCGATTGATCTGAAGGTTGACCGCGCTGCCGGGCTTCATGGCGCCGAGCGTGCGCCGCAGATCGGCTGCGCTTTCGACCTGCCGGCCATCGACCGCGACGATCACGTCGCCGGGCTGGATGCCGGCCTTGTCGCCGGGCGCGCCGGGAACGACGAGTCGAACGAATGCGCCCCGAGACCGGTTCTTGCCGGTCGTGAGCCCGTACTCTTCGGCGAGTTCGCGCGGCACGTCGGTCGGCTGGACACCGAGGTAGCCGCGCACGACGCGCCCGCCGCTCTTGAGCTGATCGACGACGCGCATCGCCTCGTCGATCGGAATGGCAAACGAGATGCCGATATAGCTGCCGATCGGGCTCAGGATCTGCGAATTGACACCCACCACCTCGCCGCGCGTATTGATCAGCGGCCCGCCCGAGTTGCCCGGATTGACCGCCACATCGGTCTGCAAGAAGGCGATATCCGAGCCCGTCTCGCGATGCTTGGCGCTGACGATGCCGGCCGTGACGGTGCTGTCGAGGCCGAACGGCGAGCCGATCGCGAGCACCCATTCGCCGACGCGCAGGCGGCTCACATCGCCGATGCGCACCGAGGGCAGGCCGCTTGCCTCGATCTTTACGAGGGCGAGATCGGTGCGCACATCGGAGCCGACGATCTTCGCCTTGAACTCGCGCTTGTCGGGCAGCGTGACCAGCACTTCGGACGCGCCGTCGACGACATGCGCATTGGTGACGACGTAGCCGTCGGCGCTGACGAGGAAGCCCGAGCCCTCGCCGCGCGGCGCTTCGTCCTCCTGACCCGACGGCGCACGGCGGCGAAACGGCGATCGCGCACCCGGGTCGATCCGCTCGGTGGTACGGATGTTGACGACCGCCGGTGCGACCTTCTCGACCAGTTCGACGAAGTCGGGCGCGGGCTGCGCCGCGGCGGCGCTCGGCGCGAAGCCGCACACGGCAGCCGCCGCCAGGACGAACGCGGCCAGCAGCGAACGCCGTTGCGCGGCGCGGTTTCGGGCGGAATCATGAAGGTACATCAAGGGGACCCTCTGCAAATGGGAAGAAGACGAAGCCACGTCGCCCGCCGCCGGCAAGCCGCGCTTTGATCGCGCCATGCAATATGCGCCGCGCATCGCGACGGCGGTGGCCCTCACGGGCGGCACTCTACTTCTTGCGCACCAGCGCCGCGGCGAACTGGCGCAAGGTCGCGGCCGGCACGTCGCCGACCACCGTCACCCACCAGTCGCCGTCGCGATGGGCCAACATCTGTGTCGCGCCGATCGACGCCTGCTTCTCGCCGCCGTGCCGCACGGGATCATAAGGCTCGATGAAGAGCGAGACGCTCGCCAAGCCGTCGGAGTAGACGGCCTGCAGGACCTTCGGCGCGACATCGTTCGCTCCGTCCTGGGGCGCGCTCAGGGGACGCTTGACGCAGCCCACCTGCGAGAAGCCCGGAATCTGCTCGCGCATCGCCCATCCTTCGGACTCGAGGCTGACCGGCGTGAGGCGCTGCTGCACGACGCGATAGCCGGCCAGCTTGTTCATCGGCTTGAGCACGGTTTCAGGATGCGGCTTGACGCCGATCTCGAGCTGCGAGAATGCGGCCGACTCGAGGACCACACCGCGCGCATCGAGCACCTCGGCGCGCAGCAGCAGGCCGCTGGCCTGATCGGCCCAGAGCCGGTAGGAATAGCGACGGTCGTCCTTCGGGCTGATGAGCAGCACATTCGCTTCCCGGTCGGCGACGCGCTGCACGCCCTGGGCGCGCACGTTGTAGTGCTCGGCGATGTGGTCGCCGCCGGCCAGCAGCAGCGCCGGGAATCGCGCCTGCATGTCGCGTTGCTCGATCAACGCGACACGGGTCTGCGGCCACAGCGTGTGGACGATCTGGTTGTGCCGGTATACGTTGCGGGCACGGCCGTCCAGCGCCTCGACGCGCTCGTACTGATCGGCGCCGAGGCAGTAGTGCGCGATTCGCGAGCTCGACATCGCGCCGCCGGCGCTGACGACGAAGGTGCCCTGGAAATTGCGCGTGCCGGCCGCCTTGTGGATGCGCGTCAGCCAGGCGCGAACTTCCTGTGCATTCGCCGGCGCGCTCGCTGCGCTATCCGCCAGCGCGACGAAGTGGCTCGCCGCGCAGGCCAGCGCAACGAACAATCGACCCAGCACGAGACGCATCAGCGATCCGAGCTCCGCGCGGTCGCCGCGCGCAGGAAGCCCGACGGCGCACCCAGCGCCGAACTGCCACCGAACTCCATGTGCGCGGCAAGATAGCGGTCGAGCCTGGCGTCGCGCACGAACTGGCGGTCGACAACCGCCTGCGGTGCGACCAGGCCCTCGCCGGCGACGGCCGGGGCGGCGACCCGCACCGGCGCCGCGGTCGCCATCACCGCACGGCCGGGCGCGGTCGCACTGGCCAGCACCGCGCCCTCGCCACCGGATGCGGGCAGTGTGCCGCGCGTCACGACGAGCACGCTCGCAACCGCCACGAAGCCGGCGGCAACGGCAGCCGGTGCGAGCCACTTCCAGCGTGCGGACGCCCTGGCCGCCGCGGGAGCGACCGAGGGCAGAGGCTGCGGCGCCAGCACGGCCGGTTCGGCCGCCAGACGCTCGCGCAGACGGTGCAGAAATCGCTCGTCGTGCCGGGCGTCCGAGGCGAGGGCGTCCGAGCGCAGCACGTCGCCGATCAGGTGGTAGGCGTGCCAGTGCATCCGCGCCTGGTCATCCGCATGCCAGTCCGCGCACGCCGCGGGCACCGATTCGGTCTCGAGTTCGCCGTCGACGAGTGCCGAAAGCCGTTGCTGGATGCCTGCCTTGTCTTCTTGTTGCATGCTTCGCCTCCCACCGAATTGCCGCCCGATGCTGCCGTCCGCCGGTTCGTTCACCACCGGTCGCCCGGCCGCGTATCCAGCAACGGCCGCAGGCGCGTGGCGATCGCCTCGCGGGCGCGGAAGATGCGGGAGCGGACGGTGCCGATCGGACAGTTCATGACCTCTGCAATGTCCTCGTAGCTCAAACCCTCGATCTCGCGCAGCGTGATGGCCTGCCGCAGATCCTCGGACAGCGCCTCGACGGCGGCATTCACCTCTTGCGCGATCTGCTTGCTCGCCATCAGCGACTCGGGCGTCTCGCCGTCGCTTAGTTCGTTCTCGACGCGCGAAGTTTCATCCTCCTCCTCGCGCGACGCCAATGCTGCCTGAGTGACCAGCGGATCGCGCTTGAGTTCCATCAGCGCCTTCTTCGCCGTATTGACCGCGATCCGGTACAGCCAGGTATAGAAGGCGCTGTCGCCGCGGAAATTCGGCAATGCCCGATAGGCGCGGATGAACGACTCCTGGGCAATATCGGGAACCAGGTCTGCGTCGCGCACCATGCGCCCGATCAGGCGCTCGACGCGACGCTGATATTTGACGACGAGCATCTCGAAGGCGCGCTGGTCGCCGCGCTTGACGCGTTCGACGAGCGGCGCATCGACATCGACGTTGGCGCGTTCGGGCTTGTCAGCCATCGACCGTCGCGCCCGCTTGCGGCGGCTTCGGCGGCGGCGCGTAGATCGCGCAGCGCAATGCGTGCCATTGCGGCTCGAGCCCGCGCCGCTGCACCGCGAGCCAGCTTGCGCCACGCTCCGCGGCATCGGGAATGAAACGCAACAGCAGCCAAGCGCCGAGGTCGAGCGCGACGTGCAGTTGACCCGCCGCCGGCGCCGTCCGCGCGCCGTCCATGAAGGAGAGCTGCCACTGATGGGCGTCGCGGCGCAGCACGAACGGGCGCGCCGATCGCCATGGCAGCACCGCGGCGGCGGCGCCGAGCATGCCAAGCGCGGCCACCGCGTCGACCCAGGCCGGCGCGGGCGCCGGATGCACCCACCACCATGCGGCGAGCACGGCCCAGACGGTTGCCGCCAGCGCGAGCGTCGCCGATCGCAAGACGCCGAAACGCACTACGCCGACTTCGAGCTGCAGTGCGGTGCGCATATCGGCACGAGCGCTCTATCCGGATCGCGCCGCAACCGGCGCTTCAGGCACGTCGGAAGACGAGCGTGCCGTTGGTGCCGCCGAAGCCGAAGTTGTTCTTCATCGCGACCTCGATCTTCATCTCGCGCGCGGTATTGGCGCAGTAGTCCAGGTCGCACTCCGGATCCTGGTCGAAGATGTTGATCGTCGGCGGCGAGACCTGGTGGTGCAGCGCGAGCGCGGTGAAAACCGATTCGATGCCACCCGCCCCGCCGAGCAGGTGCCCCGTCATCGACTTGGTCGAATTGACGACCAGCTTTTTCGCATGGTCGCCGAACGTGAGCTTGATCGCATTCGTCTCGTTCACGTCGCCGATCGGCGTCGAGGTGCCGTGCGCGTTGAGGTAGTGCACCGCGTCGGCGTTGATGCCGGCGCTGCGCAGTGCGGCGCGCATCGCGCGCTTGGGGCCGTCCACATTCGGCGCGGTGACGTGGTACGCATCCGCGCCCATCCCGAAGCCGATCAGTTCGCAGTAGATCCTTGCACCACGCCGCCGCGCGTGTTCGTATTCCTCGAGCACCATCGCGCCGGCGCCTTCGCCCAGCACGAAGCCGTCGCGGTCCTTGTCCCACGGGCGCGACGCCGCCTGCGGGTCGTCGTTGCGCTGCGAAAGCGCGCGCGCCGCGGCAAAGCCGCCGACGCCCAGCGGCGAGACGGTCGCCTCGGCTCCGCCGGCAACCATCGCGTCGGCGTCGCCATCCTGGATCAGCCGCGCGGCGAGGCCGATCGCGTGCAGCCCGGTCGTGCAGGCCGTCGCGACCGCCAGGTTCGGTCCCTGAAAACCGAACCGGATCGAGAGGTGGCCGGCGATCATATTGACGATCGACGCCGGCACGAAGAACGGCGAGACGCGGCGCGGACCGCGCGCGACGAGCTCGGCGTGCGTATGCTCGATCAGCGGCAGCCCGCCGATGCCGGAGCCGACCAGGCAGCCGATGCGTTCGGCCTGCTCTTCGCTCAGGGCTTCGCCGGTCGGCAGGCCGGCGTCGTTCACCGCCTGGATCGACGCCGCAAGCCCGTAATGGATGAAGGTATCCATGTGCCGGGCATCCTTCGCGGAGATGTAGTCCTCCAGCGGGAAGCCCTTGACCTCGCCGGCGAAGCGGCAGGAAAAGCCCGAGGCGTCGAATTTCGTGATCTCGCCGATTCCGGAGCGGCCGGCGAGCAGATTGGTCCAGCTCTCGGCAACCGTATTGCCGACCGGGCAGACGACGCCCAGGCCCGTGACAACGACGCGGCGTCGGGTCATGCGCAAATGCCTTCGAAGCCGCGGCCGTCAGGCCTTCTGATGGTTGACCGCGTAGTCGATCGCGAGCTGCACGGTCGTGATCTTCTCCGCCTCCTCGTCGGGAATCTCGATCCCGAATTCATCCTCCAGCGCCATCACGAGCTCGACCGTATCGAGCGAATCGGCGCCCAGGTCGGCGACAAAGGCCTTCTCGTTCGACACGTCGGATTCGGGGACGCCGAGCTGCTCGGCGATGATCTTCTTGACGCGTGCTTCTATATCGCTCATGTCTCCTCCTGGAGTGTTGCCTTGAACAGGCCGAGATTCTAAGGCTTGCCTCGCGCTCGCCCGCGCTGGCGCCAGCCCCGTCAGTTCATGTACATGCCGCCGTTGACGTGCAGTTCGGTGCCGGTGATGTAGCCCGCGCGCGGCGAGGCGAGAAACTCGACCGCCGCGGCGATCTCGTCCGCCTGTCCGAGACGGCCGAGCGGGATCTGCGCCAGCATGGCCGCCTTCTGCGCCTCGGGCAGCACGTCGGTCATGTCGGTCGCGATGAACCCGGGCGCGACGCAGTTGACGGTGATGTTGCGGCTGCCGAGCTCGCGCGCCAGCGCTCGCGTCATGCCGGCGACGCCCGCCTTGGCGGCGGCGTAGTTGGCCTGGCCGGCGTTGCCGCTGGCGCCGACGACCGAGGTGATATTGACGATGCGGCCGTAGCGCTGCTTCATCATCGGCCGGATCGCGGCCCGGCAGGCGCGAAACACGGCCTTCAGGTTGGTGTCGAGCACCGCATCCCAGGCGTCGTCCTTCATCCGCATCGCAAGCGTATCGCGCGTGATGCCGGCATTGTTGACCAGAACGTGCAGCGCGCCGTCGGCGGCGACGATGGCGTCGATCGCGGCTTCGACCGCCGCGCCGTCGTTTACGTCAAGACGGATGCCGCGGCAGCCTTCGAAGCCGGCGAGCGCCTTGCCGATCGCCTCGGCGCCGGCATCGGTCGTCGCGGTGCCGACGACGACCATGCCGGCCGCGGCGAGCGTGCGCGCGATCGCCTGCCCGATGCCGCGCGAGGCGCCGGTCACGAGCGCGACCTGGCGTGCCTGATCCGCGGCGGCACTCACGCGAGCAGCCCCCGGACCTCGGCCAGCGTCTCGGGGTCGAGCACGGTCGCGGTCACCGCCTCGGCGTCGATGCGCTTGACCATCCCGGCGAGCGCCTTGCCCGGGCCGCACTCGAAGATGTGGCTGATGCCGCGGGCACGAATCGACTGCACGGTCTCGACCCAGCGCACCGGGCCGAAGGCCTGGCGGTAGAGCGCGTCGCGGATCAGCTGCGGCTCGGTCTCGACCCGCACGTCGACGTTATTGACGACATCGATCGACGGCGTCGCGAAGTGCGTCGTCATGAGGCGCCCCTTCAGGCGCTCGGCCGCCGGCTTCATCAGGCTCGAATGAAACGGCGCCGAGACCGGGAGCTGCAGCGCGCGCTTCGC
>JACSRM010000415.1 GCA_014879745.1 Burkholderiaceae bacterium | reverse complement strand
TCCGTCGTCGGCAGCGTCAGATGTGTATAAGAGACAGCGCGGCTACCACGCGACCTCGCTGGACGATATCGCGGCGCGCCTGAACGTCACCAAGCCGACGCTGTACTACTACGTCAAGAGCAAGGACCAGATCCTGCTCGGCTGCGTGAACCAGGGCCTGGCGATGACCCTGGAGGGGATCGAGGCCTCGCGCAAGGCGGGCGGCAAGGCGCTCGACCAGCTCATCGCCTGCATGCGGGTCTATGCGAGCATCGTGACGATGGACTTCGGCATGTGCCTGATCCGCGTCGGCGACGAGGAACTGCCGGCGGACAGCCGGCGCGAGCTGCGCCGGCTCAAGGCGGCGATCGACATGGAGTTTCGCCGCCTCGTCGCCCAGGGTGTCGAGGAAGGCGCGCTCGAGCCCTGCGACCCGAAGATGACGGCCTTCGTCATCGCGGGCGGGCTGAGCTGGATCGGGCGCTGGTACCGGCCCGACGGCGGCTACTCGCCGGAGCAGATCGCCGAGCAGTGCATCCGCACCCTGCTCGGCGGCGTGGTGAAGCGCGCGCCCGCCGCTGCCAAGCGGTAAGAATAGGCCTTCGCGCGGGGTTCGCCTGCCGCACCGCAACTCGCCTTCGATCGACCATGCCCGGCCACATCCGCTATGAAGCGCAGGGCGCCGCGAACGGCGCGGGCGTCGCCCGCCTGACGCTCGCCAACCCCAGCAAGCACAATGCGATCGACATCGCGATGTGGCGCGAGTTGCGCGCGATCTTCGAGCGGCTGCAGGCGCTCGCCGCCGCGGATGCGCCGCGCGCCGTGATCGTCGACGGCGTTGGCGGGCAATTCGCTTCGGGCGGCGATATCGCCGAATTTGCCGGCTTTCGCTTCGACGAGGCGCGGCTGCACGACTTTCACGAGCATGTCGTCGCGCCCGCGCTCGGCGCGCTGCTCGGCTGCGACATCCCGCTCGTCGCCGCGATCGAAGGCGCCTGCATCGGCGGCGGACTCGAAATCGCCGCCTGCTGCGACATCCGCATCGCGGCCGGCGGCGCGCGCTTCGGCGCCCCGATCGCCAGGCTCGGCTTCCCGATGGCGCCGGGCGAACTGCAGTTGCTGTGCCGCGTCGCACCCGCGCCGCTGCTGCGCGAAATGCTGCTCGAGGCGCGGCTGATCGACACCGCGCGCGCGCTGCAATGCGGCCTCGTGCACGCCGTCGTGCCCGATGCGGAGCTGCGCGAGGCCGCCGCGGCGCGCGCACTGGCCATCGCGGCGCTGTCGCCGCAGGCGGCGCGCATCAACAAGCGCACGCTGCGCCAGATCGCGGCTGGCGGCCCGAGCGACGCCGAACGGCGTGCACACTTCGCCTATGCCGACAGCGCCGAACATCGCGAAGGCATCGCCGCCTTCCTCGAAAAACGAACCCCGCGCTTCGACCGCGGCTGACCGCCGATGAACAGCAACGCAAACCTCTTCGTCGCGCTGCGCGACGCCTTTCCCGCCGACCTCGATGCGACCGCGATCGAGGCGGCCGATGCCAGCGCCTTCTATACCTGGCGCGACCTCGACCGCGCGACGGCGATGATCGCCAACCTGCTCGCTTCGCTCGAACTGCCCGCCGGCAGCCGCGTCGCGGTGCAGACCGAGAAATCGGTCGAGGCGTTGATGCTGTATCTGGCCGTGCTGCGCGCGGGACTCGTCTACCTGCCGCTCAATACCGCCTACCAGGCGGCTGAGATCGAATATTTCATCGGCGACGCCGAGCCGGCGGTCGTCGTCTGCGCGCCGAAGAACTTCGGCTGGATTTCGAGGATCGCATTCAAGGCCGGCACGCGCAACGTCTTCACGCTCGACGACGAGCGCGGCGGCACGCTGCTGCAGCGCGCGGCGCAGATGAGCGACGTGCAGGCGCCGGCCGTGCGCCGCGGCGACGACCTCGCCGCGATCCTCTACACCTCGGGCACGACCGGCCGCAGCAAGGGCGCGATGCTGTCGCACGCCAACCTGCTGTCCAACGCGCTGACGCTGAAGGCGTACTGGCGCTGGCAGCCGGGCGACGTGCTGATCCACGCGCTGCCGATCTTTCACGTCCACGGCCTGTTCGTCGCCAGCCACGGCGCGCTGCTCAATGCAAGCAAGATGATCTGGTTCTCCAAGTTCGACGCCCGCGCCGTCATCGCCCGCCTGCCCGACGCGACCGTCTTCATGGGCGTGCCGACGCTCTACGTGCGGCTGCTCGCCGAGCCGGCGCTCACACGCGACGCCTGCCGCCACATGCGGCTCTTCATCTCGGGCTCGGCGCCGCTCCTGATCGAGACCTTCGATGCGTTTCGCGAACGCAGCGGCCACACCATCCTCGAGCGCTACGGCATGAGCGAGACCTCGATGCTGACCTCGAACCCCTGCGCGGCCGAAGACGGCGAGCGGCGCGGCGGCACGGTCGGCTTTGCGCTGCCCGGCGTCGGCCTGCGCGTCTGCGACGAGCAGGGCCGGCCGGTGCGCAGCGGCGAGATCGGCGGCATCCAGGTCAAGGGTCCGAACGTCTTCAAGGGCTACTGGCGCAGGCCCGAGAAGACGGCCGAGGAGTTCACGCCCGACCTCTGGTTCAAGACCGGTGATGTGGGCCAGGTCGACGCCGACGGCTACGTGACGATCGTCGGCCGCAGCAAGGATCTCATCATCAGCGGCGGCTACAACGTCTACCCGGCCGAGATCGAGGGCTTCCTGAACGAGATGCCGGGCGTCGCCGAAAGCGCGGTGATCGGCGTGCCGCATCCGGATTTCGGCGAGGCGGTCGTCGCCGTCGTCGTCGCCCGGCCGGGCGCGACGCCCGAGGCCGACCCGCTGATCGAGGCCTTGAAGGCGAAGATCGCGAATTTCAAGGTGCCCAAGCGGGTCTTCGTCGCGGCCGAGCTGCCGCGCAATGCGATGGGCAAAGTGCAAAAGAACGTGCTGCGCGAGCAGCACCGCGCGCTGTTCGATGCCTGAGATGCGCGCCGCCGAATCGCCGAATGCCGCCTGCCCGCGCTGCGGCGCGGCATTCCACTGCGGCGCGCAGGAGGCGAGCTGCGATTGCGCGCGCGTCGCGCTCGACGCCGCCACGCTGGCCCGCCTGCGCGCCGACTACGGATCGCACTGCCTGTGCAATGCCTGCCTGCATGCGCTGCGGGCCGCGGGAACGGTGCCGGCCGCGCTGCAGATCCGCCTCGACGACCTGCGCGGCCCGGAAATCGCCGCCCTGCTCGACGAACACCTCGCGCATATGCGCAGCATCTCGCCGCCCGAGAGCGTGCATGCGCTCGACCTCGACGCACTGCGCCGCCCCGGGATCAGCTTCTGGACCGCATGGTCGATCGACGGCGCCCTGCTCGGCTGCGGCGCGCTCAAGCAGATCGACCCCTTGCACGGCGAGATCAAATCGATGCGCACCGCTGCCGCCGCGCGGCGCAGCGGCGTCGCCCGCGCGATGCTGGCCCACATCGTCGCCGAGGCGACGCGCCGCGGCTATACCCGGCTCAGCCTCGAAACCGGCGCCGAGCCGCCATTCGCGCCCGCGCGCGGCCTGTACGAGCGGTTCGGCTTCGCCCACTGCGGGCCGTTCGACGGCTACGCCGAAGACCCGAACAGCGTCTTCATGACGCGCACGCTCGCCTAGCCGCGCACCCTCAGCCGTGCGGCGTGCCCGCCCCTGCGCCGTCATGGCGCCGGCGGCGCCGCTGCCGTCACATGCCGGGCTCGATCAGTTTGTCGACCGCCCCGCCGGCGGCCTGCCAGTCGTTGAACGCACCCAGGTTGTAGACCTCGGTGTAGCCCAGATCGAGCAATGCCTTGCCGGCCAGCGCCGAGCGGCCGCCCGAGGCGCAATACAGGACGATCGGCCTGTCCTTGCGGAAGTTCGCGTCGTGGTACTGCGATTGCGGATCGGCGCGGAATTCGAGCATGCCCCGCGAGACATGCAGCGCGCCGGCCACGCGGCCGGTGGCGAGAAGTTCGGGGGCATCGCGCACATCGACGATCAGCGCCTTGCCCCCGGCCGCCATCTGCTGCGCCTGCGCGGGCGTGATGCGCGGCACGACGGCGTTGGCCGCTTCCAGCAACTGTTTGACACTGGTCGTCATGAGATCGGCTCCCCGGGGTTGGTGTGGCAACCATCGTGGCCGAATCGGCCGGCCGGCGCAAGCGCAAGGCTATGTCTGCGCAGCAGGGGCCGGCGCGGTGCGCAGGCGCTGCGAGATCCACCACAGATGGCCCTCGGGGTCGAGCGCGCCGTAGCTGCGGTCGGCCCAGTATTCGGCGCCGTAGTCGTGCAGGCTCGGCTCGTCGACGATGCGCGCACCGGCGGCGCGCGCCTGCGCGCAATGGGCGTCGACATCGTCGACGTAGAGCATCAGGCTCTGGGTGTTGCCGCCGGCCGTCAGCGGGCTCAGCATGTCGCAGCCGAAGCGCTTTTCGCCGACGCGCTCGGGGCCGACCATGACGAGCCCCTCGCCGTCGGCGCCGTAGCAGAGTTCGCTGTGCTCGATGGCGCCGTTCTCGCCCTCGACCTTCAGCCGCAGCGTGAAACCGAACGCCGTGCACAGCCAGTCGATCATGCGCGCCGGATCGCGGTAGTGAAGGCTGGAGGAAATGCGCGGCCAGCCGGGTGGCGTCGGATTCATCTCTGGCTCCCGAAGTTGCAGAAGGTCAGCATGATGAAACGCCGCCGCGCGCGCGTCCAGACCCATGGGCCGGTGACGCCTGCGCCGCGCACACCGGGCGCGGCCGGATGGGCGGCGCCGGATCGTGGCCGGGCGGCGCCGCGCGTGGCGTGCCTTGCCCGGCTATCGCGCGAAGTCGCCTTCGTAGCCCGGCTTCAGGAACCTGGCGAATACGCGGGCCGGCACGTCGACGGTCTGGGTTCCGTACACATAGGGCGCGACCTGGTACGGCGTGAAGATCAGCGTGAGCCCGGGGCTCGCGGCGCTGCCGTCGGCGCCGGCGCGAACCGTGAACTGCGCGTAGTTGTCCGCCGTCGGCCTGCTGCCCTCGTCGAGCATCTGCAGCATGTTGGACTTCCATTCTTCGAGCGCCTGCGGGGTGCCCTCGCCGGGCTTGGGCGCGTCGGCCATGAACCGCTCGAGCAGCACATCGCGCGCGAACCTCGCCAGCGCCTTGCGCGCGGCGTCGGGCTCGCCGAACAGATCATCGAGCGTCACGAGGCGCCCCGCCCTGCGGTCGAGGACGAAGCTGGCCGCCACCGGTATCGGGTGCGCGCCGCCGGTATCCATGGCGCCGGACTCGACGACGCTGACGAATGCCGACGTGCTGGCCGCGACCTTGAAGTCCAGCGCCAGCTGCAGCTGCCGGTCGGCAAACTGCGGCAGCTGCTGCGGATCGGGCAGCGCCTGCATGAACTCGCGCTTGGCGTCGTCGGCGGTCGCGCGCAAGGCGTCGGCCAGCGGCTGCTGTTGCGCGGGCAGCGCCGGCAGATCGATCGCGATCTTGTAGCGGCGGCTGCTGGCGTGATCCGCGGGCAGGCCCGAGGCAGCCGCGGCCACGATCGCCGGCGTCGAGGCGCCTGCGGCCGGCGCGGCACCGGCCGGTGTCGACGCGCCGGCGGCGGTTGGCGCGCGCGCCGGCTCGCATGCCACCAGCATCGAAGCGGTCGCGACGCCCGCCAGATGGAGCACGATCCGGCTTGCGCGGCGCACGCTGCAGGCCCGTGCCATCAATCCGGCCGCACCGCCAGCAGGCTGGTGCGCAGACGCTGCAGGACCTGCTCGGCGGTATTGCCGAGCAGCTTGCCGGCGATGCCGCTTCGGCCCACGGTGCCCATGACGACGATATCGGCCTTCAGCCGGGCGGCGATTGCGGGCAGCACCCGATCCGGCGGGCCGGCGCGGATCAACACGTCGTCGGCGCGCACGCCGTACTCGCTGGCCAGCGCGGCGAGCGACGGTCCGAGCCGGGTGCGCGCGCGGCGCTCCAGCGCCGCCGGGTCCACCAGGTCCATATCGCGCGCCACGGCCGATATCGCGACGACGTAGGCCGCGTGCACCCGCGCCCCGAGCGCCGCGCCGAGACCCGCCGCCGCCGCCAGCACCTTGCGGTTCAGCGCCGTCTGCACCGGGTCGGTGCTGCCGGCGTCGACCGTCGCCAGGATGCGGTGCGTCCTGCCCCGCGGCCGGGGGCCGGCGATCAGCACCGGCACCGGGCAAGCGCGCAGCAGCCGCCAGTCGGTCGGGGTGTAGAACAGGCCCTCGCTGCGATGGCCGGACTTGACGACGAGACCGATGCCGTCGCGCGTCGCCGCCTCGACCACCCAGTCCACCAGATCCGGCGTCCAGACGACTTCGATGCCGCAGCGGCCGCCGCCCGGCAGCAGGCCGGCCGTATGGCGCTCGAGCCAGGCGCGCTTGTCGGCGCGCAGCGCGCGCCGCAGCGCGGCGGCCGCCTTCACCGACAGCACGCCCGGCTCGTCCGCAGCGGGTTCGTGCACGAAGCCGGCGACGCGCAGGCGTCCCGTCGCCGGCAGCAGATCGAGCGCGGCGCGCACCGCAAGCTGGCGCGGGTCGTCGCGGTCGGCGATGGCCAGGATGGGGTCCAGCTTCATGGAAAGTCCGGCGATATTTTCGGCACGAAAGCGGCTATGGTCAGCACAGGCGATGCACCGAGGCCGATCCTACAAGCAACGACGCGCGGCACGAACCGAGAACCCGGATGAGCCAACCCAACCTCGCGCAGGCCTTCCTGCAGAATTTCCTGGGCAACGCGCCGCCCTGGTACAAGCACACCATCATCGGCTTCCTGGTGCTCAATCCGCTCGTCTTCGCGGTTCAGCCCTATGTCGCCGGCTGGCTGCTGCTGTGCCAGTTCCTGTTCACGCTGGTGATGTCGCTGCGCTGCTATCCGCTGCAGCCGGGCGGGCTGCTCGCGATCGAGGCGGTGGCGATCGGCATGACCTCGCCGCATCAGGTCTACCAGGAGGTGGTGCGCGGCTTCGACGTGATCCTGCTGCTGATCTTCATGGTCGCGGGCGTCTTCTTCCTGAAGGACCTGCTGCTGTACATGATGACCAAGCTCGTGATCCGCATCCGCTCGAAGACGATGCTGATGCTGTCGTTCACCTCGGTCACCGTGCTGCTGTCGGCGTTCCTGGATGCGCTGACCGGCATCGCGATCATCATCAGCGTGGCGATGGGCTTCTACGGCGTCTACCATCGGGTGGCGTCGGCCCGCCACATGGAGCACGACGAACCCGCGGCGCCGGCCGCCAAGGCAGCCGCGCCCGCCGCCGACGCCGACGCCGAGCAACTCCACTCCATCCTGCAGGCCACCAGCTTCGAGTGGGATCTCGTGCGCCTCGAGGATCTGGAGCAGTTCCGCGCCTTCCTGCGCAGCCTCGTGATGCACGGCGCGGTGGCCACCGCGCTGGGCGGCGTGATGACGCTAGTAGGCGAGCCGCAGAATCTGCTGATCGGCTCGCTGGCGGGCTGGGACTTCCGCGAGTTCTTCGTCCGCATGGCGCCGGTGTCGATCCCGGTCGTCGTCGCCGGGCTGCTGACCTGCGTGCTGCTCGAGCGCCTGCGCCTGTTCGGCTACGGCGCCGAACTGCCCGAATCGGTGCGCGCGGTGCTTGTCGCCTACGAGCAGGCCGAGAGCCTGCGGCGCAACCGGCGCGATACCGCGGTGCTCGTCACGCAGGCCGGCGTGCTGGTCTTCCTGGTCGCCGGGCTGGCGCTGCACCTGACCGCCGTCGGGCTGATCGGCGTCTCGGTGATCATCCTCGCGACCTCGTTCCTCGGCATCACCGACGAGCGCCGCCTCGGCCGCGCCTTCGAGGAGGCGCTGCCCTTCACCGCGCTGCTGGTGGTGTTCTTTGCCGTCGTCGCGGTGATCCACGACCAGCACCTGCTGCGCCCGGTCTTCGGCATGGTGCTCGACCTGCCGCGCGAGCTGCAGCCGCCGGCGCTGTACATCGTCAACGGCATCCTCTCGACGATGACCGAGAACGTCTTCATCGCCACCGTCTTCATCAACGAGGTCAGCGACGCGCTCGCCAGCGGCCGCATCGACCGCGCGCAGTTCGACGTGCTGGCGGTGGCGGTCAATACCGGCACCAACGTGCCCAGCGTCTCGACGCCCAACGCGCAGGCGGCATTCCTGTTTCTGCTGACCTCGGCGCTGGCGCCGCTGATCCGGCTGTCCTACGTGCGCATGACGCTGATGGCGCTGCCCTACACGGTGGCGATGACGCTGACCGGTTTCGCGGCGGTGACCTGGCTGCTGTAGCCCTGGACACGGCGCGGCGACATCCACCGCGCGTCCCGCGGCGCAACCGCGCGCGGCCGGCGCGCCGCGAACGCGAGAGAATGCGGCCCCGACCAACCCGCGCCCGCCGGGCGCCCGGAGCCGCGCCGCCACGCTGGCCCTGACCCAGAATCTCGCCGTCGTCGTCGCGGTGATGGCGGTTTCGATGGGGTTCATGGTGGGCCTGGACCGGGCCTGGCCGATCAAGAAGCGCTATTCGGGCAACGACCGGATCGGCTGGCCGCTCAGCGTGCTCGGCACGACCTATGCGGTCATTCTCGGCTTCATGCTCGACAGCGAGTGGAACAACTTTCGCGCCGCGAGCCTCAACGTCGACCTCGAGGCGAGCGCGTTGCGCACCGCATTCCGCCTCGCCGAGGGCCTGCCGCAGCCGCAGCGCGAGCAGATGGAGGCGCTCGCGCGCGGCGATGCGAAGGTCGCCATCGAGCAGGACTGGCCGCAGATGCAGGCCGGCGTGCTGCCTGAAGGCAGCCATGCCTTCAAGCTAGCCCGTCTTTCTCAACTCGCCGTTGCTTTCCCGGGAATCGAGCCGTTTTGCACTCGCAAGTGC
>JACSRM010000316.1 GCA_014879745.1 Burkholderiaceae bacterium | reverse complement strand
CGGCGGCCGGCGCTGGGAGGCGATCGCCGCGCCGGGCCACGACCCGCATGCGGTGATGCTGTTCGACGCCGGCGAAGGCGTGCTGATCTCGGCCGACGCGCTGTGGGGCAACGGCTTCGGCGTCGTCTTCCCGGAACTCGAAGGCGTGCCGGGGTTCGACGACGTCGCCGCCGTGCTCGACCTGATCGAGCGGTTGCCGGTGCAATGGGTGCTGCCGGGGCACGGTGCGCCGTTTCGCGATGTCGGCGCGGCGATCGCGCGCGCGCGGTCGCGGCTGGCGTCGTTTCGCGCCGACCCGGCGCGCCACGACCGCCACGCGGCCAAGGTGCTGCTGAAATACCACCTGCTCGAGGAGCGGCAGCAGCCGGTCGGGCAGCTGCGGGCCTGGTTCGCCGCTGCGCCGCTCATGCAGCGGGTGCACCGCCGGCATGCACCGGCGCAGAGCCTCGACGCGTGGTGCGACGATCTGGTCGCCGAGCTTGCCCGCGCCGGTGCGCTCGCCGTGCGCGACGGCGTCGTCTTCAACGAGTAAGCGGTCTCAAGCGCCGATGCGCGCGATCTCGCCGTAGGCGTGGTTCAGCCAGAGCTTCAGCCGCTGGCGCTCCATCAGCCCGAGCCCGGGGCCGTCGATCGCGCCGCCGTGGCGTGCGGCCCAGAAGCTCGCGTTGCGGGCGTCGATCTTCTGCACGACCGGGTCGTGCAGGTGGCGGATCGTGATGACGCTCGCGCCCAGGCCGATCGCGCGCTCGAGCTGACCGGAGCGCTCGAGCTGGCCGAAGTCGTCGCCGCGCAACTGGTTCTTGACGACGACGTAATGCACGCGCTGGCCGAAGCGGTCGAGCAGCCGCGCGAGCAGGTCGACCGAGTCGCGCCCCGAATCCATCACGTGCCAGTAATGCAGCGCGATGCCCGACAGGTCGGCCATGTCGAGGACGCCCGATTCGTCCATCCACTTCACGAGCGGCTCGTGCGTCTGCGCCGCGAGGTCGACGAGCACGCGCCGGCCGGGCTGCTCGAGCGCGGTCTCGACGATCTGGTCGAGCGCCTCGTATCGGTCGACGAGCGCGGCCGACGCATGGTCGGCATAAAAGCGCATCAGCGCGCCGTGCGAGCGGTCGGTGTCGAAGCCGACGAACGGCAGTTCGTTGTCGATGAAATATTGCGCCAGCACGCGCGACAGCATCGACTTGCCGACGCCGCCCTTCTCGCCGCCGATCAGATGGATCTTGGAGGTCGCATCGGTTTGCAGGGTGGGCAGGTTCATTGACGGATTGCGGAGCAGACGACGGCCCGATTGTGCCGTCTGGGCTCGGCGCGCCCCCTGTTCGGGGGGAGGGTTTTCACCAGCAACATGCCATTCGTTGATTGACGGACACGATTCGTCTGTTAGTTTCGGCTGCCGGGCATCCATGGGGCGCCCGAGTCGATTACCCGGCGCGCGCCGGCAACCCAGGAGCAGACGTGACCCCACTACGCAGACTCGTCGTCGCTGCCGCGCTCGCCGGCCTGACCGCGACCGCATCGGCCTACCCGTTCGACGCCCTCTACATCTTCGGCGACAGCCTTTCGGATGCGGGCAACAACGCTCTCGTGATCGGCACCGACGGCGCGCAGCCGATCGACAACAGCTACGTCCCGTCCCAGCCCTATGGCCCGCCGCAGGGCATCGGCCAGTACACGAACGGCAATGTCTGGGCCTACAGCTTCGCGTCGGCGATCGGCCTCGGCGCGTACGCCGCGCCGTCGCTCGCGGGCGGCGGCAACTATGCCTTCGGCGGCGCGCGCACGAGCAAGAACGGCGATGTCGGCGGCTTCCCGCCGAGCCTGCGCACGCAGGCCAAGGGCTATCTCGATTCGACCGGCGGCACGGCGTCGGCAAGCGCGCTCTACGTCGTCGCCGGCGGCGGCAACGACGCCCGCGACGCGCTCGAGGCGGTGGCGGCCGATCCGGGCAACGCGGTCAGCATCATCGCCACCGCGGCGGCGAAGTATGCGTTCAACACCGGCCGCATCGTCGATTCGCTGCAGGCCGCGGGTGCAGAGCACATCGTCGTCTGGGACGTGCCCAACCTCGGCATCACGCCGGCGGTGAACGCCGAAGGATCGTTTGCCAGCCTGCTCGGCAATCTCGTCAGCAAGACGATGTCGAGCCTGCTCGGCGCGCGCATGAACGGCGAAGCCGGCGTGACGCTATTCGACTTCTACGCGCTGTCGACCGCCTGGGCCGCCGATCCAGGCGCCTACGGCTTTACCAACGTCACCGACGCCTGCGGCGGCGTCAATGGCTGCGACCCGTCGACCTACTTCTTCTGGGACGGCATCCACCCGACTTCGGCCGGCCATGCGCTGATCGCCGAAGCGATGGTCGCGGCCGTCGTGCCCGAGCCCGAGACCTATGCGCTGATGCTGGTCGGCGTCGCGCTCGTCGCCTGGCGCGTGCGGCGCCGCGCCTGAGCAGCGCGATTCGCCGGCATGCACCGAGACGGCGCGGCTTCGCCCGGCCGTCTTTCCGATCAGGCCGGCGCCTGCAGCGCCGGATCGACGTCCATCAGGCGCCAGCTCCGGCCCTGCCCGGTGAACGTATTGCGGTGGTAGCCGATCACCCACGGCTGCGCGAGGTCGGTATAGATGCGGTGGACGTGGATCTTGTACGGCATGTAGGCGACGACGAGCTTCTTCGCCTCGGTGATCAAAGCCTGCCGCTCGGGGCCGTCGGGCAGCACGCGCTGCGCCTGGTAGACCGCGTTGTAGGCCGGCAGGTCGAACCGCGCCTTGTTCGACTGGCCCTTGTTCGGCCCGTAGGCAAGCACCATGAAATCTTCCGCGTCGGGCGTGCCGGCGGTCCAGCCGACGCCCCACATCATCAGCTTGCCTGCGGTCGATGCCTTCAGGTTCTCGGGCCACTTGGCGGTCCGGAATTCGATGCGGATGCCGATCGCGTCCATATTCTTCTGCCACAGCTCGACGAGGCTGCGCGAGGCGCGATCGGGCTGCGTCGCATAGTGCAATACGAGCGGCGAACCGTCGGGCTGGTCGCGCCAGCCGTCGCCGTTCTTGTCGACATAGCCGTAGAGGTCGAGCAGCGCCTTCGCTCGCGCCGGGTCGAAGTCGCTCATCTCGCTCTTGAACGCCGGGTCGTAGCCCCAGACGCCGGGCGCGATGTGCGACTGCCCCGGAATCGCCTGGTTGTGGCGGACGAGGCGGATCTCCTTGTCGACGTCGGTCGCAAGGCTGATCGCGCGCCGCAGCGCAACCTTGTCCGGGGTGTAGCCGCCGACGACCGGATCTTCCATGTTGAAGTAGGACAGCGAGACGTCGGAGCGCGCATAGCGCAGCATGTGGATGCCGCGCTTGCGAAGGTTGGGCGCGAGCACGTTGTTGGGGATCGCGAGGTCGGCAAATTCGGCCGGCAGTTCGTCGAGCAGGTCGAGCTCGCCGTTCAGGAAGGCGAGCCAGCGCGGCTGGTTCTCCTCGATGATCGCGATCTCGATGCGGTCGAGCATCGGCAGCCGCCGGCCGGTGAGGGCGTCGGCCGCGGCGCGCGCCAGCTTGTCGCCCGCGGGCGGATCCTCGGCGTAGACCTCGTGCCGGTAGCCGGGATTGCGCTCGAGCACGATGCGCGACGCGCGGCGCCATTCGCCGAGCCGAAATGGCCCGGTGCCGACCGGATGCTCGGAGATCGCATCGCCGTAGAACTCGACCACCTCGCGCGCGACCGCCGCCCACGAGACGTCGGCCATCTGCAGCAGAAAGCGCGGCGACGATTCGGCGAGCCGGATGCGGTAGGTATAGCGATCGAGCGTGCGCGCGCCCTCGACCTCGCGCGCGTAGTCGAATGGCGTCTTGTCGGCGATCGCCGCGCGGCGCAGTTCGGACAGGCCCAGCAGCCGCGCCGCCTCGAGCCGGTAGACATTGGTGCTCTTCCAGCGCGGGTCGTAGTGGCGCTTCAAGGCGTAGACGAAGTCCTCGGCGACCAGTTCGCGGCGCGCGCCCTTGAAGGCCGGGTCGTCGGTGAAGAAGATGCCCGGCCGGACGCGAAAGGTGAAGCTGCGGTAGTCGGCCGATACCTCGGGCAGCGCGACGAGCGTGGCCGGCCGCAGCCGGTACGGCCGGGCCAGGAACTCGAATTCGAGCGGCGAATCGAAGATCGCCGCCGCGACGGTGCGCGAATAGAGGTCCGAGATCTGCGCCGGATCGAAGCCGGTCTCGGCGACCCGGAACGAGGTGCGCAGCACGCGCTGCGGGGCCGCGCGCGCGACCAGCGATACCCCCGCCAGCGCACCGCCGGCCAGGCCGGCAGCGCCCTGGATGATCGTGCGTCTGCGCGTCATGCGTGCTCCGTGGTGTGGGTCATGAGCCGGAGTCCAGGTTGCCGTGGCGCGCCGTGCCACGTGCCCGGGCCCGGCGCCGGCGCACGGTCTCGGGCGCTTCGCGTACTCTGCCATTTTCGGCGACGTCGTGCATCCGGTGGCGCCGGGCCGGCACGCGACGGCGCCCTACACTATCGGGGAACCCGTCTGGCGCGCACGACGGGGCGCCAGTGCAGCCGTGGAAGAAGCGAATGACGTCTTGCGCGCTCGTCTTCACCGATCTCGTCGACAGCACGCTGCTCGTGCAGCGCATCGGCGACGCGGACGCGGCGCAGATGTGGGCGAATCACGACCGCGCCGCGCGCGACCTGCTGACGCGCCACGGCGGGCGCGAGATCGATCGTACCGACGGCTTCTTCCTGACCTTCGACGCGGTCGCCGACGCTGCGCACTTCGCCGTCGGCTACCAGCGGGCGACGCAGGCGCTCGGACTGGCGGCACGCGTCGGCATCCACCACGGGGCGGTCACGCTGCGGCACAACCAACCTGCCGACGTCGCGCGCGGCGCCAAGCCGGTCGAGGTCGAGGGCCTGGCCAAGCCGTTCGCGGCGCGCGTGATGGCGCTCGCGGCCGGTGGGCAGACGCTGCTGAGCGCGCCGGCGCAGGCCGCACTGACCGGCGCCGGGCTGCCCGACGGGTCCGAACTCGAGAGCCACGGCCACTATCGATTGAAGGGCGTCGACGAGCCGGTCGAGCTGTTCGAGCTCGGCGTGCACGGGGCGAGCGCGTTCGCGCCGCCACCGGACGCCGAGAAGGCGTATCGCGTCGTTCGCGACGGCGAACTCTGGCGCCCGGTGCGCGACGTGCGGCACAACCTCGCCGCCGAGCGCGATGCCTTCGTCGGCCGGGCGGCCGAATTGCGCGCGCTCGCGCAGCGGTTCGACGCCGGGGCGCGGCTCTTGACCGTCGTCGGGCCGGGCGGCAGCGGCAAGACGCGCCTCGTCGCGCGCTACGCCCGCGCCTGGCTCGGCGACTGGCCGGGCGGGGTGGTGTTCTGCGACCTGTCCGAGGCGCGCACGCCGCAAGGCATCCATCTGGCGGTCGCGCTCGCGCTGGGCGTACCGCTGCTCGACGACGCCGCCGTGGCGCAGCTCGGCCACGCGATCGCGGCGCGCGGACGCTGTCTCGTCATCCTCGACAATTTCGAGCAGGTCGCCGACCACGCCGCGGCCACGATCGGAAACTGGCTCGATCGTGCGGCGCAGGCGAGTTTCGTCGTCACGAGCCGCGAGCGCCTGCAGTTGCAGGGCGAAGAGGTCTTCATGGTCGAGCCGCTCGCGCTCGGCGACGAGGCGATCGAGCTGTTCGCCGCGCGCGCCCGCGCGCAGCGGCCGGGCTTCGAGATCGCGCCCGGCGAACGCGCGGCCGTGGCCGAGATCGTGCGGCTGCTCGACGGCCTGCCGCTGGCGATCGAGCTTGCCGCGGCGCGCGTGCGCGTGCTGTCGCCGGCGCAGATCGTCGCCCGGCTTCAGAACCGGTTCGCGCTGCTGGCGGGGGCACGGGGGGCTGCGGCGCGGCAGGCCACGCTGAAGGCGGCGATCGACTGGTCCTGGGAGTTGCTGGCACCGTGGGAGCAGGCCGCGCTGGCGCAGTGTTCGGTGTTCCAGGGCGGTTTCACGGTCGAGGCCGCCGAACAGGTGCTCGACCTCTCGGCCTGGCCCGATGCGCCGCTGGCGATCGACGCCGTGCAGGCGCTGCTCGACAAGAGCCTGCTGCGCCAGTGGTCGGCCGCGGGCACCGTGCGGCAGGACCTTGCCGAGCCCTACTTCGGCATGTACTTCAGCATCCACGAGTACGCCGTGGCGCGGCTCGATGCCGCCGGCCCGGCCGCGACGCTCTCGGCGCAGCAGCGCCACGGGCAGCACTACGCGCTTCGCGGCAGCGACGAAGCGCTCGAGGATCTGTCGCGTCACGGCGGCGCCGCGCGCATCCAGTCACTGCTCGCCGAACTCGACAACCTCGTCGCCGCCTGCCGCCGCGCGGTCGAGCGCCGCGATGCCGAGGTCGCGCTGGCGACGCTGCGCGCGACGTGGGAGGTGCTCGAGCGGCGGGGGCCGCTCGCGCTCGGGCTCGAGCTCGCGACCCAGGTTCAGTTTTTGCAGCTCCCCGGCACGTCGCAGGCGGCGCGCGCCTGTCTGATCCGCGCCCTCGCAGCGCGGCGCTGCGGGCGCCTGGGCGAGGCCCGCCCGCTCATCGACGAATCGCTGGCGCTCGCGCGTGCCGGCGGCGACCGCAGCTGCGAAGGGCTGGTGCTCGTCCAGCTCGGCCTGCTGCATGCGGGGGCCGGTGAATCGGCCGAGGCACGGATCTGCTTCGAACGCGCGATCGAGCTCCAGCACGCCGCCGGCCAGTACCGCCTCGAGGCGGCAGCGCGCGGCAATCTCGCCAACCAGATCACCAACGAGGGCGATCTGGACGCGGCTGCAGGCATGTTCGCCGAGGTCATCGCGGTGCTTCGCGCGTGTGGCGACCGCCGCACCGAGGCCCGCACGCTGTGCAACCTCGGCATCCTTCACCACGAGCGCGGCGCGCTCGCCGAGGCGGGCGCGCACTACGAAACCGCACTCGCGTTGCAGCGCGAACTCGGCGACCGCATCGGCGAAGGCATCATGTTCGGCAACCTGGGGACGCTGCACGACGACCAGGGCCGTCCGGACGCCGCGCGTGCCTGCTACGAGGCCGCGCTGGCGATCCATCGCGACTGCGGCGACCGGCCGAGCGAGGCCGTCACGCTCGGCAATCTGGTTGCGCATTGCGTCGGGTGCGGCCGCATGGACGAGGCCCTCGCCTTCCAGCAGCTCACGCTCGACATCGAGCGCGAGGCCACGGGCGGAAGACATGTCGGCAGGGCCTTGGCGCGGCTGGGCTGGTTGCAGTACCTGCAAGGACAGCTCGACCTGGCCGAGGCAAGCCTGCGCGCCGCGATCGAAAGCTACCGCAAGACGTCCAATCCTCACGCCGAGGGCACGACGCACGGCGAGCTTGGCGAAGTGCTCACCCGCCAGGGCCGGCGTGAAGAGGCGCGCAAGGCGTTCGAGGACGGCGAGGCGCTGCTCGGCGAAGTCGGCGCCCACCTGTCGCTCGCCAAGCTGCTGTGCCACCGCGGTCACCACGAACTGAGCGGCGGCGACCGCGCGGCCGCGAGCGCGACGCTCGCGCGCGCGCAGCAGACGGCCGAGTCGCTCGGCGCGAGCGACGCGTCCGACCTCGGCCAGGAGATTGCACGCCTGCGCGCCGCGCTCGCCTGACGGCCCGCACTTGCGCCCCTTGCGGCGCGCGCAAACCCGACGAGGGCAAATGCGGGGAGGGCGGCGCGCGCGGTCGGCCTAGACTCGGGCGACGCAACGACCGACGCAGGAGCAGCATCGCTTGGCGGCCTACCTGATCCGACGCCTGTGGCAGATGGTGCCGACCTTGTTCGGCGTCGTGCTGCTGGTCTTTCTGCTGTTCAAATTCTTCGGCGGCGACCCGGCCGAGATCCTCGGCGGCCTGAATGCGACGCCCGAGCAGATCGATTCGATCCGCGACCAGCTCGGCCTGAACGAGCCGCTGTGGGTGCAGTTCGGCATCTTCCTGAAGCAGGTTGCGAGCTTCGACTGGGGGCGCAGCTGGGCGACCAACGAATCGGTCGCGACGCTGTTCGCGACGCGCCTGCCGGCGACGCTCACGGTGATGACGCCGATCCTGCTGCTCGATGTGCTGCTCGCCATTCCGGGCTCGCTCGCCGTTGCCTACCTGCGCGGCTCGCTCACCGACCGCGTGATCATGATCGTCTCGACGCTCGCGCTGTCGGTCTCGTTTCTCGTCTACGTCATCGTCGGCCAGTATGTATTCGCCTTCCAGCTCGGCTGGTTTCCGGTCCAGGGCTGGAGCGACAGCCTGTGGACCAACCTGACCGTCTATGCGCCGCTGCCGGTGATGCTCGCGGTGCTCGTCGGGATGGCGCCGCAGACAAGGCTGTACCGCACCTTCTTCCTCGACGAGATCGGCCAGGACTATGTGCGCACCGCGCGCGCCAAGGGCATGACCGAGCCGGTCGTGCTGCTGCGCCACGTGCTGCGCAACGCGATGATCCCGATCCTGACGAATCTCGCGGTCGCCTTGCCCGGCATCTTCGTCGGCTCGTTCCTGATCGAGGTCTTCTTCTCGATTCCCGGCCTCGGCCGCGAGGTGCTGCTCGCCGTCAACCGCAGCGACTATCCGGTCATCCAGGCGGTGACGATCTATCTCGCGCTGATCACGATGGCGGTCAATATGGCGACCGACGTGCTCTACACCTTCGCCGATCCGCGGGTGGTGCTGAAGTGAACCGCCCCCTACGCGCTTCGCGCGCCCGCTCCAGGGGGCCGAGCCCGGACACGAAAGGTCCAGTGGACGTTTCGTGCCTGGCGAGCCGCCGGGCGAGGTCGCCCGGCGCGGCCTGCAAGGCCCGCCAGCGGCCCGGCAAAGCGCTTGCGCTTCAGCGTAGGCTCATATCGCGTCAGCGATGTGATGCCGGAGCTAAAGCCG
>JACSRM010000102.1 GCA_014879745.1 Burkholderiaceae bacterium | reverse complement strand
CTCGGCGGCATGATGCGCTACGGCATCCCCGGCTTTCGCACCCCGCGCGCCGTGCTCGACGCCGAGATCGGCCGCATCCTCGACCTCGGCGTCGCGGTGCGCAACAAGGTGCGCATCGGCACCGACATCACGATAGCCGAGATCCGCGCGACGTTCGACGCCGTCTTCCTCGGCCTCGGTGCGCAGTCGGGCCGGCCGCTGCCGGTCGAGGGCGCCGAGGCGCCGAACTGCGTCACGGCGACGGCGTTCCTGAAGGCGTTCAACGACGGCCGCATGCAGCACGTCGGCAAGCGCGTCGTCGTCGTCGGCGGCGGCGACACGTCGATCGACGTCGCGAGCGTCGCCCGCCGCCTCGGCCATATCGGCCAGGTGCACGACGCCGACCGGCCCGAGAACGTGATCGCCGGCCATACCGCGCACGACGTCGCCGCCGTCTCGGCGCGCCAGGGCGCCGAAGTGACGCTGACCTCGATCTTCGCGATCGACAAGATGCAGGCGAGCCGCCACGAGGTCGAGCACGCGCTCGCCGAAGGCATCGCGATCCGCGGCGGGCTGGCGCCGCTGGCCGTGCTGCGCGATGCGAGCGGCCGTGCCGTCGCGCTGCGCGTCATCCAGTGCGAGGCGAAGATCGCCGGCGGCAAGCTCGAGATCAAGCACATCGAAGGCACCGAGGAAGACATTACGGCCGACCTCATCGTCTCGGCGATCGGCCAGGCGGTCGACTTCACCGGGCTCGAGTCGCTGAACAACGGCCGCGGCGGCATCGCGGCCGACAAGAACTACCAGGTGCAGGGCGAGCCGGGGATGTTCGTCGGCGGCGACGTCGTCCGCCCGCACCTGCTGACGACGGCGATCGGCCACGGCGCGATCGCCGCCGACGGCATCGACCGCCACCTGCACGGCGAGCCGCTGGGCAAGCGGCCGAAGATCGACGTCCACACCTGGGACCTCAACCGCAAGCTGATCGAGAAGGGCATGCCGGTCGGCGAGGTGCACGAGCCGATCTGGGGCACCGACCGCAGCAACGGCGCGATCCACAACTACGAGAACCGCTCCGACCGCTACGTGATCCCGCACGAGGAGCTGTTCCTCGGCCACTTCCCGTACAACGCGCGCCACAAGCGCAAGATGGTCACGCTCAGCGCCGAGCAGGCGCTCAACAACTTCGAGGAGCGCGTGCTGCCGCTCACCGAGGCCGAGGTCGTCGCCGAGGCAAAGCGCTGCATGAGCTGCGGCCTGTGCTTCGAGTGCGACAACTGCGTCGTCTACTGCCCGCAGACGGCCGTCTTCAAGGTGCCGAAGGCGAAGGCGACGACCGGCCGCTACGTCGATACCGACTACGCGAAGTGCATCGGTTGCCACATCTGCAAGGATGTCTGCCCGACCGGCTACATCCAGATGGGGCTCGGGGAGTAGGGCCGCGATGCGCTGCCGCGCCTGGCTGTGGCTGAAGGTCGGGTTTGCCGTCGTGCTGTTGCTCGCGGCGGTGCTCGCGCAGGCCGGTGATTCGCGGGTGCCGCTGCCGGAGGTCGCCCGTGCGCGCGCCGGCACGCAGTGCATCGCCGACCCGCCAACGATGCGCCGCGAGCATCCGAGCATGCTGAAGCACCAACGCGACGAGACGGTGCACCAGGGCATCCGCGGCGCGAAGGCGAGCCTCAAGGGCTGCGTCGTTTGCCACGCCAGCGCCGCAACCGGCAGCGTCGCCGCCGCGGCGGGCGACTTCTGCGTCAGCTGCCACAGCTACGCAGCAGTCAAGATCGACTGCTTCGAATGCCACAGCGCCAAGCCGCGCGCGAAGGTCGCGCAACTGCGATGAACGACGCCGCGCCTCAGGCCGAAAGCCAATCGCCGTCGCCGTCGCCGTCGCCGTCGTCCTCGCGGCGCGGCTTCCTCGGCGTCGCCGCCGCGGGCATCGGCGGCGCGATGCTCGCCCCCGGCATCCAGTTGATCGAGGTCGCGCAGGCGGCAAGCAGCGGCGCCAACCCGAAGGTGCGCTGGGGCATGCTGATCGACACCGCCAAGTGCGCGACCGGTTGCGACGCCTGCGTCAGCGCCTGCAACAAGGAAAACGGCCTGTCCGGCGGCACGCTGCCCACCGATTCGCAGTGGATCCGCAAGGTGGAACTCGAGGAGATCGCGACCGGCCGCCGCGCGTCGCTGCCGGTGATGTGCCAGCACTGCGCCGAGCCGCCATGCGTCGATGTGTGCCCGACCGGCGCGTCGTTCAAGCGCGCCGACGGCATCGTGCTCGTCGATCGCCACACCTGCATCGGCTGCCGCTACTGCATGATGGCGTGCCCGTACAAGGCGCGGTCGTTCGTCCACGAGGAGATCACGAACCAGCTGCCCGACGTGCCGCGCGGCAAGGGCACGGTCGAGAGCTGCACGTTGTGCGTGCAGCGCATCGACCGCGGCGAGAAGACGACCGCCTGCGCCGAGGCCTGCGCCGGCGCCGGCCACGGCGCGATCCTGTTCGGTGACCTGAACGATCCCGCAAGCGACATCGCGCGCCGCGTGCGCGAGGCGGCGAGCCGGCCGCTGCGCGCCGACCTCCGGCTCGACCCCGGCGTACGCTACGAGGGGCTGTGATGCACGGCCGCACCGACCGCGACCCGCGCGCTTTCTGGCTCGTGCTTGCGGCCGGCGTTGCCGTCACCGCGCTCGGCCTCGCCGCCGCGCACGTGATGGAGTCGCGCGGTCACATCGCGACCGGCATGACGAACCAGATCGTCTGGGGCCTGCCGCACGTGTTCGCGATCTTCATGATCGTCGCCGCGTCGGGCGTCCTCAACGTGGCGTCGATCGCGTCGGTCTTCGGCCAGGCCGTCTACAAGCCGTGGGCGCGGCTCTCGGCCTTGCTGTGCATCGCGCTGCTCGGCGGCGGACTGATGGTGCTGATGCTCGACCTCGGCCGGCCGGAGCGCGTCATCGTCGCCGCGACGCACTACAACTTCACGTCCATGTTCGCATGGAACGTGTTCCTCTATTCGGGCATGGCCGGGCTCGCGCTTATCTATCTGTGGACGATGCTCGAACGGCGCATGAACGTCTGGACGCGGCCGGCCGGCATCGCGGTGCTGATCTGGCGCCTCTTGCTGACGACCGGCACCGGATCGATCTTCGCTTTTCTCGTCGCGCGCCAGGCCTACGGCTCGGCGCTGCTCGCGCCGCTCTTCATCTTCATGTCGTTCAGCTGGGGGATGGCGGTATTCCTCGTCGTGCGGTCGGCGACGCTGGCCTGGAGCGGCCGCGACCCCGAGCCGGAGTTCGAGCGGCGCAGCGCGCGCCTGCTCGGCATCTTCGTCGCCGCGTCGCTGTTCCTGGTCGCCGTTCATCATCTGACGAGTCTGTACTTCGCGCGCCAGCAGGCATTCGAGCGCTTCATCCTCTTCGAGGGCGGCATCTACCCGTGGCTGTTCTGGGGTGGCTACGTGCTCGTCGGCAGCGTGCTGCCGCTTTCGCTGCTGCTGCGCCGCGAACCGCCCGCCGCGCGAACGATGCTCGCCGCGGCGGCGTTCGTCGCGCTCGGCGCGTTCGCGTGGCTCTATGTCTTCATCGTCGGCGCGCAGGCGTTCCCGCTCGAGATCTTCCCGGGCTACGCGGCGAGCAGCAGCTTCGCCGACGGCGCGATCTCGCCGTATACGCCGTCGCTGCCCGAGTGGCTGCTCGGGATCGGCGGGCTCGGTGCCGCGTTCGTCGTCACCGCCGCCGGCGTGCATGTGCTCGATTTCCTGCCGGCGCGGGATGCGGGGAGGGCGGCGGCATGAAGATCGCCCGCCTGCTCGTCTCGGCGGCGCACAAGTCGTCGGGCAAGACGACGATCGCGCTCGGCCTGTGCGCGGCCTTTACCGCGCAGGGCTTGCGCGTGCAGCCGTTCAAGAAGGGGCCCGACTACATCGACCCGATGTGGCTCGCGCGCGCCGCGCGCCGCGACTGCTTCAACCTCGACGCCTACCTGATGCAGGACGAGACGCTCGCGCATTGCTTCGGCGCCGCGCTGGTCGATGCCGACCTCGCGATCGTCGAAGGCAACAAGGGCCTGTACGACGGCCTCGCGCTCGACGGCAGCAACAGCAATGCGGCGCTTGCGATGCGTCTTCGCCTGCCGGTGCTGCTCGTGCTCGACGCGCGCGGCATGACGCGCGGCATCGCGCCGCTGATCCTCGGCTACCAGGCGTTCGAGCCCGGCATCCGCATCGGCGGCGTGATCCTCAACCGCCTCGGCGGCAGCCGCCACGAGGCCAAGCTGCGCGCCGTGATCGAGCACTACACCGACGTGCCGGTGCTCGGCGCGGTCGCCGAGGACGAGCGGCTTGCGCTGACGGAACGCCATCTCGGGCTCATGCCGTGCGCCGAGGTGGACGATGTCGCGGCGCGCATCGACGCGATCGGCCGCGCCGTCGCGGCGCAGGTCGATCTGCAGCGGGTGCGCGCGCTCGCCGCTTCGGCCGACGACTGGGGCGGCGAATCTGGTGCGACGGCGGATGGGGGTGGCACGCGCGTCGTTGCGCCACTGCGGGCGCCGCCGGCTCGGCACGGAGCTTCGCGCGGCCGGGTGCTGCGCATTGCCATCGCCCGCGACCGTGCATTCGGCTTCTACTATCCGGACGACCTGCGGGCGCTCGAGGCGGCCGGCGCGCAACTGGTCGCGTTCGATACGCTGCACGATGCGGCTTTGCCGCCGGCGATCGACGGCCTTTTCATCGGCGGCGGCTTTCCCGAGACCTGCCTCGACGCGCTGCAGGCGAATGTCGCGTTGCGCGCCGCGATCCGCGATGCGCTCGCGGCCGGGCTGCCGGCGTATGCCGAATGCGGCGGCTTGATGTACCTCGCGCGCAGCATCACGTGGCGCGGGCGGACCGCGCAGATGGTGGGCGCGATTCCCGGCGATGCGGTCATGCACGATCGTCCGCAGGGGCGTGGCTACGTGCATCTGCGCGAGACGGCGGCGATGCCGTGGCCGGCGGCGGGCCCGGGTCCGGCGCACGGCGCGCCGCTGCGCTGTCACGAGTTCCATCATTCGAGCCTTGCCAATCTCGATCCGGACGTCGCCTTTGCCTATCGCGTCGAGCGCGGGCACGGCATCGACGGCGAGAACGACGGCATCGTGCGCGGCAATCTGCTCGCGTCGTATGCGCACCTGCGCAGCGCCGGGGGCACGCACTGGGCGCCGCGCTTCATCGCCTTTGCACGCGCCTGGCGCGATCGCCGCCCCGCCCGATCGAAGCCTGCGCAGATGCACGCCGCCTGACGCGCACTTCCGAACGCCATGAAGAAGACGACGACACCCCACAGCATCAAGGTCGACGGCAGGGAGATCGCGACCGACAGCGAAGGCTATCTGGTCGACCTCGCCGACTGGTCCGAGGAATTCGCGCAGGCGCTCGCCCGGCAGGAGGGCCTCGCGCTGACCGACGCGCACTGGGAAGTGATCCGCTTCCTGCGCGCCTACTACCACGAGCACGCGGTGCAGCCGCAGGTGCGCGTGATGATCCGCCACTTCACGAAGGTCTGGGACGCCGAGCGCGGCAGCAACCATCACCTGCACGACCTCTTTCCGCGCGGCGGACCGCAGAAGCAGGGCAACCGGCTTGCCGGCCTGCTGCGCACCAAGGGCGAGCACTGAGCGCAGCGGATTCGAGGCGCGGGCAGCGATCGGCTTCCGACCCCGCGGCTGCGAGCGGTGCAAGCGTCCGCGCGGGTTGCCGCCCGGGGCAGCGCCGCACATGGGATGGAAATCCCATGAATTTGGGATAGGCGCGTGGCGCCGGCGTGCTTAGGCTGCGTCGGTGCCCGGGCAGCGTCGTTCCGGCACCAACCCTGAAGGAGTGCAGCATGACGAATGCATTTCATGTTCTGGCGTGCGCTGCAGGGCTCGCCGTCGCCGGCAGCGTTGCGGCCGCACCGGTGCAGTTCGCCGACAACGGCCACTACTACGAGTGGGTCAATGCCCGCGTCAGTTGGGACGCCGCCGTTGCGGCCTCGGCTGCCAGCAGCTACCTGGGCATGACGGGCTACCTCGTCACGGTGACGAGCGATGCCGAGTCTGATTTCATCTACGGCAGCGTGACCTCTTCGAGAGCGTGGGCTGGCGGCAGTGACAGCGAGGAAGAAGGGGTTTGGAAGTGGATCACCGGCCCCGAAGCCGGCACTGCATTCTGGAGCCACGGCTCGACGCTTACGTACGCTCGCTGGACCATCGGCGAGCCGAACGACTCCGGGGGTGGTGAGCATGCCTTGGTGATCCACAACCTCGCAGCGAACTGGAACGACGAGGGGGGCGTCAACCGCAACGGCTACGTGATCGAGTACTCCGCGCCTGTCCCCGAGCCGTCGACCTACGCGCTCTTTGCACTGGGGCTGATCGGGATCGGACTCGCTGCCCGGCGGCGCTGAGATTCACTTCGCGCAGTGCTGCCGCCGCAGCGGCGCGATCATGACCCCGGTCGCCGGCCCGGCGCCGGGGTTCTTCGCTTGCGCGCGATCGAGCAGGCCTGGCGTCGACAGCGTGGATCGCGGTGCGGGCGAGGGCCGTTGCGCGAAGCGTGTATGGTGTCCTCATTCCGCCGGCATCCCTGCGCGGAGTGAACATGAGACGGGGAGGACATGTCGATTTCGCTGTGGACGGCATCGCTCGCTTCAGGAGCCCGCAAGCTGGCGTTGTGGGCGCTGCTGACGCTGGCGCCGGCGTTCGCGTCGGCGGCGCCGGTGCTCGTGCTGCAGGTGCACGATGCGATCGGCCCCGGCAGCGCCGACTACATCCTGAACGGCCTGAAGCAGGCGCAGCAGCGGGGCGCACCGCTCGTCGTCATCGAACTCGACACCCCCGGCGGGCTCGACAGCGCGATGCGCGAGATCATCCAGGCGATGCTCGCCTCCAGCGTGCCGGTTGTCGTCTACGTCAGCCCCGAGGGCGCGCGCGCGGCGAGCGCCGGCACCTACATCCTGTATGCGGCGCAGATTGCGGCGATGGCGCCGGCAACGACGCTCGGTGCGGCGACGCCGGTGGCGATCGGGATCGGCGGTGGAGGTGGCGGCGGCGGCGAACCTGCCGCACCGGCGTCCGCCGCGAGTGGCGCCAAGCCGGCGGGCGACGCGCTCGAGGCGAAGCGGATCAACGACGCGGCGGCGTTCATCCGCGGTCTGGCGCAAAAGCACGGCCGTAACGCCGAGTGGGCCGAGCGCGCGGTGCGCGAAGCGGTCAGCCTGACGGCGGCCGAGGCCTTGCAGCAAAACGTCATCGACGTCATCGCGGCCGACGTGCCGAACCTGCTCGC
Organism: Burkholderiaceae bacterium; assembly: GCA_014879745.1. Lineage (GTDB taxonomy): Bacteria > Pseudomonadota > Gammaproteobacteria > Burkholderiales > Burkholderiaceae_C > CAIKUF01. Next base: position 1,614 of record JACSRM010000102.1, on the reverse strand, counting down.
GCAGATCGACGGCCGCAGCGTTCGCGTCCGCGACAAGGAGCAGGTGCTCCACACCCGCGGCCAGACGACGCAGGTGCTGCTGCCCGATTGGCGCCAGCGTCTGATGTCGGTGATCGCCAACCCGAGCCTTGCGCTGGTGCTGATGATGATCGGCATCTACGGGCTGGTCTTCGAGTTCGCGTCGCCCGGCTTCGGCGTCGCCGGCGTCGCCGGTGCGATCTGCCTGTTGCTCGGGCTGTACGCCTTGCAGATGCTGCCGGTCAACTACACCGGCCTCGGTCTGCTGCTGCTGGGCCTGCTGCTCTTTGCCGCCGAGCTGCACGCGCCGAGCTTCGGTGCGCTCGGCGCCGGCGGCGTGGTCGCGTTCATCGCCGGGGGCATCCTGCTGTTCGACAATGCGCAGCCCGGCTATGGTGTTCCGCTGTGGCTGATCCTCGCGCTCGCCGCGAGCTCGGCGATCGTCGTCCTCGTCGGCGGCAGCATGGCGATGCGGGCGCACCGCCGCCCGGTGGTCGGTGGGCTCGACGATCTGGTCGGGCTGCGCGGCGAGATCGTGCATGCCGACGCCGGCCACACCTTCGCGCAGTTGCGCGGCGAGAACTGGGAAGTGCGCAGTGCAGCGCCGCTGCGGGTCGGCCAGATGGTGCGCGTCGTCGCGCGCGACGGCCTGCTGCTCGAGGTACGCGCCGAATCGGCGGCGCGAAACGATGGAGGGGAAACGTGATGGCAGGCATACCGTTCGGCTTCGGCGTCGTCATCGTGCTGCTCGCAGCGCTGATCCTCAGTTCGCTGAAAATCCTGCGCGAGTACCAGCGCGGCGTCATCTTCCAGCTCGGCCGGTTCTGGAAGGTCAAGGGCCCGGGCCTCGTCATCGTGCTGCCGGGCATCCAGCAGATGGTGCGCGTCGATCTTCGCATCGTCACGCTCGACGTGCCGCCGCAGGACGTGATCTCGCGCGACAACGTCTCGGTCAAGGTCAACGCGGTCGTCTTCTTTCGCGTCGTCGACGCCGAGAAGGCGATCATCCAGGTCGAGCAGTACCTCGTCGCGACGAGCCAGCTCGCGCAGACGACGCTGCGCGTCGTCCTCGGCAAGCACGAACTCGACGAGATGCTCGCCGAGCGCGAGAAGCTCAACATGGACGTGCAGCGCATCCTCGACGCGCAGACCGCCGGCTGGGGCATCAAGGTGACGAACGTCGAGATCAAGCAGATCGACCTCACCGAGTCGATGGTGCGCGCCATCGCCCGCCAGGCCGAGGCCGAACGCGAGCGCCGCGCGAAGGTGATCCACGCCGAAGGCGAGAAGCAGGCCGCGGCGACGCTGCTCGAAGCGGCGCAGATGCTGTCGCATCAGCCCGAGGCGATGCAGCTGCGCTACCTGCAGACGATGACGCAGGTCGCCGGCGACCGCGCATCGACCTTCGTGCTGCCGCTGCCGATGGATTTGCTCTCCGGCCTCGCTGGCCGAAACGCGGTTGCGCCGGGTGCGGCGCCTGGGGCGGGTGGTGACAAGGTGGGCTGACGGGCGCTTGCAATCGAATCGAAGCTAGCCCGTCTTTCTCAACTCGCCGTTGCTTTCCCGGGAATCGAGCCGTTTTGCACTCGCAAGTGC
>JACSRM010000230.1 GCA_014879745.1 Burkholderiaceae bacterium | reverse complement strand
TAGATGACGTTTGCGAGCCGCTGGAGAATCCGATGATCGAGACCTTCCGTGCAGAGCTGCCGCACGGCATCACGCTGTCGTGCCGCGCCGCGGGGCCGCTGCGGGCGCCGCTCGTGATCCTCCTGCACGGCTTTCCCGAAGCCGCGTTCGCGTGGGACGAGATGCTGCGTCGCTTCGGTGACCGCTATCGCTGCGTGGCGCCGAATCTGCGCGGTTTCGAACATTCGAGTGCGCCGGCGCAGGTCGATGCCTATCGACCGAAGCCGCTGGCGACGGACATCGTCGCGCTCGCCGCCCACTGCAACCGGGCAGCAGGTCGCGCGCCGGATGCGCCGCTTGCCGCGCTCGTCGCGCACGATTGGGGCGGTGCCATCGCGTGGAACCTTGGCGCCCGGCAGCCGGCGCTCCTCGAGCGCCTCGTCATCGTCAATTCGCCGCACCCGACGACGTTCCTGCGCGACCTGCAGCACTCGCCTGCGCAGCAACGGGCCAGCGCCTACATGAACTTCCTGCGCCGCGACGACGCCGCCGCGCTGCTCGCGGCCGACGACTACTCGCGCCTGTGGCGGTTCTTCGCTGACGCCGCAGCACCGGCCGGCGCGGCGCCGGACTGGCTGACGCCGGCGGTGAAGGACGCCTACCGCGCCGTCTGGCGCTGCGGGTTGCAGGGCGGGCTCGGGTACTACCGTGCGTTGCCGCTGCGCCCGCCGGCGTCGGGCAACGAAGCCGTCCTGGACCTCGCGTTCGCGCCCGAGGCCGTGACCGTGCGCCTGCCGACGCTCGTCGTCTGGGGCGAGCGCGACACGGCGCTGCTGCCGGGCCTGCTCGACGGACTGGAGGCATTCGTTCCAGAGTTGCGCGTCGTTCGCGTAGCCGATGCGTCGCACTGGATCGTGCACGAACAGCCGGCGCTCGTTGCGCGCGAGATCGCGTCGGCCCTCGAGGGCTGAGAGCACCCCCAAGAGCCGGGCCTTCCCCGTCCCGGCCCCCCGCGGGGGCGCAAGAAAACTTGGGGCGGCCCTGAGGTTTCTCGAGAGATTGCGACTCAGCGCGTGCTGCGCGTATCGGCGAGGCGCCGGCGCACGCTCTCGGCGGCGCGGACGATGATCTTGCGCTCGACAAGCGGGCGGATCAGCACCTCGGCGCGCAGGCGCACGAGCGTCGCTCGCTCGAAGCCGTCGTTGCGCTGCGGATGCGGGCTTGCGAACAGCCAGCGCGTGCGGGCGTCGTTGTGCCACAGCAGGCGCATCACGCCCCAGCGGCCGCGCAGGAACATGCGGTACCAGGCGCCAGGACGCTGCGCGTCGAGCCAGCCCGCTGCCGCGGCGTCGTCGGCTCCGGCGGCGGTGGAGGCGAGCAGGTCCGCCGGCACCGTCTGCATCGTGCCGAGCTCGATCGGCGCCGCGAGCGGCGCGTCCTGCCCGAGCGCCGCGATGTCGGCCGCTGCCTGCTGCAACTGGGTGTTGAACTGCGCCGCCGAATAGGCGTCGAGCTGCTTCACGCATTCGGCGTAGCCCGCCGCGTCGGCGAGCGGCGTGCGCTGCACCGCGGCGACGAGTTCGGTCGCGTAGCCGACCCAGGCGCGAAGCTGCGGATCAGCGGCTTCCGGGTGCGTCGCACTCTGAAAGCCGAAGCGGTCGAGCAGCGTCCAGAACGGATGCTCGGCCGCCTCGAGCAGCTGCGCGTCGCGCGCCGCGAGATCGAGCGCCGACGCCTGCAGCGATGCGGTCAGCGCGCGCAGCGCAGGGTGCATCTGGCTGCCCTGCGCGATGGCGTCGAACAGGTCCTTCAGCAGGCCGCGCGTCTGGGCGTCGACGCGCGCCGCCTGCGGCTTGCTGACACCGTCGCGCAGCCCGGCGAGCAGGCTCGAAGAAGACGTCGACTCGCCTTGCGCCGGGACGGCGGTGCGGTACAGGCTCGGTTGCACGCCCTGTGCCTCGAGCCGGCTGCAGGCGGCGGCAAGCTCGTGGCGTACGGCATCGGCCAGCGGCCCGCCCGCGGCGCGCAACAGCGCGACCTCTTCGGACGGGCGGCCGAGCGCGCCCGCCGCCTTCCACAAGGCGTGCGCGAAGGCCTCGGGCGCGAACGGATTCGCCGAGACCGAGACATAGGGCAGCCCGCACAGCGCCGAGGTGAAGGTCTGCAACTCTCGCAATTCCCATTCGGCGACGCTGTCGATCTGCGTTGCGACACGCGCGATCTCGATATCCGCGTTGTGCGTCGATTCGTCGAGCAGTGTCAGGCCGCGCACCGCGGGCGGCGCCGCTGCCGCTGCCGCGGCGCCGTCGGCACGCACGCGCTGCGCGAGCGCGGCGACGAAGGCTTCGGCGAAGCGCCGGCCTTGCGCTTCGAGCAGCTTGGCGAGCTCGAAACGCTGCATGCGCTCGGCTGCCGTGGTCGAACCCTGTGGTGCGTGGCGCAGTCCATCGGCGGTCCGGCGCCGGACCTGCTCGATCAACGCCGGCATGCCTGCCAGTTCATCCTCGATGAAGCGTTGCAGCGCGGCGGTGGAAGTCATCGGACGCGAGGGGTGGCGCGGCGCGTGGGCCGCGCAGGCGGCGATTATCTGCCGCTTCGCGGCGCCGGATGCGCGCCGCGCGGCGCGAACGCTCAGCCGCCGTACTCGATGATCGACAGGCCGGCGTTGTAGTCGGTCGCGTAGACGATGCCGGCGGCATCGACGAAGACGTCGGCCGACTGGATCACGCGCGGGCGGCCGGGCCGCGGGTCGAGCACGATCTCCGGCGCGGCGGGGACGAGCGCGCCCGTTTCGCGTGGCCGGTAGGGGTCGGAGATGTCGAAGGCGCGGATGCCGGCGTTTTGCCAGGTCGCGAAGATGAGCGTGTCGGAGACGAAGGTTCCGGGCCGGTTCTCGTGCAGGTTGTGCGGCCCGAAGTGGCCGCCCTTGCGCGCGTAGTCGCGCTCGTCGGGCGTCGGCAGCGTCGCGATGCTGATCGGGTTTTCCGGGGCGCGGATGTCGAAGATCCAGGTGTGCTTGCGGCCGTCGGCTTCGTCGTCGAGCACCGCCTCGTCGGCGACGACGAGCAGGTCGCGACTCGGCAGCGGCAGCGCCGAATGGGTGCCGCCGCCGAACGGTGGCGACCAGTTGCGGTGCACGATCAGGCGCGGCGCGGCGCGGTCGGAAACGTCGAGCAACGTGAGGCCGCCGTCGCGCCACGAGGCATACGCGGTGTCGCCGGCGACGAGCGCATGGTGCAGCGCGTAGCGCTTGCCCGGCGGCGCGAGCGAGGTCTCGCCGCCCGCGGTGTGCATGCCCGGCAGCCACCAGCGGCCGGCGATGCGCGGCCGGGTCGGGTCGGCCATGTCGATCGTGACGAAGATGTAGTCGGTGTAGCCGTCGAACAGCGCCGACGCGTAGGCCCAGCGCCCGCCGACGTACCAGATGCGGTGCAGGCCGACGCCTTCGATGCGCAGCGCGCCGATCTTGCGCGGCTGATCGGGTCGCGAGATGTCGTAGACCGTCATGCCCGCCGTCCACGGCCGCGCGTCGCCGGGTTGGCGCGACGAGGCGAGCGTCTCGCCGACCGCCTTCGTGTAGTAGTTCTTCTCGTCGGCGCCGAACGCGCTCACGTCAGCCATCAGGTCGAGCGCGTCGATGACGAGCAGCAGGTCGTCGTGCGTCTGCAGGTGGATGTGCCAGGTGTTGGGCGGCGCCGCGGCGTAGGTGACGGCGCCGGGTCGGCGCGGGTCGCGCACGTCGACGATCGAGAAACCCTTGGACCACGGATGGCCGACGTAGGCGTAGCCGCGGTGCACCATCAACTGCATGCCGTCACCGCGGCCGCCGATCGCCGAATGGCCGATCAGCTTCATGTTGCGCGCGAAGTCGGGGGTCGGCAGTTCGGCCTGGCTCATCGTGCTTGTGCCTCGAAAGCGCCGAAGGCGCTGCGGCGCCTCCGGCTGGTGGCGGCGTACTTCAGCGCTTGACCGGCGGAATCCACTTCGCCGTCGCGGCGTCGCTCGCGAGGAACGCGGGGAACTTGCGCTGCAGGTCTTCCATGGTCTTGATGTTGTTCTTCAGCAGCGTGTCGCGCGTGATCAGCGTCGGCTGCAGCATCACCGAATGTCCCGGCGGCTGGCCGGCGATCGCAAGCGACACCGCGCGCACCGCGACCTCGCCGACGACGGCGGCGTTGGTCGCCGCGGTCGCGACCCAGGCGCTGTTCTTCTCGGTCATCAGCTGGATGTCGGCGGTCGAGATGTCGACGCCGTAGATCTTGACCTTCTCCGCGAGGCCCAGCTCGTCGATCGCGAGCTTGACACCCTTGGCGAACTCGTCCCACGGCGTGAAGATCACCGTGATGTCGGGATTCGCGCGCAGCACCGCCTTCGTCTGGTCGGCGACCGACGCCGGCACGGTGTCGTTGACGACGCCCCAGACCGCCTTCTCCTTCAGGCCGTACTGGCCGACGAAGTCCTTCCAGATCTTGTAGCGGCGATCGAGCGGCGCGAAGCCTGCCACGTAGACCGCGCCGCCGGTGAAGCCCTTGCCCTTGTCCTTAATCGCCTGCTCGAGGACGAGGCGCGCCATGCTCGCGTCGCTCTGCTCGATCTGCGGGATCGCCGGGTTGCCTAGGTCGACGTCGTAGGCGACGACCTTGATGCCGGCGTCGAGCGCCTTTTGCGCGACGTCCTTCAGCGCCTCGGGGCGGCCGTTGTTGATGATGATGCCGTCGACCTTGCGGTTGATCGCCTGCTCGATCATGTTGCGCTGGGTATCGTTGTCGTTGCGCGCCGAGGAAATCGTCAGGTTCACCTTGAGCGCGTCGGCCTGGCGCTTGGCGCCGGCCTCGAACGCCTGCAGCCAGTCGCCGCTGCCGACGAAGCTGACGACGGCGATGTTGACGCCGCCCTTGTCGAACGGCGCCGGCGCGCCGGCCAGGCCGGCGGCGTACGCCGAGCCGGCGAACGCGAGCGCCCCGAGCAGGAGCAGACGGCGGGAAAGAGCTTGCATGGCAAAACCTCCAGGTCGTGGTTGTGAATGAAGAAAGCGGCTCAGCGGTTGCGGCGCCCGAGGCCGTAGGTCAGCGCGAGCGCGCCGACGAGGACGACGCCCTTGACGAAATCCTGCGTGTAGTACGGCGTGTTGAGCATCGTCAGGCCGTTGAGCAGGATGCCGACGAAGACGGCGCCGACGACGGCGCCGAACACGTTCGGCCGGCGCAGGCCCAGGACCGCGAAGCCGATCAGCGCGGCGGCGACCGAATCCATCAGCAGCGACGCGCCCGACGATACGTCGCCACGGCCGACGCGCGCCGCGATGATGATGCCGCCGAGCGACGCGAGCGTTCCCGACAGCACGTAGGCGATCGTCTTCAGCCGCGCGACCGGCGCGCCGGCGAGCCGCGCGGCCAGCTCGTTGCCGCCGGTCGCGAACAGCAACCTGCCGATGCGCGTGTGTTCGGTCAGGACGTGCAGGACGACGGCGGCGACAAGCATGATGACGACCGGGACCGGCACGACGCCGAACCACTCCGCGCGGCCGATGGACAGAAACGCCGGATCGTAGGCGCCGGGGGCGGTCTCGCCATTGGGCAGGATCAAACCGGCCGAGATCGAGCGCCCGGCGGTCGGGATCAGTTGCAGCCCGGTGAGCAGGAACATCACCGAAAGCGTCGCCAGCAGGTCGGGCACCTTGAGCCGCACGACGAGGAAGGCGTTGGCCAGCCCGGTGAGCGCGCCGAACGCGAGCACGAGCGGCACGGTGAACGCCGCGTCCAGCCCCCAGACGACCATCGCGTAGCTCGCCGCCATCACGCTCGATGCGGCGACGGCGCCGATCGACAAGTCGAAGCCGCCGACCGCGAGCGTGATCGTGACGCCCGCGCCGAGGATCGCGACGACCGACACAGCCTGCAGGATGCTCATCTGGTTCGCGACCTGGATGAACGCCGGCTGCGCGATCGAGAAGCCGGCGATCATCGCTGCCAGCAGCACGAAGACGGTGCTGGTGCGGGCGAATGTCTGCAGCTTCTCGCCAAGGCTCGCGGCGGGCAGCGGCGCTCGGGCGGTGTCGTCGTTCGTCATCGGTGCGGGGCTTCGAGTTCGGCCGGCGCGGCGCGCACGGTGTGATGGTCGATGTAGAGGATGCGGTCGGCTACTTCGAGCGCTTCCTCGGGGTCGGAGGTCGCGATCAGCGTCGCGCGGTCGCGATTGGCGCGGATCGCGTCGATGATGTCGCGGCGGGCGCCGACATCGACGCCCTGGAACGGCTCGTCGAGCATCAGCACGCGGCAGGCCTCGGCCTCCCAGCGGGCGAGGATGGCCTTTTGCTGATTGCCGCCCGACAGCGACGCCATCTCGGCGCCCGCACCCGCGGCCTTGATGCCGAGGCGCTCGATCGCGCTTGTCGCTTCCGCCTGCTCGCGCCCGCCCGCCAGCAGCCCCGTCGGATACCACTTGTGCAGATGCGGCAGGCTGATCGTCTGCGCAAGCAGGCTGCCCGGCCAGCCGGCCGGCATCATCGACGAGCGGTGGCGGTCCTCGGCGGCCATGAAGACGCCGGCCTCGATCGCCGCCTGCGCCGAATGCGGCGCGTACGGCCGGCCGTCGAGCCGCATCGAGCCTTCGGGAAGCGGCGTCGTGCCGAAGATCGTAGAGAGCAGGCGGCTCTTGCCCGCGCCGAGCACGCCGGTGACGGCGACCACCTCGCCCGCGTGCAACTCGAGGTCGAACGCGGCGGTGCCGGGGACGAGCCGCACGCCGCGTAGCGCGAGCACAGGCTCGCCCGCCGCCGCGCGCGCGTCGGGCCGCGCCGATCGCAGCGAGCGGCCGATCATCGTCTCGACCGCCTGCTCGAAGTCGATCGGCTGCACGAAGCTGCCGACGACGCGCCCGCCGCGCAGCACGACGACGCGATCGGCGAGCGCCTGCAGATCGGCGATGCGGTGCGAGATGTAGAGCGTCGCCATGCCCTGCGCGCGCAGCCGCGCGAGGATCGCGTACAGCCTCTCGGACTCGCGCCCCGAGATGCTCGCCGTCGGCTCGTCGAGGATCAGCACCGACGCCTGGCGCGCAATCGCGCGCGCGATCGCGACGAGCTGGCGGTCGGCGGCGGCGAGGTCGGCGAAGTCGAGATCGAGCGGCAGGTCGAACCCGGCCTGCGCGGCGACCGCCGCCGCCCTGCGCCGCACGCTGCGCCGGTTCAGGAACACCGGCATAGCGCCGTCGGCATAGTCGCGCAGCAAGAGCGCGTCGGCGACTGTCAGCCCGGGCGCGCCGACGCGGTCGGTCGATTGATGGACGGTGACGATGCCCGCGCGATTCGCCTGCGCCGGCGACTCGGGCGCATACGGCCGGCCCTGCAACTGAACCGTTCCGCTGTCGGCCTGCAACGCGCCCGAGAGGATATTGACGAGCGTCGACTTGCCGGCGCCGTTGGCGCCCATCAGCGCGACGATCTCGCCCGCGTCGAGTTCGAGGCTTGCGCCGTCGAGCGCGCGGGTGGGCCCGAACGAGCGCGACAGGTTCGTGATCTGCAGCAGCGCCATGAAATTGCCGGCGTGCTGTTCTTTGCGGCGCGCGACGAGGCCGCATTATCGGCCACACCAGGCAGCCAGACGCGCCGATGGCATTGCGCTCGCCCAAGTATCGCGAGGCGATACGTTCGCCTCGCCGCGCGAAGGAAAAAAAAGAGGCCGCATCGCTGCGGCCTCTCGTTCTCGCGTGGAGCAAACCGGGCGCGCGTTGCGCCCGGGGCGCCGGGCTTTACATGTCCATGCCGCCCATGCCGCCCATGCCACCCATTCCGCCCATGCCACCCGGCATGCCGCCTGCGGCTTCTTCCTTCGGCGCTTCGGAGATCATCGCCTCGGTCGTCAGCATCAGCGCGGCGACCGACGCCGCGTTCTGCAGCGCGGTACGGGTGACCTTGGTCGGGTCGAGAATGCCCATCTCGATCATGTCGCCGTACTCGCCGTTCTGCGCGTTGTAGCCGTAGTTGCCCTTGCCGGCCAGCACCGCGTTGACGACGACGCTCGGCTCGTCGCCGGCGTTCTGCACGATGATGCGGATCGGCTCCTCGATCGCGCGCAGCACGATCTTGATGCCGGCTTCCTGGTCGGGGTTGTCACCCTTGACCTTGCCCGCGGCCTGCTTGGCGCGCAGCAGCGCGACGCCGCCACCGGCGACGATGCCTTCTTCCACCGCCGCGCGCGTCGCGTGCAGCGCGTCCTCGACGCGCGCCTTCTTTTCCTTCATCTCGACCTCGGTCGCGGCGCCGACCTTGATCAGCGCAACGCCGCCGGCCAGCTTGGCCACGCGCTCCTGCAGCTTCTCCTTGTCGTAGTCGCTCGTCGCTTCCTCGATCTGGACGCGCACCTGCTTGACGCGCGCCTCGATGTCGGCCGCGGCGCCGCTGCCGTCGATGATGGTCGTGTTCTCCTTCGCCACCTCGACGCGCTTGGCCTGGCCGAGGTCGGCCAGCGTCACCTTCTCGAGCGTGAGGCCGACTTCCTCGGCGATCACCTTGCCGCCGGTGAGGATCGCGATGTCCTCGAGCATCGCCTTGCGGCGGTCACCGAAGCCCGGCGCCTTGACGCCGACGACCTTCAGGATGCCGCGGATCGTGTTGACGACTAGGGTCGCGAGCGCTTCGCCCTCGATGTCCTCGGCGATGATCAGCAGCGGACGGCCGGCCTTGGCGACGGCTTCGAGCGTCGGCAGCAGATCGCGGATGTTGCTGATCTTCTTGTCGAACAGCAGCACGAACGGGTTCTCGAGGATCGCGCTCTGCTTGTCGGGGTTGTTGATGAAGTAGGGCGACAGGTAGCCGCGGTCGAACTGCATGCCCTCGACGACTTCGAGTTCGCTGTTCAGGCTCTTGCCGTCCTCGACGGTGATGACGCCTTCCTTGCCGACCTTGTCCATCGCCTCG
>JACSRM010000513.1 GCA_014879745.1 Burkholderiaceae bacterium | reverse complement strand
GAGGAAGACCTCGGCGATATCGCGAGCTACCCGGGGCGCGAGGCGTTCTACAACCTGCGCTAGCGGGTGGGCCGCGCGACAATCGATTCCGGTCCATGCCCACTCGAATCCGATGCGCTTCCTCACCGTCGCCCTGATCGCACTGCTCGGTCTGGTCAACGCCGAGCTCTGGTTCGGCAAGGGCGGGCTGCCGTACAAGATCGAGCTCGAGGGCAAGCTCGCGGCGCAGCAGGCCGAGAACGACACCGCGCGACAACGCAACGAGCGGCTCGCGGCCGAGGTGAGCGACCTGAAGGAAGGTCTCGAGATGGTCGAGGAGCGGGCGCGTTACGAACTCGGCATGGTCAAGCCCGACGAGATCCTCGTCCAGATCTCGACCCAGCGTTGACGCGCTCGCGTCGCGGTTCGCGGTGAACGCACTCCTCGCGGCGCTCGAGCCGCTGTTCGCGCCGGCCGCCACGGTCTGGGGCGCGCCCGTCACCTGGCTCGAACTGGTCGCCTTCGTCCTCGCGATCGCGATGGTGATTCTCAACATCCGCGTCAACCCGCTCGGCTGGCCGCTGGCGATCACGAGCTCGCTGCTGTATTTCGCCCTCTTCTGGAGCCACCGCCTCTACGGTGACGCGAGCCTGCAGCTCTTCTTCGCCACCGTCTGCCTCTGGGGCTGGTGGCAATGGCTGCGCGGCACCGACGCGGCCGGCGCCGCGCTGCGCGTGCGCCGGCTCACACCGAGCGGGCGCTGGATCGTGCTCGCGGTCTTCGCCGTCGCGTGGCCGGCGACCGGCCTCTTCCTGCGCAGCTACACCGATACCGACGTGCCGTGGTGGGACGCCTTCCCGACCGCGGCAAGCGTCATCGGCCAGTGGCTGCTCGGCCGCAAATATGTCGAGAACTGGGCCGTCTGGATCATCGTCAACGTCGTCAGCGTGACGCTCTTTGCCTACAAGGGCCTGCTGTTGACGGTGCTGCTGTACGCCGTCTTCGTCGCGATGTCGGTATTCGGCTGGCGGGCGTGGGCACGGCTCGCGGTGGCGCGATGAGCCCGTCGCCCGGCCGCCCGAAGACGGGCTCGCTCCCCCTCGGGGGGACCGGGGCGAAGCGCCGTAGGAGGGGGCCATGATGATCAAGCCCGGCTTCGTCGTCGCCGTCCTCGGCGCCGAGAGCAGCGGCAAGACGCAGCTCACGCTGGACCTCGCGCACCGGCTGCGCAGCGCCGGCGTCGACGCGCAGGCGGTGCCTGAGCACCTGCGCGAATTCTGCGATCTGCACCGCCGCACGCCGAGGCGCGACGAGCAGCCGGCGATCGCCGCCGAGCAGACGCACCGCATCGCGACGGCCGCCGAGCGGCACCGCGTCGTCGTCGCCGATACGACGGCGCTGATGACGGCCGTATACAGCGAGATCGTCTTCGGCGACCGCAGCCAGTACGCGGCGGTCGAAGCGGCCCAGCGCCGCTGCGACCTGACGCTGCTGATGGCGCTCGACCTGCCGTGGCGCGCCGACGGCCTGCAGCGCGACGGCGCCCACGTGCGCGAGCCGGTCGATGCGCTCGTGCGCGCCGCGCTGGCGCGCATCGGTCAGTCCTATGTCGTCGTCGCCGGCCAGGGCGAGGCGCGCGGGCAATCGGCGTGGCGTGCGGTGCAGCGGGCGCTCGCCCTGCCAGCAGACCCCGACGCGGGCGACGATGAGGCGGCGCTCACCGTGTGGCACATGCGGTGCGAACGCTGCGGCGATGCCGATTGCGAGCGCCACCTGCTGCCGCGGCGGCTCGCCACCGATTGAGCCGTGCAGCGCCGCGCCAAACTCCGGCAGCGGCCCGCGGCCCTGCCCTGACCTGCTAGCCTCGCCGCATGCCGTCCTGCCCCCCGCCTCCGATGACGCAAGGCATCGTCGTCGTCATGCTCACGCTGCTGCTGGGGATCCAGCCGGTGACGACCGATCTGTATCTGCCCGCGCTGCCGCTGCTGGCGGTCGCGCTCGATGCGCCGGCCGCTTCGGCGCAGCTCACGCTGTCGAGCCTCATCATCGCGTTCGGCATTTCGCAGCTGGTCTGGGGTCCGCTGTCGGACCGCTTCGGGCGCCGCCCGATGCTGCTGGCCGGACTCGCCCTGTACAGCGCCGCCGCGCTCGCCGCCGCGCTCGCGCCGTCGATGGACTGGCTGATCGGCGCGCGCACGCTGCAGGGCATCGGCATGGGCGCGGCCGTCGCCTGCGGCCGCTCGGTGATCCGCGATCTGTACGAGCCGCGCGAGGGCGCGCGCGTGATGTCGCAGGCGCTCGCCGGTCTGGGCCTGTTCGCGATGTTCGGGCCGCTGGTCGGCGCCGTCGTCGCCAAGCACACCGACTGGCGCTACGCGCTCGGCGTCGTGACACTGTTCGGCGTGCTGTCGCTCGCCTTCGTCGCGCTGCGTTTTGTCGAAACCCTGCCGCGCAGGAATCCGCAGGCGACGCGCATCGACCAGATCGCGCGCAACTGGTGGCTCATCGGCCGCCACCCGACCTTCATCGCCTGGACCGCCATCACCTGCGCCAGCTGGTGCGGCCTGTTCGCATTTCTGTCGACCTCGTCGTTCGTCTTCATCGACGTCCTCGGCGTCGGCCAGGTCGCCTACGGCGCGATCCTGCTGTCGTCGTCGCTCTCGTATACCGCGGGAACCTTCCTCTGCCGCTTCCTGCTGACGCGCACCAACGCGGCCCGCGCGGTCGCGATCGGCGGCGCATTCAGCCTCGCGGGCGGCGTCTCGCTGGTCGCGGTCGCGCTCGCCGGCGCGCATTCGGTCGCCGCCTTCCTGCCGCCGATCTGGCTGTTCGCGATCGGCCACGGCATCCACCAGCCGTGCGGCCAGGCGGGGGTGACGAGCCCCTTCCCCGACAAGGCGGGCACCGCGGCGTCGCTGTCCGGCTTTGCGATGATGGCCACCGCCTTCGCCGCCGGCATCGTCCTCGGCCGCAGCATGAACGGCACCGTCTATCCGCTCGCCTTCGGCGTCGGCGCATTCGGCGTGCTCTCCGCGATCGTCGCCTGGACGCTGGTGCGCGTCCACGGCGACCGCCAACTGCACGCGCCGGCCGCGGCGTCGGCATGAGCCCCGCACGGCCGTCCTGGCCCCGAAGGGCTTACTTGCGTGCCCCGAGGGCGCATTCCTGCTCGGCGGGATCGGCCGCGGGTCGTGGGGTGCGCCAGTGACCTATGTCTGCATCGCCGGGCCGACCGCAGCCGGCAAATCGGCGGCGGCGATGGCAGTTGCAGAGGCGCTCGCGGCGACGCATCCGGTCGAGATCGTGAGCGTCGACTCGGCGCTCGTCTACCGCGGCCTGGATATCGGCACCGCCAAGCCAGACGCGGCCGACCGTGCGCGCGTGCCGCACCACCTGATCGACATCATCGAGCCCTCGCAGTCGTATTCGGCGGCGCGCTTCGTCGCCGATGCGAACCGGCTGATCGGCGAGATCGCCGAGCGCGGCCATCTGCCGCTGCTCGTCGGCGGCACGATGCTCTACTTCAGGGCGCTGTTCGAGGGGTTGGACGCGATGCCGGCCGCCGATCGCGCGGTGCGCGCCGCGCTCGCCGCGCAGGCGGCGCGCGACGGCGACCATGCGCTGTACGAGGAGCTGCAGCGCGTCGATCCGGTCAGCGCGGCACGCCTGCCGCCGGGCGACCGCCAGCGCATCCAGCGCGCGCTCGAGGTCTGGCGCGTCAGCGGCAGGCCGCTCTCCGAATACCACAGCGCGAAGCCGGCGCGCAGGCCGCACGCCCCGCTGATCTCGCTCGAGCCGGCGGACCGCGGCTGGCTGCATGCGCGCATCGAAGCGCGCTTTCGCCGCATGCTCGCCGACGGCCTGGTACGCGAGGTGCGCGAACTGCGGCGGCGCGGCGACCTGTCGGCCGACCTGCCGTCGATGCGCAGCGTCGGCTACCGCCAGACCTGGGAGGCGCTGGATGCTGGCGCGCTCGAGACGCTTGCCGAGCGCGGCATCGCCGCGACCCGCCAGCTCGCCAAGCGCCAGCTCACCTGGCTGCGCAGCATGCCCGAGCGCCAGATCATCGCGTGCGACGCGCCGGATGCGACGGCCCGTGCCGTCGCCGCGGTACGGGCCGCTATCGACTCTCAAAATGGCGCTGCTTGAAGCCCGCGGCCTCGCCAAGCGCTACGGTGAGACGCCGGTATTCGCCGGCATCGATCTGGACGTCGAGGCCGGCGAATTCGTCGCCATCGTCGGCGAATCGGGCGTCGGCAAATCGACCCTGCTCAACTGCATCGCCGGGCTCGACCGCATCGACGGCGGCACCCTGCGCGTCTGCGGCGAGACGATCGCGACGCTCGACGAAGCCGGCGCCGCGCGGCTGCGGCGGCGCGCGATGGGTTTCGTCTTCCAGGCCTTTCACGTCCTGCCCTACCTCACCGTCTTCCACAACGTCGCACTGCCGCTGCTGCTGCAGGCGCGGCCCGACGCCGGGCGGGTCAACGCGATGCTCGACGCCGTCGGCCTGCGCGATCTGGCCGCGCGGCTGCCGCAGCAGCTCTCCGGCGGGCAGATGCAGCGCGTCGCGATCGCCCGCGCGCTGGTGCACCGCCCGGCGCTGATCCTCGCCGACGAGCCGACCGGCAACCTCGACCCGACGACCGCCGAGCGCATCATCGAACTGCTCGCGGCACAGGTCCGGCACGAAGGCGCGGCCTGCGTGCTGGCGACGCATTCGCGGATGGCTGCCGCACGCGCCGACCGGGTGCTGACGCTCACCGCGATCGGCATCGTCCCCGCATGAGGCACCGCCGCACGACGACGCGGCGGCGCCGGCCGGGGCGATCGCCGGGCGCACATGATCGGGCGCGAACGAACGAGCGCAAATGATCGAGCGCGAAGGGCCCGTCGCAGCGGGCTTGGCTCTACACTGGCGCATCGCCCGCACCCCATCCCGATCAGGACCCAACCGATGAAGAGCCTGCTGCGACCCTTCCTCGTTCTCGCGCTGCTCGCGGCGGCGTTGCCGGCGAGCGCCGCCGCGCCGGCCGCCTCGGCGCCCGCGGCCGCACCGGCCGCTTCGGCGCCCGCCACGGCGCCGACCGCGCCGCCGCGCTTGGCCAAGCCCGAGAAGCGCCCGGCCACGCCCGAGGAGAAGCGCGACAGCGGGACCGAGCCGGGCGATCTGCGGCCCCAGTCGCGCGTCGTCCCGCAGGTCAATGTGCCGCTCACGCCGTCGGGCGCCGGCAAGGCGACCTACGTTCCCCCCGCGCGCGGCAAACCCGCGCAACACGGCGACGTCGACGATTCGGCCGCGCGCTGCAACGCGATCGCGGATGCGACGGCCCGCAAGGAGTGCCTCGACAAGCTGCGCTGAGCGCCCGCCAGGGCCGGCCATGCTCGCCCTGCTGAAGTCGCTCTCCTGGCCCGAGCTGCGCCGGCACCGCTGGCGCAATGCGACGGCGCTGCTGGCCGTCGCGCTCGGCGTCGCGCTCGCCTTCTCGGTGCAGCTGATCAACGCATCGGCGCTCGCCGAATTCGGTGCCGCGGTGCGGGCAGTGAACGGCGCGGCCGATTTCGAGCTGCGCGGCGCCTATCGCGGCGTCGCTGGCAGCTTCGACGAGCGGCTCTATGCGCGCGTCGCCGCGCACCCGCAGGTGGCGATTGCAAGCCCGGTGGTCGAGATCGACGCCGTCGCCATCGGCGCCGACGGCCGGCGCGTGCCGCTGCGCGTGCTCGGGCTGGACATGCTGGTCGCCGCACCGCTCGCGCCGGCGCTGCTGGCGCGGCCGTTCGACGGCGAGCCGCGGTTTGCGGTGCTCGATCCGGATGCGGTCTTCCTCAATCCCGCGGCGCGTCAGGCGCTCGGCCTTTGCGCCGCGCGGGACGGCCCGGCGCTCGGGCTGCAACGGCCCGGCGCGACCGGCACGCAGCAACTGCGCTGCGCGGGGACGATCGCCGCCCCCGGGCCGCCACTCGCGCTGATCGATATTGCTGGCGCGCAGTCGCACTTCGGACTCGTCGGCCGGCTCAGCCGGATCGACGTGCGCCTTGCACCCGGCGCCGACCGCGACGCCGTGCTGCGCGATCTCGCGCTGCCGCTGCAGGCGGTCGCGCCCGACGCGGCGGCCGAGCGCCTGGCCAATGTCTCGCGCTCGTACCGCGTCAACCTGACGGTGCTCGCGCTCGTCGCCCTTTTCACCGGCGCCTTTCTCGTCTTCTCGGTGCTGTCGCTCGCCGTCGCGCGGCGCACGCCGCAGTTCGCGCTGCTCGGCGTGCTCGGCATGACGGGCGGCGAGCGGCTGCGCCTGGTCGTCACCGAATGCGCGCTGCTCGGGCTCTTCGGCAGCGTGCTCGGCCTCGCGCTCGGCACCGCACTCGCCGCATTCGCGCTGCGCTGGCTGGCGGGCGATCTGGGCGCGGGCTACTTCCAGGCCGCGGGCGGCGGCGCCGCACCGCTGCAGTTCAGCGTCGCAGCGGCGCTCGTGCACGGCGCGCTCGGCATCGCGGCAGCGGTTGCCGGCGGCTGGCTGCCGGCGCGCGCGGCGCAGCGCCTCGCGCCGGCGCAGGCGCTGAAGGGCGTCGCGCTCTCGACCATGGCGCCGGCCCGGCCGTGGGTTGCCGGTGCGCTGCTCGCGGCGGGCGGGCTGCTTGCCTTCGCACCGCCGCTTTTCGGCCTGCCGCTCGGCGCCTATGCCGCGGTCGGCTGCGTGCTGCTCGGCGGCATCGCCTGCGTGCCGGCGATGGTCGCGCTGCTGCTGCGCCGCGTCGATCCGCCGGGCAAGGCGCTTGCGCTGCTCGCGATCGAACGCGCGCGGCGCGAAACCGATATCGCGACGATCGCCGTCGCCGGCGTCGTCGCGAGCCTGGCGCTCGCCGTCGCGCTGACGGTGATGGTGGCGAGCTTTCGCGATTCGATGACGCGCTGGCTCGACGCCGTGCTGCCCGCCGCGCTCTACGTGCGCGCCGGCGCGGGTGGCGCGGCAGGCGGCGAGAACGCCTTCCTCGCGCCGCCGCTCGTGCACGCCGTCTCGCGCATCGCCGGCATCGAGCGGGTGCAGACGCAACGCGTGACGCACCTGCAGCTGGCGCCGGCGCGTCCGGCCGTGGCGCTGATCGCGCGGCCGCTGACCGACCCCGCGCAATCGCTGCCGCTGGTCGGCGATCTGGTCCCGGCGCGACCCGGCACGATCGCGGTCTACGCCAGCGAGGCGATGGCGAGCCTGTACGGCGCGACGCCGGGATCGACGCTCGATCTGCCGCTACCCGATGGACGCGTGCAGCCGCTCTTCGTGCGCGGCGTGTGGCGCGACTACGCGCGCCAGCAGGGCACGCTGGCGATCGATGCGGCCGCCTGGCGCGCGCTGACCGGCGATGCGCGCGTCAACAGCCTCGCGATCTGGCTCGCGCCGGGCGCGGATATGGCGTCGGTGCAGCAGGCGATCACCGCCCTCGCCGCTCGGGATGGCGCCGGCGTGCCGATCGATTTCGCGACGCCCGGCGAGATCCGCGCCGTCTCGCTGCGCATCTTCGACCGCAGCTTCGCCGTCACGACCTGGCTGCAGGCGGTCGCGATCGGCATCGGCCTGGCCGGCATCGCGGCGAGCTTCTCGGCGCAGGTCCTCGCGCGGCGCAAGGAATTCGGGCTGCTCGCGCACCTGGGGTTGACAAGGCGCCAGATCGTCGCCGTCGTGAGCGCCGAAGGCGCGGTGTGGACGGCCGCCGGCACGCTGCTCGGGCTGCTGCTCGGGCTCGCGGTGAGCGTGATCCTGGTGAAGGTCGTCAACCCACAGAGCTTTCACTGGACGATGGAGCTGGCGCTGCCCGCCGCGCGGCTCGCGCTGCTGTGCGGCGCGGTGCTCGCCGCCGGCAGCATCACCGTCTGGCTCGCATCGCGCGCACTCGCCGCCGGCGATATGGCGCTCGCGGTGAAGGAGGACTGGTGAGGCTCGCGCGCCGCGGCTTCCTCGGCTCGCTCGCCGCGCTCGCCACGCTGCGCGCCGCCGCCGCGCGCGACGCACGGCGCGCCGTGCCGATCGCGCTGCCGCGCGACTTCGGTGCGCACCCGGAATTTCGCATCGAATGGTGGTACGCCACCGGCACGCTCGACGTGCCTGGCATCGACGAACCGTTCGGCTTTCAGATCACCTTCTTTCGCGCCCGCACCGACGTCGCGGCCGACAACCCGAGCGCATTCGCGGCGCGCCAGTTGCTGTTCGCACATGCCGCGCTGACCGACCCGGTCGCACGCAAGCTGCGCCACGACCAGCGCATCGCGCGCGAGGGCTTCGATATCGCGCGCGCGGCGACCGGCGATACCGACCTCGAGCTTCGCGACTGGACGCTGCGACGCGTCGCCGGCGCCGGCGGTCACGCCTACCTTGCGCGGGTGGACGCCAGCGCGCAGGGTTTCGCATTCGATCTGCGGCTCGCCGCGACGCAGCCGGTGCTGCTGCAGGGCGACGCCGGCTATTCGCGCAAGGGGCCGGATGCGGCGCAGGCCAGCTACTACCTGAGCGAACCGCAGCTCGCGGTGAGCGGCAGCCTGACGCTCGACGGCCGCACGCAGCGCGTCGGCGGCCGCGCCTGGCTCGATCACGAATGGAGCGATGCGCTGCTCGACGCCCAGGCCGTCGGCTGGGACTGGATCGGCATGAACCTCGATGACGGCGGCGCGCTGACCGCATTTCGCATCCGGCGCAAGGACGGCACGACGCTCTGGGCCGGCGGCAGCCTGCGCGGCGCCGACGGCGCGCTGCGCAACTTCGGCCCCGGCGACGTCACCTTCACCCCCGGCCGCCTCTGGACCAGCCCGGCGACGCAGGCGCGCTACCCGGTCGAGTGGACGATCGCCACGCCCGGCGGGCGCTTCGCGGTTCGGGCGCGCCTGGACGCGCAGGAACTCGACAGCCGTGCGTCGACCGGCGCGATCTACTGGGAAGGCCTCTCCGACCTGTTCGACGCCAGCGGCCGGCGCATCGGGCGCGGCTATCTCGAATTGACCGGCTACGCGGCGCCGCTGCGGCTGTACTGACGATCG
>JACSRM010000239.1 GCA_014879745.1 Burkholderiaceae bacterium | reverse complement strand
CCAAGACGATGGCGTGCTGGGCGATGTCGGTCAGCAGCGTTTCGACCTCCGCCAGCGTCAGCCCGTGCAGCTTGCGCAGCGCAGGACGCGCCAGCACGGCTGCGTACTCGGCCAGCAGCGCTTCGGACACGACGAACGGGAAGGCGGCTGCCAGCATGCCGTCGAGGATGCGCGCTACGGGAGACGCGGCATTGCCGGTCAGCAGCCCGGCCACCACCATGTGGGTGTCGACGATGACGGGCTGACGGATCACGACTTGCGCCGCACCGCCCGCACATGCTCCTGCGCCACCGCAAGGGCCTGGTCGTCGGGCAGCTTGCTGCGAGCACGGGCGCGGCGCACGAGGTCACGCGCGTCGGCGCGCGACTTGATGCCGTAGAAGTCCAGGCTCTCGTCGATCAGTTGCCCGATCGTCTTGTCGCGCTGCACGGCGGCTTCCTTCAGCGCCTTGTAGCGGGCCTCCGACAGGGTGATGGTCAGGCGGCTCATGTCGACCTCGCATTGGTGCTTTGACACCAATATGTTAGCTTGCCGTTGCGTCCCATCGTTCGATCAAACGCGGTCCGGCTCGGGCTGAAGGGACCACAGTCGCCACGCCGCAGTCGAAGCGGCGATCTCGTGCTTGGGATCGAGCGGTTGCGGGGCGCGCAGCATCCGGTTCAGGCCCCTTGCCAGGGTGCCTTGCTGCGCATCGTGCGCTGCAACCTGCCATTGGGTTGCGCCGGACGGTCGAGCCGCTTCAGGAACTCGCCACAGTCCCCGGGGCTGACCTCCATCAAGGCGCGGTCGAGCAGCGCTTCCTCGGCCGCGCGGCGCGCCGCTTCGAGGATAAAGGCCGTGCGCGTCTTGCCTGCCGTTTCCGCTGCGCGGTCGATCAGGCTCCGCTCAGCCGAGGGCATCCGCAGCTTCAACGTGTCCCGAGGCGATTGGGTGGTGCTGGCAGTTTTCATGGAGCGCGTCCTTCTACTGTGGCTGGGCCGTCACGTGCAGGGTCAGCCCCGCATGGCGCTGCAGGTGGCTGATGACGCTGAACAGGTTGCGCGCCTGCGGGTTGCCGGTCGGGCCGAACATGCGGATCAGGCTTTTAGGCGATGAGCCGGTCTCGGCGCCCAGTTGCTCGAAGCCGACCGTCGCTTTGATGTAGTCGCGCAGGATCGCCTTGCCGCTGTCCACGTCGCCGGCCAGCAGGGTCTGGATGCCTTCCTCGAGCAGGGCATCGCGGAATTTCGGGTCGGCCTGGACGCGCGCCAGCACCGTTTCCTTGAAGTCTCGTGTCAGAGCCATGATTCACCTCGCCGATCGCTTGCGCCGCTTGTAGGCCGCCCAACGGGCCTGCGCGGCCTCGATATCGCGCTGCTGCCGCTTCTTTGTCCCGCCGGCCAGCAAGATGACCAGCACGTCGCCGTCGCGGCCGAAGTACACCCGGTAGCCCGGCCCGAAATCGAGCCGGTACTCCAGCACGCCTTCCCCGACGCCTTTGACGTTGGACAGGTTACCTTGCTCGATGCGCGCGAGGACGACCGTGATCTTGGCCGCCGCAATGGCGTCCAGGGCCGTGAACCACTCCGCGAAGGGACTGGTGCCGTCTTCTTCCAAGTACTCGCGTACATCCAGCATGGCTATTGGTATCACATATGTTACCAGCCGGTCGAGAAGGTGGAGACCCAAGGCACAGCACTGCGCCGCCGCCCAGCGCGGCCGGGCACGAAGGCGGTGCCCGCCCGACCTCGGAGCCTCGGCCTCACCGATTCCTCCACAGCATCAACCCCAGCATCCTGCTCGCCAGCCCGCGGTACGGCGGTTGCAGGAAGGAGACGGTGCGCAGCGGCCCCTGCTTGAACACCGGCCGCAGCTTGGAGAAGGTCAGGAAACCCTCGCGCCCGTGGTAGTGGCCCATGCCGCTGGCGCCCACGCCACCGAAGGGCAGGTGGTGTTGGCCGGCGTGCAGCAGCGTGTCGTTGAGCGTGACGCCGCCCGACAGCGTCTGCTCGAGATACCGCTCCTGCAGCGCGCGCTCGTGGCTGAACAGGTACAGCGCCAGCGGGTGCGGCCGCGCGTTGATGTAGCGCACGACCTCGTCGTGGTTGCGGTACGTCAGGATCGGCAGCAGCGGGCCGAAGATCTCGCGCTGCATCACCTGCATGCCGGCGTGCACGTTCAGCAGCGCCACGGGTGGCATGATGCGCCGCGCCGCGTCGCCGCTCTGGCCCGGCAGCAGCGGCACCACCTGCGCGCCCTGCGCCACGGCGTCGGCCAGCATGGCCTGCAGCCGCTCGTACTGGCGTGGGTCGATGATGGCGGTGTAGTCGCCGTTGCACAGGTCGGGGTAGCGCTGCGCGACGATGCGCTGGGCGTGCGCGATGAAGGCCTGCTCCTGGCCGGCTGGCAGGAACAGGTAGTCGACGTTGGTGCAGATCTGCCCGGCGTTGAGCATCTTCACCCACAGGATGCGCTCGGCCGCCTTGTCCAGCGGGTAGTCGGGTGCGACGATGGCCGGCGACTTGCCGCCCAGCTCCAGCGTCACCGGCGTCAGGTTGGCGGCGCAGTTGGCCATCACCGCCTTGCCGGTCTGCGGCGATCCGGTGAAGAACAGGTGGTCGAAGGGCAGCTGCGTGAACAGCGGGCCGATGCTCTGGCCGCTCTCGCCCGCGTCGGCGAACAGGCTCACCTTGTCGGCGGCAAAGTAGCGCGGCAGCAGCTGCTGCAGCAGCCGCGCCAGGTGGGCGGAGTTCTCCGACATCTTCACCATCACGCGGTTGCCCGCCGCCAGCGCGCCGATCATCGGCTGGAAGGCCATGCCGATGGGGAAGTTCCACGGCACGACGATGCCCACCACGCCCAGCGGCTGCGGCTGCACGAAGGCGCGCGCCAGCGGGTACTGCGTGATGTCGAGCAGCCGGCGCTGCCGCTTCATCCAGCGCGGCAGTTGCTTGATGGCGGCCAGCAGAGCCTCCTGGCCTTGCAGCAGCTCGGTCATCAGCGTCTCGAAGCGGCTGCGGCAGCCGAAGTCGCGGTTCACCGCATCGACTAGCGCCTCGCGGTTGTCCAGCAGCAGGCGGTGCAGCGCGCGCAGGTCGGCGCGGCGCTGGTCCAGGCTGGGGCAGCGCTGCTTGTCGAAGGCGGCGCGCTGCGCGGCGAAACAGTCGCGCAGCGGCTGCGGGATGTGCGGGGCCAGCGGCGTGATGTGGGTGGTGATGGGGGCCACCAGCGCGGCGGCGTGGGGCGTTGGGTTGGTCGTCATCGGCGGGTCTCGGGGATGGCGCGCATGGCACGCGCGGCGATCAGGTCGCCGACGCGGCGCGACAGGCGCGGCGCGTGGCGCGACAGGAAGGCGGTCAGCGCCGGGCGCGGGCCGTCGACGATGTCGAACTCGCGCCGCGCGATGCCGCGCAGCAGCGCGGGCACGGCGTCTTCCAGCCGCGCGCTGCCGGCAAAGGCCTTCAGCGCGGCGGAGACAGGGTGCTGGTGGCGCTTTTCCTGCTCGACCATCGGCGTCATGATTTCGCCGGGGCAGCACAGGCTCACGTCGATGTCCTTGAACTTCAGCTCGTAGCGCAGCGCCTCGGCCAGGCCGCGCACGCCGAACTTCGACGCGCAATATGCGGTGTAGGCAAAGTTGCCCGTGTAGGCCGCGAGCGAGGCGATGAACACCAGGTGGCTGCGCGCTTGCATGTGCGGCAGCACGGCGGCGGCGAAGTGGCGCGAGCCCTTCAGGTTGACGTCGATCACGCGCTCGAAGTCCTGCGCGGTGGCTTCGTCGAAGGGCTGTGCGTTGAGCACGCCGGCGCTGTTGATCGCCAGCTCGGGCGCGCCGAGATCGGCCACCGCCTGGCGCACCGCGGCGTCGATGCTGGCGGGCTGCGCCACGTCGGCGCGGTAGGCGTGGAAGCGCTGCTGCGGGCTGCGCGCGGCGGCGCGCAGTTCGGCCAGCACGGCTTCGGCGGCCGAGCGGTTGAAGAGGGCAATGTGTGCGCCTTCGGCCGCCAGCCGCCGCGCCATATCGCGGCCGATGCCGCTGCTGCTGCCGCTGATGAACACGGTGCGCGGCGCGCCGTACTTCCAACGCAGCGTCATCGCCAATCCTCGCGCAGCATCGCCGCGCCTTTCTCGCCCACCATGTAGCTGGGCGCGGTGGTGTTGCCGCCGGGGATGGCGGGGAAGATCGAGCTGTCGATGACGCGCAGGCCCTGCACGCCGTGCACGCGCAACCGCGCATCGACCACGCTGTCGTCGGCGCTCGGCCCCATGCGGCAGCTGCCGGTGGGGTGGTAGTTGGTGCCGGCCACGCTGCGGCACCACTGCGCATAGTCGTCGTCGCTGCGGCAGGCGGCGGTGCGCAGGTCGCTCTTCACGCGGCCGCGCAGCGTCGGCGTGTCGAACACCTGCAGCACGCGGCGCACGCCCTGCACCATGGCCGCCAGGTCGTCGGGGTGCGAGAAGTAGCGGAAGTCGATGGCAGGGTCGTCCTGCCAGCGCGGGCTGGCGAGCTGGACGCTGCCGCGGCTCTTCGGGTGCAGCAGCAGCACGTGGGTCGATAGGCCGTGCTTCGCGTAGACCTTGCGCCCGTGCTCCATGGCCAGCGCGACGACGAACTCGTACTGGATCTCGGGCATCGGCGCGTCGGGCGCCAGACGCATGAAGCCGGTGACCTCGGCGAAGTTGGTGGTGCACATGCCGCGCCGTTCCTGGCGCCAGCGCCGCATCGCCTGCCACAGGCTGCGCGCGCCGGTGGGCGAGAGGCCGACCAGATGCGGGTCGCCCGGGATGTGGTGGCCGAGGATCACGTCCAGATGGTCTTGCAGGTGCTGGCCGACGGCCGGCAGGTGCGCGACGCTCGTGATGCCCAGCCGCTGCAGCGCCGCGCCGTCGCCAACGCCGGAGAGCTGCAAGAGCTTGGCCGAGAGCAGGCCACCGCAGCAGACGATGACCTCCTTGCGCGCGCGCAGCTGTCGCAGCTGGCCGCCCTGCATCACTTCCACGCCCACCGCGCGCCGGCCCTCGAACAGGATGCGCGTCACCGGGCTGTCGCATTGCAGCTGCAGATTGGGGCGCTGGCCCAGGTGCGGCAGGATGTAGGCTTGGCCGGCGTGGTGGCGCTCGCCGCCTTTCATCATCACCTGCGTCGGGCGGAAGCCCTCCTGCGTGGCGCCGTTCAGATCGGGGTTGTAGGGCCAGCCGGCTTCTTCGCAGGCCTGGCGCAGCGTGGCGTGCCAGGGGTTGTCGGTGCGCAGCTCTTCCACCCACACCGGCCCGCCCTGGCCGTGCCACGGGTCCTGCGGGTCGCTGAAAGTCTGGTTGTCCTCGCTCTTCTTGAAATACGGCAGCACCTCGGCCCAGCTCCAGCCGGGGTTGCCGGCGCGCGCCCAGCCGTCGTAGTCGAGCGGGTTGCCGCGCATGTACATCAGCATGTTCAGCGACGTGCCGCCGCCCAGGCCGCGGCCCAGCGGGTGGTAGGCGCGCCGACCGTTCAGCCCCGCGTCGGGCTGGGTGTCGAAGCCCCAGTTGTAGGCGCTGCGCCTGAGGCCATAGACGAGCGAGCCGAGCGCGGCGTTGCTGCCGAGGATGCCCTTGCGCTGCCCCGGCCCGGCTTCGAGCAGCAGCACCTGGTGGCGCGCGTCTTCGGACAGGCGCGAGGCGACGGCGCAGCCCGCGGGGCCGGTGCCGACGACGATGAAGTCGGGGTCCATGGGGCTGCGCTTTCTCGTTATCCCGCGACGATGTGCCGTGCCGCGGCGCGCGCCGTGAGGATGCAGCCAGGCAGGAAGGTGCCCTCCAGCGAGCGCTTGCCGCTGGCGCCGCCGCCGCCGAAGCCTGCTGCCTCGCCGACGCAGTACAGGCCATCGACGGGCAGGCCGGCGGCGTCGAGCACGCGGCTTTGCAGGTCGGTCTGCAGCCCGCCGAGGCTCTTGCGCGTGATCAGCTGCATGTGGATGGCGATGAACGGCCCGGCACCCTTCAGCTGCAGCGGCGCCGGCTTGCAGGTGCGCAACTTGTCCGGCCCCCATTGGCGGGCGTGCAGGATGCGGCGGATCTGGTCGTCGTTCTCGAGCTTGCTGCCGTTGGCGAAGTTGGCGTCGAAGGCGTCGGCGGTGGCCTGCAGCACGGCGGGGTCGACGTCGAGCGAGGCGGTCAGCGCGTTCATCTTCGCCGCCAGTTCGGCCAGGGTGTCGGCCACCAGGAAGTGCGGGCTTTCGGCCTGCATCTGCTTGACCAGGCGGTGGTTGCCGAACAGCGTCTCCTTCACGAAGGCCGGGAACTGCAGATCCCGGATGCGCTGGTTGTGCTCGGCGCCGGAGATCGCGAATTCCTTGGCGGCGATGCGCCAGTTGAGCAAATGCCAGGTCCAGGGCTTCTTCTGCGCCGCGACGCGCTGGCACAGCCAGTGCGTGTCGAAGCCGGTCACGAGCGGCTCGGGGCCGATGCGCCGGCCCGTGTGGTCGAGCCACAGCGCCGACTTGCAGGGGATGGTCGACAGCCCGTGGCCGGCGAAGTGCGGGTAGGGGTGCGGGAAGCCTGCGGCGTAGTTCCACATCTCCCCGGCGTGGGTGATCTGCGCGCCGCAGCGCTCGGCGGCGTGGTGGTGCAGGCGGCCGTCGGCATAGGGGTGGGCGCCGTTGAGCATTGCGGCCGGCAGCGGCCGGCCGCGCGGCCAGTTGCGCCGCGCTTCGTCGTGGCCGCCGTTGAGGCCGCCCATCGCGAGCACCACCACCGGGGCCTGCAGCAGCGTTTCAGCGCCGCTGGCCTCGTCGACCGCCAGCGCGCCGTGCAGCCGGCCGCCTTGCCAGTCGAGCGCTTCGACGCGGTGGCGGTGCAGCAGCGTCAGTCGCCCATCGGTGCCGGCGGCGCGCAGCGCGGCGATCAGGCGCAGCGTCATGTGGCGCGAGGTGCCCCAGACGATGTGGTAGCGCGGCAGGCTGTTGCCGTCGCCGTTCAGCCCGCGCTCGACCCAGTTGACGGCGGGCATGAACTTGATGCCCTCGGCGCTCAGCCAGTCGTAGACGCCGGCGCGCGAATGTTCGACGTAGTGGCGCGCCCATTGCAGCGGCCAGTGGTCGGCGGGGTCGAGTTCGCCGAAGCGCAGCCAGTCGGCGAGCGCGCGCTCTGGCGTGTCGGGGATCTTCATCTTCGCCTGCAGCGGCGTGCCCACCAGCGCCATGCCGCCGAAGGCCCACAGCGCGAGGCCGCCGAAGCGCTCGGGCGTATCGCGGTCGACCAGCGTCACGCGCTTGCCCGCGCGCAGCAGTTCGAGCGCCGTGACGATTCCGGCCAGTCCGCCGCCCACCACCACCGCATCGCTTTGCTGTACAGCCGCCATATCGTTCGTCTCCGGTGTGGGCGAGGCCGTGCCCGGCGCATCGCCCTGTTGGGCCGTAACGATAGGCTGTTAGGATCGGCATCGATTGACTTTGCAGGACAGAGCGCTTGACCTTGCAGGCCACGGTCTCGATGAGCTGGGTGGGCACCGTGCTCGCCGCCGCGCAGCAGCAGGGCGTGACGCGCGAGACGCTGCTCGCCAGCGCCGGCATCGGCGCCGACGAACTCGACGCCGAGCGCTGGCCGATCGACCACATCACCCGCCTGTGGCGCGCCGCCGTGCACTGCACGCAGGACGCGGGCTTCGGGCTGAAGGCCGGCGCGGGCGTGGGGCCGGCGAACTTCAACGTCGTGAGCTACCTGCTGCAGTCGGCGCCTACGCTGCGCGAGGCGTTTGCGCTGGTGCAGCAGTACCAGCGCCTGATCAGCGACGGCGGGCGCTTCCAGATGATCGCCGGGCGCGACGCCTGCTGGGTCGTCTACCACCCGCGCCAGGGCACGCTTGCGTTCAGCCCGCACCAGATCGAGGCCGTGCTGGCGGCGGTGGTGGTCTTCGCGCGCTGGGTGACAGGCAGCGCGCTGCGGCCGCAGGCGGTGCAGTTCAGCCAGCCGCGCCTCGGGCCGCTCGCCGGATATCGCGAGGTCTTCCAGTGCGCGGTCGCATTCGAGCAGGCGTTCAGCGGCGTGCTGATCGCCAACGCGCAGCTCGACGCGAGGCTGCCGCAGGCCGACGCGCAGCTCGCGCGGGCGCATCACGCGCAGGCGCGCGCGCGGCTCGCGGCGCTGTCGCAGCGCGGCGAACTGGCGCAGGCGCGCGCGCGGCTCGCGGCGCTGTCGCAGCGCGGCGAACTGGCGCAGGCGCTGCGCGTCTGGATCGCCGCCCAGCTGCAGGGCCAGCTACCGACGCGCGCGCAGGCGGCGCGCGCACTCGGCCTCACCGAGCGCACGCTGGCGCGGCGCATGCAGGCGCAGGGCCTGAGCTTTTCGGGCCTGCTCGACGAGGCGCGGCGCGACGCGGCGCTGCACGCGCTCGCGCACACGCGCCGCCCGCTGGCCGAGATCGGCCAGGCGCTCGGCTATGCCGAGCCGAGCGTGTTCAACCGCGCGGTGCGGCGCTGGACCGGCAGCGCGCCGGGAGCGTGGCGGCTGGCGCAGCAGGGGGATCGGGCGGCGCAGAACACCAGGCGCGCGATGCCATCGGCAGCACGCGGCTGACGGTGTCCTCGCCGGCATTCATGCAGCGGCTGGCGGCGCGGATCCCTGCGGACGCTGGCACCCGAAGCACCGGGTGTCCGTGCAGCGTCGCTGCCGCGGCATGCGGGCGCCGAATGCCAGGCTGCGCCGCGGGTGGTGCCGCGCCGGCCGGCACCGCACGAGGAGATCGAAGCGGCCGCAGTCACCGAAAGCGAGGCCGAGGACGTCCAAGCGCACACCGCTGGTCGCGAGCGTTCAAGCACCGCGCCGCCGCCACAGTGCCGGCGCCACACCCGCCGCCTTCTTGAACGCACGGCTGAACGCCGCCTCCGACTCGTAGCCGACGGCGGTCGCGACCGCGAGCACCTTCGCGTCACCGTCGGCGAGCAAGCGCGAAGCGAGCTGCATGCGCCACCGCGTGAGGTAGGTCATCGCCGGCAGGCCGACGACGTGCGCGAAGCGCTCGGCAAGCACCGTGCGCGACGCGCCGGTCGCGTCGGCGAGCGACTCGAGCGTCCACGCCTGCGCGGGAGCACCATGCAGACGCTGCAGCGCGCGCGCGACCAGCGGGTCGCGCAAACCGGCGAGCCAGCCGGTCCGGGCCGCGGGCAGCGCGTCGAGATGGCGGCGCAGCACCTCGACGAACATCAACTCGGCCAGGCGCAGCAGCACGCCGTCTTGCCCGGCGCCGCGCGGTTCGCGCAGCGCGCGCACCGCGAACTCGACCAGAGGGGCCATGCGGTCGCCGGCGCGCGAGCCGCGAACGACCGTCAGCGGTGGCAGTGCCGACAGCACCGGGTTGAACGGCTCGCGGTCGCAGCCGAGAAAGCCACAGATGAAGCGCGTCTTCGCGCCGCTGCCACCTTCGGCGACTGCCGACGGCATGACGCCGGCGGCCATGTCGCGAAAGAAGTCGAGCGCTTCCCGCGGCCCGTAGCTCGGCGGCGCGTCGACCGGAGCGGCGAGGTAGTAGGCCTCGCCATGCGCCACGATCAGCACGTCGCCGGCCTCGACGGCGCACGGCTCGCCATCGCTCAGGCCCGCCCAGCAGCGGCCTTCGGTCAGCACGTGGTACGAGACCATGTGCGCGCAGCCCGGCAGCACGAGGCGCCGGAACGCGTCGCTGCGCGGCGCCCAGCTGTGCCAGGGTGTCGCTGCGTCGACGAGAAAGAGCAGCGCGCCGGTCAGCCGAACCGCGCGCAGGACGTCGGACAGCACGTCGAACGCGGACGCGCCGTCATGCGACGCGGACGGCAAGTCATGGCCGGCGCTCATCGTGCGGCCCATGCTACGCGCACCGTCGATCGAAGGAGGCTCGCATGGACACAACGCTGCACCCGCACGCACCGCCGGCCGAACGCGACCCGGCCGCGATCTACGACGAGTACTTCGTGCCGGCGCTGTTCCGCCCGTGGGCCGCGACGCTGTGCGACATCGCAGGCCTGCGCAGCGGCCAACGCGTGCTTGACGTCGCCTGCGGCACCGGCGCGCTGACCTGCGTCGCCGCCGAACGTGTCGCACCTGGCGGCAGCGTCGTCGGGCTCGACGCGAATCCGGCGATGCTTGCCGTGGCGCGGCGCAAGCCGACGACGATCGAGTGGTGCGATGGCCGCGCCGAAGCGCTGCCGTTCGCCGATGCGAGTTTCGACGCCGTCGTCAGCCAGTTCGGCCTGATGTTCTTCGACGACAAGGTCGCCGCGTTGCGCGAGATGCGCCGCGTGCTGAAGCCCGGCGGCCGGCTCGCGGTCGCGGTATGCGACGCGGTCGAGCGTTCGCCCGGCTACGCGGCGCTCGCGGCGCTGCTCGACCGGCTGTTCGGCAAGAGCGTCGGCGACGCGTTTCGCGCGCCGTTCGCCCTCGGCGACGCGGCGGCCCTGCGCGCACTGTGCCGCGACGCCGGGCTCGCCGACGCGCACGTCGCAAGCCGCGACGGCAGCGTACGATTCGCGTCGATCGACGCGCTCGTCGCGACCGAGCGCGCCTGCGTCTGGACACTCGGCGGCCTGCTCGACGACGCGCAGTTCGAGCGCCTGCGCAGCGCGGCGCAAGACACACTCGCGCCGTTCGTCGATGCCGGCGGCGCGGCCGTATTCTCGATGCCCGCGCTGATCATCGCCGCCGGTGACGATCGCGCGCGCGACGAGCACTAGATGGGCATCTCGTGTCGCCCAGATCGACGCAGCAGCGGGTGCACGATGCACCATTGCCGCGATCGTCGCCGGCGAGCGCTTCTCGGGCCTGTTCACGGACATCTCGTACATCTTGTCCGTCCCCCATCCGACCACCTTCGGCCGGCTCGCGCTCCTGCCCCCACTCCCGCTGAACCGGGTTGGCGTCGTGATCATGCTCCGCGGGTACCGCCAGGCGCGGCCGTGACGGCGCTCGACGAAGCCGGCCGGCGCGAAAAGGCGATCGACCGCAGTGACGTCGACGCGGCGAAGGCGCTGCTGACGCGCGATCTTGCGCTCCACGACGCACCCGCCGAATAGGCCGAGACCGGCCAGTCGCTGGGCTACGCCGAACCGCGCATCTTCTGGCGCGCCTTCGAGCGCTGGACGGGCAGCACGCCGGCGCAGTGGCGAAGCAGACCGGCGGGCTGACCGCCGCCGTTTGCATTCCGTCCCGACCGCGCTATGGTGATTCTAATGAGCCTCTGCAGAGAGGCTCGACGCCCGCATCGGCAGACACCGGCCGTGGCCTCATCGAACCCTTGCCCGGCGGGACCGCAACGACCGATGCATGATCGAAGCGCCGTTCGAGCTCGTGGGCGCCGCGCGGAAGCGAGGACGTCGACGCTTGCAGAACGTCGCCCGGATCGATGCGGCGCCGGATCTTCCGATGAAAGGAGGCAGAATGATCATCCAAATCATTCGCTACCGTTCGGGTCTCGAGCATCGCGAAGTCGAGCGGCGTTTCGCCGAGCGCTCGGACCGCTATCGCAACGTCCCCGGCCTGGTTCAGAAGTACTACGTCAAGTTTGCCGCAACCGGCGAGTACGGCGGGATCTACGTCTGGGAATCGCCCCAGGCACTCGAGGCCTGGCAAGCGGGCAATCTCTCGGGAACGCTCGCCAGGACCTACGAGATCGAAGGTGAACCCGGGCGCGAGCTTGCCGAGGTGATGCTGGTTCTGCGCAGCGACTGACGGCGCGGGCACGGCGCAGAAGCCCGCACAACGACGGGCCGCGTCAGGCCGGCCGTGCTGAGAGGGCGGGGATTCGGAATCTCGAACCCACCGGCGACGCCGGCTTCAATGGCTGCGTTCGAGCAGAAAGCGCTCGACCTTGCCGCCGCCAGGTACGTTGTTGCGGCGCGTGACCGCCAACCCCTGCGAGGTCGGCCGCACCTGGTAGAAGACCTCGTAGGGAACGTTCTTGCCGTCCTCGCAGCACCACGTGCTCGAAACCTGGAAGTCAAGACCGTCGGCGACCGCCTTCGGCGACAGGATCTCGAACGCCCATCCGCCGCGGCCGCCGCCTTCGGGCTCGTCGCTGACCCTGCCGCTCACTTCGCTGCCATGGACATTCAGGACGAGCCGCAGACGGAACTGCTGGTCCGGCTGATAGGGATGCACCGCGATCGGGCTCAACCACGCGCCGTCCAAGCGCTGCAGGGTGGCCGAAGCCGGGCCCGCGGTCGATCCGCCCGCCGCAGCGGAGGCCGCGGATTTGGCCGGCGCACTGCCGAATACCTTGTCCCAGTTGGCGAACAGCGCGGCGCCAAGCACGCCGCTCAGGCTGAGCAACGCCACGATCACCGGTGTGGCCACGAATGGGCTGCCGCCCGGCGCGGAGCCTGCATCGGGCTCGCTCGCCGGCGCGGGTGGGGGATCGGCGGGCTCCATGGCGCGGCATTCTCCGCGCAGGGCGTGCGGCGCGCAATGGCCCTGCCGGCGCGCACCCGAGATGCGACGACGAACCCCGCCGACGGCACGCCGGCGGGCCCGAACTGAAACACAATGGCAGCCGCAATCGAAGCCGGCCTGCACCGGCCCGCCCCTTCACCGACGAACCCGATCGCGATGCTCGACGCTTCCCGCCCCAGATCGCCGTTGCCGCTGCATGGCATCGCCGCCAGCCGCGCGATCGAGCAGCAGGCGCAGGCGGCGCTGCCGGCCCATACGCTGATGCGGCGCGCCGGTGCGGCGGTGGCGCGCCTCGCGCTGGCCGTCGCACCGCACGCACAGCGGG
This sequence comes from Burkholderiaceae bacterium, assembly GCA_014879745.1. Taxonomy (GTDB): domain Bacteria; phylum Pseudomonadota; class Gammaproteobacteria; order Burkholderiales; family Burkholderiaceae_C; genus CAIKUF01. Next base: position 22,176 of record JACSRM010000239.1, on the reverse strand, counting down.
TCTGGATCGCCGCCGGCCCCGGCAACAACGGCGGCGACGGGCTGGAGGCCGCAATCGGCCTGATTGCGGCCGGGCGCGAGGTGCGCGTCACGCTGCTCGGCGATGCGGCGGCTTTCCCGCCCGACGCCGCCGACGCACTGCACCGCGCGCAGGCCGCGGGCGTCCGGATCGGCGCTACAGGCTCGCCACCGTTGGCGCGGCACGATCTGGCGATCGACGCCCTGCTCGGCCTGGGCGCAAGCCGCGCGCCGCAGGATCGCCTCGCGGCGACGATCGGCGAACTCGATGCGCTGGCGTGCACGGTGCTCGCGGTCGACGTGCCCTCCGGGCTGCACTGCGAAACCGGCCAGCCGCTGGGCGAGGTCTGTGTGCGCGCCGCGCATACGCTCGCGCTGCTGACGCTCAAGCCGGGCCTCTTCACCGGGCTCGGGCGCGACTTCGCGGGCGCGATCTGGTTCGACGATCTGGGCGTCGCAGGCGGCATGCAGGAACCCGCCGCCTGGCTGACCGGCGCCGATGCGGCGCGGGCGATGCACGCGCCGCGCCGGCATGCGCAGCACAAGGGGAACTTCGGCGATCTTGCCGTCGTCGGCGGCGCAGCGGGCATGACCGGCGCCGCCGTGCTTGCGGCGCGCGCCGCGCATGCGGCCGGCGCCGGACGCGTCTACGTCAGCTTGCTGGATGTCGAGGCGCCGCAGTTCGATATCGCGCGGCCCGAGCTGATGTTTCGCCGCGCATGGTGGCAGGGCGAGCGCGCGGTGATCGGCGGCGCGACCGTCGTCTGCGGCTGCGGCGGCGGCGATGCGGTGCGCGAAGCCCTGCCCCGCTTGCTGAGCCTGGCCGATCGGCTCGTGCTCGATGCCGACGCGCTGAATGCGATCGCATCCGACGAGGCGCTGCAGACGCAACTGGCGGCGCGCGCCGCGCGCGCGCAGGCGACGGTGCTCACGCCGCATCCGCTCGAAGCGGCCCGCCTGGCGGGCTGCAGCGCGCGCGAGGTGCAGGCCGACCGGCTGCGCGCCGCGCAGACGCTGGCGGAGCGGTTTCGTTGCGTCATCCTGCTCAAGGGCTCGGGCAGCATCGTCGCCGCGCCGGGCCGCGTGCCGCACATCAATCCGACCGGCAACGCGTCGCTCGCGACCGCCGGCACCGGCGACGTGCTCGCCGGCTGGCTCGGCGGCCTGTGGGCACAGCACGGAGGCAGCGAATCGGCGTTCGACGTCGCCGCCGCCGCGGCCCATGCGCATGGCGCGGCGGCCGACGCCGCCGCCGCATCGCCATTGCGTGCGGCCGACCTGATCGAGGCGATGTGGCGCGGCGCGAACGCCGCGGCCCGGATCGCCTGACGGCCGGCGTCAGTGAACCGCCGCCGACCCCGGCAACTGCGCGCCGGCCGGCGTGAAGAGGCCGCCGACATCGACACGGTCGAAGTGGTACTTCAAGCCGCAGAACTCGCAGCCGATCTCGACCTGGCCCTGCTCGGCGACGATCTCGCCGACCTCGCGGGCGCCGAGGCCCAGCAGCATGCGTCCGACGCGCTCGCGCGAGCAACTGCATGCGAAATGCGGCGCCGGCTCGCCGGCCCGCGGCTCGAAGCGGCGCAACGATTCCTCCCAGAACAGGCGGCGCAGCAGCGCGTCGGCGGGCAGCGTCAGCAGTTCGTCGCTCGTCAGCGTCGCGGCGAGCATCGCGATGCGCCGGTAGTCCTCGTCCTGGCCGATGCGATCCTCGTTGCGCGGCCCGCTCAGGTTGCCGGCGCCGCTGGCCGGCATGCGCTGGATCAGCAGCCCGGCAGCGATCCGGTCGTCGGCGGCGAGCACGAGCTTCGTGTCGAGCTGTTCGGACTGCAGCATGTAGTGTTCGAGCACCTGCGAGAGTTGCTGCAGCGGCTCGCGCCGGTCGCCGTGCAGCGGGACGACGCCCTGGTAGGGCTGCTGCCCGGGCTGACGGCGCTGCGGGTCGAGCGTGATCGCACAGCGCCCGCCGCCGTGCACGTTGAGCATGGCCTCGAGCTGCGCATCGGCCGCGACGTCGCCGGCGACGTTGGCGGTGACGCGAAAGGCGAGATCGTGCTGCACTTCGGCGACCGCGAGCTTGACCGGCCCGTCGCCGAAGACCTGCAGCACGAGGGCGCCCTCGAAGCGCAGGCTCGATTGCATCAGCACGCCCGCCGCCGCCATCTCGCCGAGCACCGATCGCACCGGCGCGGGGTAGGCATTCGCGCCGCCGCGGCGGGCGAGCACCTCGCGCCAGGCGTCCGTCAGACGCACGAGCGCACCGCGCACCGGCACGCCGTCGAACAGGAAGCGCTGCAGCTCGCTCATCCGACGCGCCGGCAGGCGGCGCGGAAGCGACGCGCATTCGCCATGTAGTGCTCGCTGCCGAAGCGGATGCCGGCGATCTGCTCGGGGGTGAGCTGGCGCGCAACGCGCGCCGGACTGCCGACGATCAGCGAACCGTCCGCAAACTCCTTGCCGGCAGCGATCAACGCACCGGCGCCGACGATGCAGTTGCGCCCGATCTTCGCGCCGTTGAGCACCACCGCCTGCATGCCGATCAGGGTGTTGTCGCCGACGATGCAGCCGTGCAGCATCACCAGATGGCCGACCGTCACATGGTCGCCCACCAGCGCCGGAAAGCCCGGGTCGGCATGGACGACGCTGTTGTCCTGGATATTGGAGCCGATACCGATGCGGATATTCTCGGTATCGCCGCGCAGCACGGCGCCGAACCAGACGCTCGAATCGGCCGCCATCTCGACGCGGCCGATGACCTGCGCGGTCTCGGCGACCCAGGCGCTGCCGGCGATCCTCGGCACGAAGTCGTCGATCTGATAGAGGGCCATCGGTATCCTTGTTCGGCTTCCTGATTCGTGAGCGGACAATTTTACGAATGAACCCCCGCCGGCGAGCCCTCGAGGTCTTGTCCCTTGCCGACCCGACCGAGAAGGCGGCGCAGGCCGGCGCGCTCTTTGCGTCGCTCGCGCGCCAGGCGATCGACCCGCACGAGCCGATCACATGCAGCGCCGACCTGCCCGGGCGGCCGCCGCGGCCGCGCCTGGTCGCGCCCAGGGACGTCCCTTCGCGCTCCGCGGCGACGCTCGAAGGGCGCGCCGCGCTGCTGCACGCGATCGCGCATATCGAGTTCAATGCAATCAATCTCGCGCTCGACGCCGTCTGGCGGTTCCCCGCGATGCCGCCCGGCTTCTATCGCGACTGGCTGCGCGTCGCGAGCGAGGAAGCGCTGCACTTTCGCCTGCTGCGCACGCATCTGCAATCGCTCGGCCACGACTATGGCGACTTCGACGCCCACGACGGCCTGTGGACGATGGTCGAGCGCACGCGCGCCGATATCACGGCGCGCATGGCGCTCGTGCCGCGCACGCTCGAGGCGCGCGGGCTCGATGCGACGCCGCCGCTGCAGGCGAAGTTCGCACGAGCCGGCGACACGCGCGCGGTCGAGATTCTGGACATCATCCTGCGCGACGAGATCGGCCACGTCGCGATCGGCAACCACTGGTATCGCTGGCTTTGCGAACGCGCCGGGCTCGACCCGGGCGCGCACTACGCGCTGCTGAGCGCGCGCCACGGCGCACCGCGGCCGCGCCCGCCCTTCAATATCGGCGCCCGCCGCGCCGCCGGCTTCAGCGACGCCGAGATCGACTCGCTTGCGCCGCGGTCGTGACGCGCAATGCGGCGAAGCTTGCGTTGCGACAAGACGGTTGCGGCGCGTAACCGGGACGATCGCACGAAGCGGCCAAAAGTCGCAGCCTGGCGCGGCGCGGGCACGCCGATTCGATCACGGCGCGGCTGGCGCTGAATACACTCCCCGCCGCGATCCCGCAGGCATTTCGATTGCAAGGGCTTCGAGGAGCTGAAATGTTCGACTGGCTGAAAACAAGGTCCGCCCGCACCGTGCCGCCGGCGCCGGTTCGCCCGGCGGCGCCAATCGCACCCACGCCCGCACCGGCGGCCGATCTGCCGCTCGAGCCGGCACCGCGCGAGACCCGGGGCATCAGCTACAACCCGGATCTGATCCGCCAGTATCACGAAGACCACCGTCAATTGCTCGGCCTCTTCGCGCGCGCGAAACAGGCGGCGGAAGCGGGGCATTGGCCCGAGGTCGAAACGACGCTGACGACCTTCCGGACCGCGCTCACCGACCATCTGCTGAGCGAAAGCATCCGCCTGTATACGTATCTGAAGCAGCAGATCGCGGGCGATCCGGACAGCATGGACATGATGAAGAGCTTCTCGTCCGAGATGAATTCGATCGGCAAGGTCGTGATGAGCTTCCTCGACGGCCAGAAGGATCTCGGCCGATCGCCGGCCAAGCAAGGCGCCTTCCTGCCGGTGTGGACCGAGATCGGCCGCACCCTGGGTGACCGCATCGCGCGCGAGGAAAAGACGCTCTATCCGATGTACCAGGACAGCCACTGAGCACCCCCAGGGCCGGGCCACCCCCCAAGTTCGTCGGATAGACGCCGCGGCCCTGGCGGCGTAGCTTTCTTCGCCCGCACCGGACGGCCGGTGCCGGACACGAAGCGAAGGAGCTGACGATGGCTACCCAAACCCGACCCAAGGTCTGCATCGACCGGCTGTTGCCGGCCGAAACGCACCGTTTCCAATCGACCATCCGCCGCAGCGGCAGCGTGCGTGCCATATTGGTCGCGAGCAAGATGTGGATGAACGGCAGCACGCTGCGCGTGCGCTTTCTCGGCGGCAGTGCCGCGCAGCAGGCCAAGGCGCGCGAGCAGGCGGGCTGGTGGTCCGACGTCGCCAACCTCCACTTCGATTTCAACGATGCGCCGGACGCCGAGATCCGCATCGCCTTCGACCCGGACGACGGTGCCTGGTCGTATATCGGCACCGACAACCGCAACATCCCGCTCAACCAGCCGACGATGAACCTCGGCTTCATGGACGGCGGCACGGCGGCGCACGAATTCGGCCACGCGATCGGTCTCGGCCACGAGCACCAGAACCCGGCCGGCGGCATCGAGTGGAACGAAGCGGTCGTGATCCAGAACCTGTCGGGGCCGCCGAACAACTGGGACGAGGCGACGATCCGCCACAACGTGCTCGAGAAGTACAGCGTCGACCAGATCCGCGGCACGCAGTTCGACCCGAAGTCGATCATGCTGTACTTTTTCCCCGCGAGCTGGACCCTGAACGGCATCGGCACCGAGGCGAACGACGTGCTGTCGGCGCTCGACCGCGGCTTCATCGCGAGCGCCCAGGCCTACCCGAAGACCGCGCCGACGGTGGACGACGCGGTCGAACTGAAGGTCAACGCCGCACGCCGCACCAAGGCGGCGATCGGCAAGCCGGGCGAGGAGGATCTGTTCCGCTTCACCGTCGCCGAAGGTGGCAAGCACGTGATCGACACCAAGGGCCCGACCGATCTGGTGATGAAGCTGTTCGGCCCCGACAGCCAGACCGACGTGATCGCCGAGGACGACGACAGCGGCACCGGCTTCAACGCCCGCATCGCCGGCGCGCTCATTCCGGGCACCTACTACGTGCAGGTGCGGCACTACAACCGCAGCAGCGGTGTCGGCGACTACAGCGTGCGGGTACGAAGAGGCTGACGACGCACGTCAACGCGCCGCGCTTTCCTGCGGGCGGCTGCGCGCCGCCAAGGCATCGACGCGCGCGCCGTCGAGCGAACGCAGGAAGGCGACGAGCGCCTGCTTCTCGTGCGCCGACAGGCCGAGCGGCACGATACGCGCGTCCTTGTCGCCCACGTCGCCGCCGCCGCGGTCGTAGAAGTCAACCACCGCTTCGAGCGTGGCGAGCGACCCGTCGTGCATGTAGGGTGCGGTGCGGGCGACGTTGCGCAGGCCAGGCGTCTTGAACGCAAAGCGGTCGGCGGGATCCAGCGTGATTTCGAAGCGGCCGAGGTCGGGTGCCGCAGTCTCGGGAAACCCGGCCAGGTGCGCGCCGCGCAGCACCGTCTGCACGCCCGGCGCCAGCGGCACGATGATCGCGGCATCCTCGCCCGACGCGGCCTGCCCGGCACCGGTGACGTGAAAGCCGCCGTCGGTGAATAGCGCGCTCGTTGCGCCGACCTCGTGGCAGGCGGCGCATCGGCCCTTGCCGGTGAAGATGGCAAAGCCCTGCTGCTCCTGCGCGTTGAGCGCAGCCGCCTCGCCGCGATAGCGCCAGCGATCGAAGCGCGAATCCGCCGCGACCAGCGTCGTCTCGAATGCCGCGAGCGCCGCGCCGAGCGACTCCATGCCCGGCCCGGCGCCGCCGAAGGCGCGCTCGAACAGGCCGTCGTAGTCGGGCAGCGCGCGGATTCGCTGCAACACGAAGCCGATCGACGGGTTCGCCATCTCGTCCGGATGCAGCAACGGCATCCAGGCCTGCGTCGCAAGCGAAGTCTCGCGTCCGTCGTGGAAGAACGTCGTCTGCCAGGCGACATTCAGCAGCGTCGGCGCATTGCGCTGCAGGCTCTTGCCCTCGATGCCGACCGCCGTCTTCGACGCATGCGAGGTGAACCCCTCCTCGGGCACGTGGCACATCGCGCACGACATCACACCGTTGAACGCCAGCCGGCGATCGAAGAACAGCTTGCGGCCGAGTTCGATCTGCGCTGCGTTGCCGGCGCTGCCTGCCGGCCGCACGAGCGGCGGCAATCCGAACGCGTCGCCGGCATCGGCCGGCTCGCTGGCCGGTGTGCAGGCCTGCAAGGCGGCCGCCGCGACCGCGGCGAGCCCGCACCTCGCGCCGCGGCGCAGCGTCATCGCGACCCTGCTTGCGCGGTCGACAGCGCCGGGCCGCGGGTCTCGAGCGCGAGCGTCTTGATATCGTTGACGATCACCTGCGGCTGCAGGAATGCGACGCTGTAGATCTCGCGCACCCGGCCGCGCGCATCGAGCAGGAAGACCTTGAGCATGTGCGTTCGCATCCGCGTCGGCGCACCGCTAGAGTCGCGCTCGACCTCGACATCCTGGCCGAAGGCGTCGAGGATGGGCGCCAGGAAATAGGTCGAGTAGGTCGTCAGGAAGTGCCACGGCACTTGGCGGTCGTTCGCGTTCGCGCCGCCATAGCGCTGCATCGCATCGGGCGTATCGTTGCCCGGGTCGAACGAAAGGCTCACCAGCCGCACCTTGCCGCGCAGCGCCGGGTCGGCCAGCACCTGGCGCTTGACGGTATCGAAGGTCGCATACGCCAGCGGGCAGCCGATCGGGTCGCTGCAGTAGGTGTAGACGAACGACAGCAACGTGATCGCGCCGTGCGTATAGGTGGCCAGCCGGCGCGGCAGCCAGTTGCGCTCGAGCACCCAGCCGTCGGCGCCGTCCTGGATCACCGGCAGCGCGTAGCTGCCGGGCGCGGGGGCGACGAAATCCTGCACCGGCGCCCGCACCGCCGGCTGCTCCTGCGCCGCCTGCGCCGCGCCGCACGCCGCGAGCAGCAGCGCAAGGCGCCAGTGCCGCGTCAACGCGCGGTCGCCGCGACTTGCACCGCCGCGCCTCCGGCCGCCGCCTGCGCGTTCGTCTTCGCCGTGAACTTCATGTGGTGCGCGCGGCCGAGGCCGAGCTTGGCGAAGTCGACCTCGAAGACCTGCGTCAACTCCTTGCCGTCCCAGCTGTAGCCCTTCAGCGCCTGCTCGTTGTCGTCGCCCTTCTTGTCCCAGTTGGCGAGCAACGACGACGTGATGTAGACGCGCTTGCCGTCCCAGCTCTGCGACACCATGTTGACCTGCTTGCCGGTCACTTTCGCGTAGGTCTGCTTCGGCGCCTCGGGGTTGGCGAGGTCGAAGTAGCGCGTCGTGCCGTCCATGAAGGTGTTGACCCACAGGCCCTTGCCGTCGGCGGTGATCGAGATGTCCACCGGCAGCGGGATCTTCGCCGGGTCGCCGATCGTCGCCACCTCCTTCGCCTGCCACTGGCCCGCCGCGTCCTGCTTCACGAGCCACAGCTTGGACGTGAGCGCCGATGCCGTGATCGCCCAGTTGTCGCCTTCGGCGAGCGACCAGCGGATCTCGAGCGGCGCGCCCGGCACGTCGAAGACCTTGATCGGCTTCATCGCCTTGAGGTCCCACATCACCATCGTGTTGCCGAAATTCTTCATCGCGTTGGCGTCCTTGACGAGCGTGCCGAGGTCCATCATGTAGTTGGTCCAGCCGGTGAAGCTCGACGTGAGCATCGCGTTCTTCTGCGGGTTGATGCCGATGTCATAGCCGTAGCCGTCGCCGCCGCCGATCTCCTTCATGCCGACCGGCATCGGATGCGCCGAGACGAAGCCGCCCTTGTTGTTGTAGATCGCGATACCGGTCACACCGCCGTGATCCTTCGAATTCGACAGCCCCTGCACCATCATCCGGCCCGGCAGCGCGTAGAAGGTGTGCGGTCCGACGAAGCCGGTCTTGCTCTCGAAGTTGGCGATCGTGTTGACGAGCTTGGGTTTGCTCGGGTCGGTGCCGACATCGAAGACGAAGATCTTGTTGTCGTCCAGCCGCCCGGCCCAGAGGAACTTGCGGTCGTCGGTGAAGCCCATGTGATGCGCCTCGCCGCGCCCGCCGACCGAGACCGAATGGATCACGGTGCCGAAGGTCTTGCTGCCGGGGCGGACGTCGACCGTCACGAGCTTGTCCGAGCCGTCGCCCAGGCCCTTGACGCCGAGCGTCCAGACATGGAGGAACTGCTCCTGGCCCTTGATCAGGCCCGTCATGTAGGGAGAATTGCAGGTCTCGTCGGCATTGGCGAGATGAATCGGACCGGCCCCCACCGCGATGAAGGCGGCAGCGGCGAGCAACAATCGCTTTGCGTAGGCTTTCATGATGGCTCCTAGGTGAAGGAGCTGAAATCCTACTCTTGCGCGACCGCGAATGCAGGGCCGCCGCAGGCCGGATGCGCCGCTCAGCGCCCGCGCATGAAGAGCGCGTCCAGTTCGCGCAGGCTCAGCTGGCGCCACGTCGGCCGCCCGTGGTTGCACTGGTCGGAGCGCTCGGTGCGCTCCATGTCGCGCAGCAGCGCATTCATCTCGGCCAGGGTGAGCTGGCGGTTCGCGCGCACCGCGGCGTGACAGGCCATCGTCGCGAGCAGTTCGTTGCGCGCCCGCTGCAGCACGCTCGTCGCGTCGTACTGCGCGAGTTCGGCGAGCACGCTGCGCGCGAGCGCGACGCCGTCGCCGCCGGCAAGCAGCCCGGGCAGGCTGCGCAGCGCAAGCCTGCCGGCAGAAAGCGGCGCCACGTCGAGCCCGAGGGCGTGCAGATTCTCGGCCTGCGATTCCGCGGTCGCGATCTCCTGCGCGGTGGCGGCGAAGACGAGCGGGATCAGCAGCGCCTGCGTCTCGATGCCGCTCGCCTCGATGCCCGCCTTCAGCCGCTCGTAGACGACGCGCTCGTGCGCGGCGTGCATATCGACGATGACGAGTCCGGCCTCGTTCTCGGCCAGCACGTAGACGCCGCCGAGCTGCGCCAGCGCGCGTCCGAGCGGCCACGCGCCGGACGGCAGCGCCGCATCGTCCGCGGCAGCCGGGTCCTGCGTTGCGGCAGCCGCCGGCGCATCGACGCGCCACGCAGCCGGCGCTTCCTGCGCGTGCAGGACCGCGAGCTGCTCGAGCGCGAGGCCGGCCTGGACCGGTGCCGGCCGCCGCACCGCAGCCGCCCCGGCCGCCAGTGTCCCGCCATGGGCCGCCGCGCGCACGCCGGGTGCCTCGTCCAGCGCGCGGGTCGGCGCAAGCGCCGTCTCGACCGCGTGGCGCAGACCCTGGTGCACCTCGCGCGCATTGCGAAACCTGACCTCGATCTTCGTCGGGTGCACGTTCACGTCGACGCTGTCGGGCGCGATATCGATATGGATCAGATAGCTCGGCTGGCGCGCACCGTGCAGCACATCCTCGTAGGCCGCGCGCACGCCGTGCGCGAGCAGCCGGTCGCGCACGAAGCGGCCGTTGACGTAGAGGTATTGATGGTCGGCACGCGCGCGCGCGGCATCGGCCGTGCCGGCCCGTCCGCTGATGCGCAGCAGGCCCAGGTCGAGATCGACCGTGCGGCTGTGGGCGACGAAATCCTCGCCCAGCACATCGCGCGTGCGCTGCCCCGCATCACCCGCGACGGCGCGCCATTGCTGCAGCAGCTTGCCGTCGTGCCAGACGGCGAAGCTCACATCGGGCCGCGCGAGCGCGTGGCGGCGCACCGCCTCGAGCGCGTGCGCCAGTTCGGTGTGCTCGGTCTTCAGGAACTTGCGCCGCGCCGGCGTCGCGAAGAAAAGTTCGCGCACCTCGACGCTCGTGCCGGTCGCGCGCGCCGCGGGGGCGAGTTCGCCGCTGCGGGCGTCGATGCGCATCGCCAGCGGCGCGCCCGCGGCGCGGCTCGTGATCGAGAGTTCGGCGACCGACGCGATCGCCGCCAGCGCCTCGCCGCGAAAGCCCATCGTCGCGACGCTCTCGAGGTCGGCGAGGCTTGCGATCTTGCTCGTCGCATGGCGGCGCAAGGCGAGCGCGAGTTCGTCCGCCGCGATGCCCGCGCCGTTGTCCTCGACGACGATCGAGCGCACGCCGCCGCCGGCGAGGCGCACCGTGACCTCGGTCGCGCCGGCATCGAGCGCGTTGTCGAGCAGCTCGCGAACCACCGAGGCCGGACGCTCGACGACCTCGCCGGCCGCGATCTGGCTCACGAGTTCATCGGGCAGTTCGCGGATCGCCCGGCGCTGGGCATTGTTTGGCGAGAGCATCGTCGCGCATTGTAGGAAGGCGCGGCCGCGCCCCGATAATGCGCCGCCATGGAATTCATTGCCTACCTGATCGATTTCATCCTGCACGTCGACCGCCACCTGTTCGAGTTCGTGCAGAACTACGGCACCTGGGTCTACGCGCTGCTGTTCCTGATCATCTTCGTCGAGACCGGCGTCGTCGTGATGCCCTTTCTGCCCGGGGATTCGCTGCTGTTCGTCGTCGGCGCGATGTGCGGCCTGGGCATGATGAACCTGCCGTTGTCGATCGCGCTGCTGACGGCGGCGGCGATCCTCGGCGACCAGTGCAACTATTCGATCGGCCGCTACTTCGGGCCGCGCGTCTTCGGCTGGGAAAACTCGCGCTGGTTCAACAAGCACGCCTTCGATCGCGCGCACGCGTTCTACGAGACGTACGGCGGCATCACGATCGTCGTCGCGCGCTTCCTGCCCTTCTTGCGCACCTTCGCCCCGTTCGTCGCCGGGGTCGCCGAGATGTCGCGCAGCACCTTCACGCTCTACAACATCGGCGGCGCCGTGCTGTGGGTGGGCGGCATCGCGACCGCGGGCTACTTCTTCGGCAACCTGCCGTGGGTGCAGGAGAATCTGGACAAGATCATCTGGGCGGCGATCCTGATCCCCGGGCTGATCGTGATGTTCGGCGCCTGGCGGGCGCGGCACAAGGCGGCGCTGACGCACGGCGGATAGCCCTTCGCCGGGCTCGGGAGGCGGCGCGATACGCGGGCAGTCGCGGATGCAATCGGCGATCCGATCGGCTACCCTAGCGTTCGCAGTCTTGCAACGCCGGCGTCGCCATCCCGACCGCCGGCGCAGCCCCATCAACGCCGGCCACGAGCCACGCCAGGAGATCGCACTTGAACCCATCGTCCCTGCCCCTGCATCTGCACGTCCCCGAGCCCAGCGGGCGCCCCGGACACGGCACCGACTTCAGCTACCTGCGCGTCGCCCCGGCCGGTTCGGCGCGCATGCCGCCGATCGACGTCGTCGCGGCCGATACCGCGGACCTCGCGCGCTCGCTCGTGCGGGTGCTCGACGACGAGGGCCACGCGATCGGCCCGTGGGCGCCGAAGGTCGAGACCGCGTTGCTGCAGCGCGGCCTGCGCGCGATGATCCGCACCCGCGCCTTCGACGCCAAGATGCTGATCGCGCAGCGCCAGAAGAAGATCTCGTTTTACATGCAGTGCCTGGGCGAGGAGGCGATCGCGATCGCCCATGCGCTTGCCCTCGCGCCGGGCGACATGTGCTTCCCGACCTATCGCCAGCAGGGCCTGCTGCTGGCGCGCGACGATATCGACATGGCCGAGCTGATCTGCCAGCTGATGAGCAACAGCCGCGACCCGATGAAGGGCCGCCAGCTGCCGGTGATGTACTCGTACAAGCGGGCCGGATTCTTCTCGATCAGCGGCAACCTCGCGACGCAGTTCATCCAGGCCGTCGGCTGGGGCATGGCCTCGGCGATCAAGGGCGACACGAAGATCGCCTCGGGCTGGATCGGCGACGGCGCGACCGCCGAGGCCGACTTCCACACCGCGCTCACCTTCGCCCACGTCTACCGCGCGCCGGTGATCCTCAACGTCGTCAACAACCAGTGGGCGATCTCGACCTTCCAGGCGATCGCCGGCGGCGAGGCGACGACCTTCGCCGCGCAGGGCGTCGGCAACGGCATCGTCTCGCTGCGCGTCGACGGCAACGACTTCCTCGCCGTGCTCGCCGCGTCGCGCTGGGCGGCCGAGCGCGCGCGCCGCAACCTCGGGGCGACGCTGATCGAATGGCTGACGTATCGCGCCGGTGCGCACTCGACGTCCGACGATCCGTCGCGCTACCGCCCGGCCGACGATGCGAAGCGCTTTCCGCTCGGCGACCCGATCGCCCGCCTGAAGCAGCACCTGGTCGGCATCGGCGCCTGGTCCGAAGTTCAGCACGACGAAGCGCGCAAGGAAAGCGAAGCCGAGGTCAATACCGCGCTCAAGCAGGCCGAAAGCTTCGGCGGCGCGCTGCTCGACGGCCACACGCCGCCGATCGAGTCGATGTTCGAGGATGTCTACAAGGACATGCCGCCGCACCTGCAGGAGCAGCTGCAGCAGGCGCGCGCCTTCGCCGCCGCAGCCGCGCACACGCCGGGACAGGGAGCCTGAGATGGCGACGATGACCATGATCCAGGCCCTGCGCTCGGCGATGGACGTGATGCTCGGGCGCGATGCCAACGTCGTCATCTACGGCCAGGACGTCGGCTATTTCGGCGGCGTCTTCCGCTGCACCGAGGGCCTGCAGGCGAAATACGGCCGCTCGCGCGTATTCGACGCACCGATCTCCGAAGGCGGCATCGTCGGCTCGGCGATCGGCATGGCGGCCTACGGGCTGCGCCCGGTCGTCGAGGTCCAGTTCGCCGACTATTTCTACCCGGCGTCGGACCAGATCGTGTCGGAAGCGGCGCGCCTGCGGCACCGCTCGGCGGGCGACTTCACGGCGCCGATCACGATCCGCATGCCGTGCGGCGGCGGCATCTTCGGCGGCCAGACGCACAGCCAGAGCCCGGAGGCGCTCTTCACCCACGTCTGCGGCATCCGCACCGTGATGCCGAGCACGCCCTACGACGCCAAGGGGCTGCTGATCGCGTCGATCGAGTGCGACGACCCGGTCATTTTCCTCGAGCCCAAGCGGCTGTACAACGGCCCGTTCGACGGCCACCACGAACGGCCGACGGTACCGTGGTCGCAGCATCCGGCGAGCGAGGTGCCCGAGGGCCACTACACCGTGCCGCTCGAATCGGCGGCCATCGTGCGGCCGGGCAGCGACCTCACGGTGCTGGCGTACGGCACGATGGTCTTCGTCAGCGAGGCAGCGGCCAAGGAAAGCGGCGTCGACGCCGAGATCATCGACCTGCGCAGCATCTGGCCGCTCGATCTGCCGGCGATCGTCGCGTCGGTGAAGAAGACCGGGCGCTGCGTCGTCGTCCACGAGGCGACGCGCACCAGCGGTTTCGGCGCCGAACTTGTCGCCCTCGTGCAGGAGCACTGCTTCTATCACCTCGAAGCGCCGATCGAGCGCGTGACCGGCTGGGACACGCCCTACCCGCACGCGCAGGAGTGGTCGTACTTCCCGAGCCCGGCGCGCATCGCGGCCGCCTTCCAACGCGCGATGGAGGCATGATGAGCGCACATACGATCAAGGTTCCCGACCTCGGCGAGGGTATCGCCGAAGTCGAACTCGTCGCCTGGCACGTCAAGGTCGGCGACGAGGTGCACGAAGACCAGGCGCTGGCCGATGTGCTGACCGACAAGGCGACGATCGAGATTCCGTCCGCCGTCGCCGGCCGCGTGCTCGCGCTCGGCGGCGAAGTCGGCCAGGTACTGGCGGTCGGCGCCGAGCTGATCCGCATCGAGCGCGCCGATGGCCCCGGCGCAGCGGCACCGGCCGCGCCGGCCGCAGCGCCGGTTGCGACGGCGACGTTAGCCGCGGCGCCCGTTGCCGCACCGGTCCCCGCACCGGCGCCGGTTGCCGCTCCGGTCGCGACGCCGGCGCCGGTTGCGGCACCTGTCGCGGCGCCGGCGCCGGTGCGCGCGCCAGCGCCCGCGGCGCAGCGTCCGGCGCCGAGCGGCGAGCGGCCGATCGCGTCGCCATCGGTGCGGCGCCGCGCGTGGGAGCTTGGCATCGACCTCGCCGGCGTCGCCGCCAGCGGCCCGGCGGGCCGCATCATGCAGGCCGACCTCGACGCCCATGCCGCGGCGCACGGCGCAGGGCGTGCGCCGGCGGCGGCGGCCGGCCGCGACATGGCGCGCACCGACGAGGAGGTGATCCCGGTCATCGGCCTGCGCCGGCGCATCGCGATGCGGATGCAGGAGGCCAAGCGGCGCATCCCGCATTTCAGCTACGTCGAGGAAGTCGACGTGACCGAGGTCGAGGCGCTGCGCGTCGCGCTCAACGCGAAGTGGCAGGGCGAGCGCGTGCGGCTCACGCTGCTGCCGCTGCTGATGCGCGCGATCGTGCTCGCGGTGCGCGAGTTTCCGCAGATCAACGCACTGTTCGACGACGACGCCGGCACCCTCACCCGCCACGGCGCGGTGCACATCGGCATCGCGACGCAGTCCGAGCACGGCCTGCTCGTTCCGGTCGTGCGCCACGCCGAGTCGCTCGACCTGTGGGCCGCGGCGGCCGAGGTCGCGCGCCTGGCCGAAGCGGCGCGCAACGGCAGCGCGACGCGCGACGAACTGGCCGGCTCGACGATCACGATCACGAGCCTGGGCGCACTCGGCGGCATCGTCTCGACGCCGGTCATCAACCGCCCCGAGGTCGCGATCGTCGGTGTCAACCGCATGATCGAGCGGCCGACGATGCGCGGCGGCGCCGTCGTCCCGCGGCTGCTGATGAACCTGTCGTCGTCGTTCGACCACCGCGTCGTCGACGGCATCGACGCCGCACGCTTCGTGCAGGCGCTGCGCACGCGGCTCGAGACGCCGGGCCTGCTGTTCCTCGAATAGGCGGCGTCAGCCCGCGGCCTGCACCACCATCTGCAGCCGCTCGCGGCCGTTGTAGGTATCGATCGCGAGCCGGTAGGCGAGGCGCGCGCGGGCCGCGAGCGGCTCGGCTCTGCCGAACCAGATCGCCTCGCGCACGACGCCGGCGTGGCGCAGCGTGAGCTTCAGGTGCTTCTCGCCGACCAGACGCTGCGCGAGCACGTCGACCTCGTCGACCCAGACCGGCGCATCGAACCCCTGGCCCCAGACCTGGGCCTCGATCGCGCGCACGGTGTCGAGCTCGAAGTGCTCGGCGCCCAGCGGGCCGTCGGTCGCGAGCCGGCGCGCAAGCAGCGCGGCGCCGAGCTGCTCGGCCGCGACACGCTGCAGTTCGCGCTCGAAGGCCGCGAAACCGGTCGCGGCGATCGTGCAGCCGGCCGCCATCGCATGCCCGCCGAAGCGCAGCAGCAGCCCCGGTTCGCGCTTGCTCACGAGATCGAGCGCGTCGCGCAGGTGAAAGCCGGCGATCGAGCGGCCCGATCCCTTGAGCGTGCCGTCGCGGCCCGGCGCGAAGACGAATGCCGGCCGGTGCAGGCAATCCTTCAGGCGCGACGCGACGATGCCGACGACGCCCTCGTGAAACGCGGCATCGAAGACGGCGACTGCAGGCGGCGGATCGGCGTCGACGGGCAGCGACGCCTCCAGCGCCGCCTCGGCCTGCTCGCGCATCCCGGCCTCGACCTCGCGCCGCTCGCGGTTCATCGCGTCGAGCTGCTGTGCGAGTTCGGCGGCGCGCGCGTGATCGTCGGTCAGCAGGCACTCGATGCCGAGCGTCATATCGGCCAGCCGCCCCGCGGCGTTGATGCGCGGGCCGAGCGCGAAGCCGAAGTCGAACGCGGTGGCGCGCGCCGGATCGCGCCCGGCGGCGGCGAACAGCGCCGCGAGCCCCGGCTGCAGGCGGCCGGCGCGCACCCGCCGCAAGCCCTGCGCGACGAGCCGCCGGTTGTTCGCGTCCAGGCGCACGACATCGGCGACCGTGCCGAGCGCGACGAGGTCGAGCAGCGCATCGAGGCGCGGCTGATCCTGCGCCGTGAAGGCACCGCGCGCGCGCAGCTCGCCGCGCAATGCGAGCAGCACGTAGAACATCACGCCGACGCCGGCCAGCGATTTGCTTGCGAAACCGCAGCCGGGCTGGTTCGGGTTGACGATGACGTTGGCCGGTGGCAGCACGACGCTGTCTGCCGCGAGCGCCGGCAGGTGATGGTCGGTGACGAGCACGTCGATGCCGCGCGCGCGCGCGTGGGCCACGCCTTCCAGGCTTGCGATGCCGTTGTCGACCGTCAGCAGCAGCCCGGGCGCCAGCGGCGCGCAGGCCAGATCGACGATCGCCGGCGTCAGCCCGTAGCCGTGCAGCGCGCGATCGGGCACGACATAGCGCAGCGTCGCGCGCGGCGCGCCGAGCAGCGCCAGTCCGCGCAGCGCGACCGCGCACGCCGTGGCGCCATCGCAGTCGTAGTCGGCGACGACGCAGATCGGCTTGCCCTGCGCGATCGCATCGGCCAGCAGCCGCGCGGCATCGTCCGCGCCGCGCAGCCCGGCCGGCGGCAGCAGCCGCGCGAGGCTGTCGTCGAGTTCGTCGGCGCTGCGCACGCCGCGCGCGGCGAAGAGCCGCGCGAGCAAGGGATGCACGCCTGCCGCCTCGAGCGCGAACGCGGCGCGCGGCTCGGCCTGGCGCTGCACCAGGGTCGGCGCGCCTGCGCCACGCGCAATAGGGTCCCGCTGCGGGCTTGCGGTCACAAGGCCTCCAGCACCGGCGCGACGGCCGGACTGCGCAGGGCCGCGCCGGCACGCTGCCAGAACGACTGCCGCGACGCCTCGAAGCGCTGCGCGTGGCGTTCACCGCACAGCGTCAGGGCAACCGGTTCGCCGCGGCCGGCAGCGCGCAGCAGCTCGGCGATGGGCCCGGCGTCCAGCGCGCGCCAGGCGTCGGCCCAGTCGGCCCAGTCTTCTGCGAGCGCGCTCGCGCGCAGCGCGTCGTCGACGTGCAGATCGGGCGCGGCGGACGGCGTCTGACGCACGCCGCAGCCGCTGAGCCAGAACGAGTTCACCGCCAGCGCACCGCGCGCCTCGCGTGCCTCGTTCGTCGCGTCGGTATAGAGCAGCATCTGCACTTCGCTTTGCAGCCTTCGAACGAGCGCGACGCGCGGATCGGCCGGCATCCAGATATCGACATTGCGGCCGATCACGCGCTCGATCGCCGCGCACGGCAGATCGCGCAGCGATGCGTGCGCCGCGTACCAGCGCAGCGGCGCACCGTATTCGATGCGCCAGCCTTCGCTTTCGAACAGCGGCTGCAAGGCCTCGAGCAAGGCGCGCGATTCGGCATCGGCAAGCGCGAGCTCGGCCGGATCGACGAGCGCGACATGATCGGCCGCCAGATGCCAGTGCACCGGCGTCAGCAGGCCCCATGCAAGCTCGCCGCCGGTGTCGATGCCGTCCGTCTGCGCCAGACGTGCGGCCCACGGCAGACAGCCGTCGGCGCCCTGCCAGCCGAGCGCGGACGCAAACGCGCGCTCGTGCGGCATCGACAAGGCGTACTCGTCGCCGCCTTCGCGGACGGTCGGCGCGAGCCGCGCCAGCAGGCGCGACAGGTTCGGCAGTTGCAGATCGCGCAGCGCATGGACGCAGGCTTCGGACAGCGTCGACGCGAACGGGACCATCACATGCATGGATCGATTATCCGGCGCGCCCGAAGCACGACCGGACGTGCGACGATCCGGCTTCGCCTCGCCGCGCGCCCGCCCCTGCCCCATGCAGCCTCGCCCCCGCGTCCCGCCTGCGATCTGGGCGCTCGGCTTCGTCAGCCTGCTGATGGATATCTCGTCCGAGCTGATCCACAGCCTGCTGCCGGTCTTCCTCGTGACGACTCTGGGGGCGAGCGCGTTCACGCTCGGGTTGATCGAAGGCGCGGCCGAGGCGACGGCGCTGATCGTGAAGGTCTTTTCCGGCGTGCTGTCGGATGCCATGGGCCGGCGCAAGCCGCTCGCGGTGCTGGGCTACGGCCTCGGGGCGCTGTCCAAGCCGCTCTTCGCGCTCGCGCCGACGGCCGGATTCGTGCTCGCCGCGCGACTCATCGATCGCGTCGGCAAGGGCATCCGCGGCGCGCCGCGCGACGCGCTGGTCGCCGATCTCGCGCCGCCCGCGGTGCGCGGCGCCGCATTCGGCCTGCGCCAGGCGCTCGATACGGCCGGCGCCTTTCTCGGACCGCTGCTGGCCATCGCGCTGATGCTGCTGTGGGCGAACGACCTGCGCGCCGTTTTCTGGGTCGCCGTGATCCCGGCCGTGCTGTCGGTCGCGCTGCTCGCGTTCGGCGTGCGCGAACCCGAACGCCCGCCCGGCGCGCCGCACGCGAATCCGATCCGCCGCGACAGGCTGCGCGAACTCGGGCCGGCCTACTGGTGGGTCGTCGCGGTCGGCGCGGCGTTCACGCTGGCGCGCTTCAGCGAGGCCTTCCTCGTGCTGCGCGCGGCCCAAGCCGGCCTGGCGCTCGCGTGGACGCCGCTCGTCTTCGTCGGCATGAATCTCGTCTATGCGCTCGTCGCGTATCCGTTCGGCAGGCTCGCGGACAGGGTGAGCCACCGCCGCCTGCTCGCCGCCGGGCTGGCGGTGCTGATCGCCGCCGACCTGCTGCTCGCGCTCGGCACGCACGCGCTTGTCGTCGGCGGGGGCATCGCGCTGTGGGGGCTTCATCTGGGCATCACGCAGGGGCTGCTCGCGACGATGGTGGCGGGCGCCGCGCCGCCCGCGCTGCGCGGCACGGCGTTCGGCTTTTTCAACCTCGCCAGCGGCGTCGCGCTGCTCGCCGCGAGCACGCTTGCCGGGCTGCTGTGGGACCGCATCGGCGGCGGCGCGACATTCGCGGCCGGCGCCGTCTTCAGCGCCGCGGCGCTCGCCGTGCTGCTGTGGCGGCGCACCCCGCTTCAGGCGGCGACGGACAGCCGATAGCGATGGTCGATCGTCGGCTCGCCATGCAGTTCGGCGGCGCCGGTCGCGACGCGGGTGAAGCCCAGACGCTCGAGCAGCGCGATCGATTTCGCGTTGCGCGCGTCGACGCTGGCGAGAATCTCGGAACTGCCGTACCGCTGCGCGAGCTCGGCCACGAGCCACGCGCAGGCTTCGGTCGCAAAGCCCTGGCCCCAGGCCGACGGCGTGAGCAGATAGCCGATCCAGGCGCGGCCGCCGGGTTCGAGCGTCGCCTGCAGCGTGCCGATCGCCGCGCCGTCGGCGCGGCGCCGCATCACCCAGTTGAGCCAGACCTCGTTGTCCTCCGGCGGCGCGCCGCGCGCGAGCTCGGCGAAGCGTGCGGCGAGCAGCGCGACGCTCGCCCGCGCCTCGTCGTCGACATAGGTATACAGACGCGGATCGGCAAGCAGCGGGAAAAGCTGCGCCGCATGTTCGGCGCGCAGCGGCTCGAGCGTCAGACGCGCGGTGCATGCCGCTTCGCGAATCGCTGTGTCGTGTCCGGCCATCGCGCCAATCATCGCTGCTGGCGCAGAAAACGCGAACCCGGACGCGAACCTGGACACGATTGGCAGACACCGGCCGGGCCGCTACACTGTCTTTATGTACAGGGTTGCACGACGTCCGCAGCGCGGTTGAAGCCGACCATGCCCGAGCGTCTGATCGCGCATCTCGACATGGACGCGTTCTATGCCTCGGTCGAGTTGCTGCGCTACCCCGAGTTGAAGGGCGAGCCGGTCGTGATCGGCGGCGGGCGCGACCATGCGCCGCGCGTGCTGGCCGACGGCACGCGCCGCTTCGCAAGGCTGCGCCACTACACCGGCCGCGGCGTCATCACGACGGCGACGTATGCGGCGCGCGCGTTCGGCGTCAACTCCGGCCTCGGCCTCATGAAGGCCGCCGCGCTCGCGCCCGACGCCGTGCTGCTGCCGGTCGACTTCGACGAATACCGCCGCTATTCGCGCCGCTTCAAGGATGCGGTACGTCAGATCGCACCGCTCGTCGAGGATCGCGGCATCGACGAGATCTACATCGACCTCAGCGATCTACCCGGCGTGCACGACGACGGTGGGCGCGCGATCGGCGTCGCGCTGAAGGCGGCGGTGCTCGACGCGACGGGGTTGACGTGCTCGATCGGCATCACGCCGAACAAGCTGCTCTCGAAGCTGTGCTCCGAATTCGACAAGCCCGACGGCTTGACCCTCTTGCGCACCGACGAAATCCCGGCGCGCATCTGGCCGCTGCCCGCCCGGCGCATCAACGGCATCGGGCCGAAGGCGGCGCAGCGTCTCGAGGCGCTCGGCATCCGCAGCATCGGCGAGCTGGCCGCGGCCGATGCGGCGCTGCTCGTCGGCCACTTCGGCGCGCACTACGGCGCCTGGCTGCATGAGGCGGCGCACGGCCGTGACGAACGGCCGGTC
This sequence comes from Burkholderiaceae bacterium, assembly GCA_014879745.1. GTDB lineage: Bacteria > Pseudomonadota > Gammaproteobacteria > Burkholderiales > Burkholderiaceae_C > CAIKUF01. The sequence continues at coordinate 1,579 of JACSRM010000239.1, read as the reverse complement.
GTGACGTACTCCGAGCCGAAGAGCATCAGCCGCGAGACGACCTTCGATCGCGACCTGCACGCGGTGCGCGACCGCGCGACGCTCACGCCGCTGCTGACCGGCCTGTGTGTCGAACTCGCCGGCGACCTCGCGCGCAAGGGCTATGCGAGCAGGACGATAGGCATCAAGCTGCGCTTCGATGATTTCAGGATCGTGACGCGCGACCTGACGCTGCCGGCGCACACGATGGACGCGCGCAGCATCCGCCGCGCGGCCGGCGAATGCCTGAAGCGCGTCGACCTGACGCGCCGGCTGCGGCTGCTGGGCGTGCGCGCCGGGGCGCTGGCGAAGATCGCCGATCTCGTGAAGCCGGTCGCGTCGGCTGCACCGCGCGAGCCTGCACCGACGTTCGCTCGCGAGCCTTCGGCGAGCTACGCGCTGCCGCTGTTCGACGCGCCCGAGACCGCGCCGCAGCTTGCGACAATGGCGGCCGGGCCGCGCGCGGCTCGTGCCCGCAACGACGACGAGGAGACGCCATGCCCGTGATCACCAATATCGAAGACCTGCGCGTGCTCGCCGAGAAGCGCGTGCCGCGCATGTTCTACGACTACGCCGACTCCGGCTCATGGACCGAGGGCACCTACCGCGCGAACGAGAGCGACTTCCAGCCGATCAAGCTGCGCCAGCGCGTCGCCGTCAACATGGAGGGCCGCACGACGGCGACGCAGATGGTCGGCATCGACGTCAAGATGCCGGTCGCGATCGCCCCCGTCGGCCTCACCGGCATGCAGCACGCCGACGGCGAGATGCACGCCGCGCGCGCGGCGCACAAGTTCGGCATCCCGTTCACGCTGTCGACGATGAGCATCTGCTCGATGGAGGACGTCGCCGCCCACACGCAGGCGCCGTTCTGGTTCCAGCTCTACATGATGCGCGACCGCGACGCGATGGCGCGCATGATCGAACGCTGCAAGGCGGTGCACTGCAGCGCGCTCGTGCTCACGCTCGACCTGCAGGTGATCGGCCAGCGCCACAAGGATTTGAAGAACGGGTTGACCGCGCCGCCGCGGCCGACGCTGAAGAACATCGTCAACCTGATGACAAAGCCGCGCTGGTGCCTCGGCATGGCGGCGACGAAGCGGCGCAGCTTCGGCAACCTCGTCGGCCACGTCAAGGGCGTGAGCGACATGAGCTCGCTCGCCGCCTGGACCAACGAGCAGTTCGACCCGCGCTTGTCGTGGCCGGACGTCGAGTGGGTCAAGAAGCAATGGGGCGGCAAGCTGATTCTCAAAGGCATCATGGACGTCGAGGACGCGAAACTCGCCGTCGCCAGCGGCGCCGATGCGATCGTCGTCAGCAACCACGGCGGCAGGCAGCTCGACGGCGCCGATTCGAGCATCCGCGCGCTGCCGGCGATCGTCGATGCGGTCGGCAGCAGCATCGAGGTCCACCTCGACGGCGGCATCCGCTCCGGGCAGGACGTGCTCAAGGCCTGGGCGCTCGGCGCGCGCGGCACCTACATCGGCCGCGCGATGGTCTACGGCCTGGGCGCGATGGGCGAAGCCGGCGTCACGAAGGCGCTCGAGATCATCCACAAGGA
>JACSRM010000395.1 GCA_014879745.1 Burkholderiaceae bacterium | reverse complement strand
CCTCGGGCACGTAGGCAAGCCCCAGGTGGTAGCGCGTCTGCGCGGGCTGGGCCAGGATCTCCTGGCCATCCCCGGAACGAGCAGACTACAGGTTGTCCCCCCGAGGGAGAACCCGGTTGTCAGGCGTCGACCTCGACCGCGGCGCCGCGCAGTGCCATCCAGTCGCGCCGCGCGCGGGCCCCGTTGCAGCGCAACTGACTACCCGCGTCCCACGCCGTCTTGACCGCGACCAGCCGATCGAAGTTGTCGCGGTGGGTCAGCACCTTCTGCCCGGCGGCGCGCGCGACCCGCCGCAGCGCCGCAGCGATTCCGGCGCGGTTTACGCTCGATGCCGCATCGCGATCGGCGCAACCTGCTTACTCATCAACCGAACCCATGTACAGCTTGTGGATCAGTTCGTTGTTGCTCAGTTCCGCGCGTGAACCGCCTTCGTATTCGATTTGCCCATGCACCATCACATAGCCGCGATCAGCGATCCGGATCGCCTGGCTGAAATTCTGCTCGGCCATCAGCACGGTCAGGCGATAGCGGTCTTTCAACTCGCCGATCTTGTCGATCATCTGCCGCACCAGGATCGGCGCCAAGCCGACCGAAGGCTCGTCGATGAGCAGAATCTTGGGTGCACTCATGACGGCTCTGGCGAGCGCCACCATCTGCTGTTCGCCGCCGCTCATGCTTCCCGCCAACTGCTGACGCCGCTCGGCGAGTCGCGGAAACGCCTCGAAGCAGAACGCCATGTTCTCGGCGATGCGAGCGCGCGCCTGCGAACGGCTCGCGCCGAGTAGCAGGTTCTCCTCGACCGTCAGCTTCGGAAAGAGCCGTCGCCCTTCGGGGACGAGGACGATTCCCAACGCGACGATCTCTTCGGGCGAGCGTCCGACGAGTTCGACTTCGCGATCGTCGATCGTCGCGATGATGCGCCCCGCGCTCGGCCGCACGATGCCCATGATCGAGTTGATGAGCGTGCTCTTGCCGTTGCCGTTGGTGCCGAGCAAGACCACCGTCTCGCCGTCGTCGACGCGAACGCTGATCGATTCGAGAACATGCACCGCGCCGTATCCGGCGCAAAGGCCTTCGATTCGCAGGCTATTCGCCAAGGTATGCCCTGATCACGTCTGGGTTGTCGATGACTGCTTTCGGCTCGCCGTCGGCGACTTTCTCACCCGCCACGAGGACGACCAGTCGTTCGGAGAATCGCATCACCGCACGCATGATGTGTTCGATCATGACGACTGCCACGCCCTTTTCCTTGAGGCCCAACAGCAGGTCGAGGATGTCGTCGACTTCGGAAGTCGACAAGCCGGCCATTGCCTCGTCGGCAAACAGCAGCTTCGGACGGCCCGCCATTGCGCGCGCGAGTTCGAGTTTGCGCATGTCCACCTGGGTCAGGCTGCCCGACATCGCGTCGGCCTTCTGCTCGAGCCCCACCTGGCGCAGGATCTCCATGGCGGCATCGTCGATGTCCGAATGGCTCCCATGCTCGTGCAGCCGCGCAGCGTAGAGCAGCGGAATGCGCAGGTTCTCGCGTACCGTCATGCTGACGAATGGACGTGGAAGCTGGAAGCTGCGCGCAAGACCGAGTCGAATGCGACGATGAGGCGGGAGCGCGGTCAGATCGTGGCCGTCGAACGAGACCGACCCGACTTCGTTGCGGAGCACGCCGCTGATGCAATTGACCAACGTGCTCTTCCCGGAGCCATTGGGTCCGATCAGGCCCACTCGCTCGCCCGCGGCGACGTGCAACTCGACGTTGCGCAGAGCGATGAAACCGCCGAAACGCTTGGTGACCGAAGCGAGCGACAGGAGCGGCGTGCTCATCGTTGCTCCAGCCCACGTTCGGGTTGAACGCTGACAAGTCGCTTGCGTCGAAGGCCGGGCAGTTTGTCCGAAAGCAGACCGAGGATGCCATTGGGCGCGACGGCCACGAACAGTACCAACAGCACGCCGACGATCAGCATGTTGGCCTCCGAGGAGATCGTCACCGTCGCGGCCTGCTGCATCGATCCCAACAGCAGCGCGCCGATCAATGGCCCGACCCAGCTGCGCGTACCGCCGATCAATGACATCGCGATCGCGTTGATCGCGATCACCAGACTGAACACCGACGACGGCTCGACAAAAGTGAGAAAGAAGGGCTGAACCGCTCCGGCGACACCCATCATTGCTCCGCTGATTCCCGCAGCGATCAGCTTCAGGCGCTGGGTGGGCACGCCAGCGCACTCGGCCGCAACCTCGTTGTCGCGCACCGCGGCCAGGCCCCGCCCGAACATCGATGTCTCGACGTAGCGCGCGACGATGATCGAGCCGGCGGCCAGGAACACCATCACCGCGAAGATCAGGTGCTGGTATTTCCCCAGTCCGAACGGCACCTCGCCGGACATGATGATGTACGCACCGCGCGTCCCACCGACATAGCTCCAGTTGGTCACCAGGGTGTGCAGCATCAGCGTGAGTGCGAGCGTGGCGATCGAGAAGTAAACACCTTTGAGCCGCAAGGTGAACCACCCGGTGCCCATGCCGACAAGACCAGCGAGTGCCCCACCGCAAACGATGGCGACCGGCAGCGGCGCCTCTATCGCCTTGTACAGCACGACGCTCGTGTAGACGCCGATGGCGTAGAACCCCGCTGTACCGAAGTTCACGTAGCCGGCATAACCGCCGAGGATGTTCCACGCCGTAGCCAGGACGACGGAACTCAGCACCGCGTAGGCAGCAAAGAAGAGGTAGTCGTTGCCGATGGACAAAGTCGACGCGATGACTGCCGCTGCGACGAGCAGCACGATGACCGCGAACGTGCGCGTGCGCATGCTGCCTAGCGCCCGAACAGTCCGGCCGGCCTGAACGCGAGCGCCAGCAACAGGATGCTGAATGAAACCATGGGTGCCCATGAGGGGCCGCTGTAAGTGGCAGTGAAGGTTTCGGCCACGCCCAGAATCAAGGCGCCGACCAGCGTGCCGGTGATGCTGCCCATGCCGCCGAGCACACAGATCGCGAAGATCAGCGCGATGTACTCGCGTCCGTGCGCCGGCTGCACCGGCTGGATCATGATCAGGCACGCACCCGTGATTGCCGCGGTCGCCAGCGACAGGCAAAACGCGAATCTGCGAACCCGGACGGCATCTACCCCCATCAGCCTGAGCGCCAGGCGGTCCTGCGCCACCGCCATCACGGCGCGGCCAAGGAAGGTACGGGCGAAAAACAGCCGCAGAGCGACGATCATCGCAATCGACACCAGAAACGGGATCACCAGCGTCACGCGCAGATCGAGCGCCCCCAGACGCCAGACGGCATCGGAGTAGCCGGTTTGCGCCATGCGCAAGTCGACGCCGAACAGCAACACCAGCCCGACCTCGACGATGAACAGGATGCCGAGAAAGAACGCGGGTCCGGCGAGCGAATCCTCGCCGCGTCTTTCGAAGCAAACGTAGTAGAGACGGTACAGCGCGGCGCCGCCGAGCGCGAACAGCGGTGCCAGTACCAGTGCCGACACCAGCGGGTCGATCCCGAACCGATCGTTGGCGAGGAACGCCAAATAAGCACCGAGCACGATGAAGGCCGGATGCGCGACATTGACGATGTCGAGCATCCCGAAGGAGATCGTCAGCCCGACGCTGATGCCAGCGTAAAACCCCCCGACCAGCAGGCCCGCCACCAGGGTGTTAGCGAGCAGCACCGGATCCATCAGCAGTCTGCCGTGTGAAAGTTCAACTGCCGCTGTACGGAACCTTCAGTTCACCCGATTTCAACTTCTCCGGGTAGATGATGACTTGCGTACCGGGTCGCTTGAACTGCTCCAAATCGTTGCCGACCACGTCTCGATACTGCACGTACAAGATGCGCGACTGAGCCCACTCACCCTTCTCGCCGAACTTGACATCACCCATGATGGTCTGAAAGGTGTTGCTTCGGATGTAGTCGGCAAGCTTGTCTTGATCGATGCTGCCGACGGCACTGACCGCCTGCCCGAGCACCTGCATTTCGGAGTAGATCAGTGGTGGAATATAGAAGCCGAGGGCATCGATGCCTTCCTTGCCGGCGACCGCCTGGTAGCGCTTGAGGAAGGCTTCGATTCCGGGAAACTTCATGGTCGGCTCGGGCACGTACACGTCGTATGCCACCACGCCATTGAGCAGCGGCCCGAGTTGGGTTTTCACGCTCGCATACTGCATGCCGACCATCGCGCCACCAAGCATCTGCGCGGTCAAACCAACCTGCTTGGTCGCGCGGATGAGCCCGATCGAGTCTGACGGGAACGAGGCGAAGAACACCAGATCGGGGTGGGTTGCCTGGATCGCCCGGATGATCGACGCGAAGTCCACCGTGTTGGGTGGGTAGCTCTTGTCGTAGACGATCTTTATCCCGGCCTTCTTCGCGTTCTTGCGCGCGCCCTCGAGAGAGTTCTGCCCAAACTCCGTATCGGCGCCTGCCAAGGCGACAGTCTTGGGCTTCGGTTGGAGTGTTTGCGCCAGCGCGAAGTAACCTTCCGACAGCGCTCCCAGCGGATCCGGGCCGCCCGGAAAAGCCTCGAAAAATCGCTTGTAGTTGAACTTGTGGTTCGGCGCCACGCCGATCGAACCCATCAACAACAGTCCGCGCTGCATCGCGAATGCAATCGTTGGTACCTCCATGTTGGTCGAATAGCTCGTCACGATCAGATCGACCTTGTCGACGTCGAGCAGCTTCGAGTAGATGGACGGCACCAATCCGGGATTGCTCTGGTCGTCGTAGTGCACCAGCTCGACCTTGCGTCCCAAAAGCCCACCCTTCGCATTGACATCCTCGGCCCACATCTGGATCGCGACGAGAGCGGCCTTGCCCGCGCTCGCGAGCGGGCCCGTCAGCGATTGACTGAAGCCGATCTTGATCGGGGGTTGCTGCGCCTGACTCGCAAGCGGCCATACAGCCCCGACAATCGATGCGGCCAGGGCCGAGGTAATCCACACTCGGCGAGATGCGTTCAACTTGTTCATGTGGCCTCCAATGTCGAATGAATGGGCAGCGTCAACGCCGACGGATCAGGTTCGATGACGACGACGACTGGATTCGGTCAGCGGCGACTACGAGCTTGACGTGGGAACTGTGGCGATCGGCAGTCTTGCCGACCAATACCGGCTAGGCATTTGACCCATACGGCCAGCCTATACCACACGGCGCTGATATAACACTCGCTGCGGCCCTGGATCGCGGCCGGGACGATGACGATGAACCTGCGCCAACTCACCTACTTCGAGCAGGTCGCCGAGCTGCAGAGCTTCACTCGCGCGGCCGGCGTGCTGCACGTGGCGCAGCCTTCGCTGTCGCGCCAGATCCAGCTGCTCGAGCACGATTTGGGGGTGCTACTGTTCGTCCGCTCCGACAAGGGTGTCAAGCTGACCGAGGCCGGCGTCGCGCTGCAGGAGCGCACGAAGTCGGTGCTGCAGCAGGTGCGGCGCATCCGCGACGAGGTCGGTCAGCAGTCCAAGACGCCGCGCGGCGAGCTGAACATCGGCCTGCCGCCATCGCTGTTCCACCTGCTCACCGTGCCGCTGGTGTGCGAGTACCGCAAGCGTTACCCGGACGTGCAGCTGTTCATCGCCGAGGGCGTGAGCGCGACGATGCATGAGGCGGTGCTGACCGGCAAGCTCGACGCCGCAGTCATCTCGGACGCCGAGCCGCTCGGCATGCTGCGCAGCCGCCTGCTGCTACGCGAGCAACTCTACCTTGTTGGCCCGAAAGCCGCCGGGCTCGCCGTCGAGCGTCCGCTCGAGGTCGCCGCGCTCGCCCGCCGGCCGCTGATCCTCACGCGCCGGCCGAACGCGTTGCGTCTGCTCGTCGAACACGCGCTCGCCAAAGCCGGCCACCGCATCGAGCCTGTGATCGATACCGACTCGACGCGCCTGCTGTGCGAACTGGTGGCGCACGCGCTCGGCTATTCTGTGCTGCCGTTCAGCGCGTTCGCCGAGGCTTACCGGGCCGGGCGACTCAGCGTCGCCCCGATGCGCGGCCTGTCCGTGACCTGGACGCAGATCACCTCGAACGAGCGCGGCGTCTCGCTTGCCGGGCGGAAATTCGGCGATCTGTTCACCGAGGTCGCGAACCGCCAACTCGCCTCGGGCGAGTGGCTCTGCGCCGCCGTGCTCGGGTAGCTCGATACGCCAGCCTCGCGGTCGAGCGTCGGAGGCCGGCAGCCCCGGGGCATAGGCCGAACGCATGGGTCAAATGCTTAGCCGGTATTAGCCGGCAAGACGCGTTTGTCGAACAATTTCACCACGCACCAGGTCGGTCGGCCTGGCGGCGCTCAACCAATCGCGAGGACCGAATGAGCAACAACGTCGCAGACCTGAAGATGATTCCCAAGCGGCCGCTGGCCCAGGACCTCACGCTGCAGCACATCGAGGCGATGGCGCAGCGCACCAAGAATTGGGGTCGCTGGGGCCCTGACGACGAGATCGGCACGCTGAACTACATCACCCCTGCCGACGTCGCCCGGGCGGCCGCGCTGGCGAAGAAGGGAAAGGTGTTCTCGCTCGGGCTCGAGTTCGGCTCGACGGGTCCGCAGGAAGGCTGGGGCGGACGCTTCAACCCGATCCACACGATGCTGGCCACCGGGACGGACGCCATCGCCGGGCGCCAGGACGAGTTGAAGCTACGCTACGCCGATGACATGATCACGATGCCTTTGCAGTGCGGCACGCAATGGGATGCGCTCGGTCATGTGTTCTACGGCGACAAGATGTGGAACGGCTACAGCGCGGCGCTTGTCGATACCCTCGGCGCGCACAAGAACGGTATCGAGAAGACGGCCGCGAAGATGGTTGGCCGAGGTGTCCTGCTCGACATCCCGCGCTACCTTGGCGGTGACTACCTCGAGGACGGCTTCGGCATCAGCATCGACGACCTCGAAGATTGCGCCAAGGCACAGGGCGTAGAGATCCGCCGCGGTGATTTCGTCATCGTGCGCACCGGACAGATGGAACACCGCCTGGCGCTGGGCAAGTGGGCCGGTTACGCCGCCGGCGACGCTCCCGGGTTGCGCTTCGAGACCAACGAATGGATCCACAAGAAGGAGATCGCCGCGATCTGCGCCGACACCTGGGGCTGCGAAGTCAGACCCAACGAGAGCACGGTGGCGAACCAGCCGTGGCACTGGGTCGTGATCCCGATGATCGGCATCACGATGGGCGAGATCTTCTACCTGAAGGAACTGGCCGAGGACTGCGCGCAGGACGGCGTCTACGAATTCTTCTTCTGCGGCCCGCCGCTGCCCATTACGAAGGGCTGCGGCTCGCCGATCAATCCCATGGCCATCAAGTAAGCACAGGAGAAAACCATGTCCGCAAAGCAAAAGAAGGTCATCGTCACCTGCGCCGTGACGGGCTCGATCCATACGCCCTCCATGTCCCCCTACCTGCCGGTCAGTGCGGCGGAGATCGAGGAGGCCGCCGTTGGCGCGGCCGAGGCCGGCGCCTCCATCGTGCACCTGCACGCCCGCGAGCCGGGCACGGGCCGCCCGTCGCAGGATCCGGCACTGTTCATGGAGTTTCTGCCCAACATCCGCCGCCGCAGCAACGTGGTCATCAATCTGACCACCGGCGGCGCGCCCAACATGCAGGTGGTGGAGCGCCTGCAGCCCGCGCTGAAGCTCAAGCCCGAGGTGGCCTCGCTCAACATGGGATCGATGAACTTCGGCCTGTACCCCATGCTCAACCGGTTCAAGGAGTTCAAGCACGACTGGGAGCTGCCCTATCTGCAAGGCTCCGACGACCGCGTGTTCAAGAACACCTTCAAGGACATTCAATACATCCTCGAGTCCTGCGCCGACAATCACACGCGCTTCGAGATCGAGTGTTATGACATCGGGCATCTGTACACGGCCGCGCACTTCCTGGACCGCGGTGTCGTCAAGACCCCGCTGTTCATCCAGTCGGTGTTCGGCCTGCTCGGCGGCATCGGCGCCCATCCCGAGGACGTGCTGCAGATGAAGCGCACCGCTGACCGTCTGTTCGGTGAGGACTTTTACTGGTCCGTGCTCGGCGCGGGCAGCAACCAGTTTCGAGTCGCCGCCATGTCGGCCGCCATGGGCGGCAACGTGCGGGTGGGCATCGAAGATTCGCTCTGGGACGGCCCCGGTCAGCTCGCCCGCAGCAACGCCGACCAGGTCAAGCGTGCAGTGAGCCTCCTGAACGCCCTGAGCCTGGAAGTCGCCACGCCCGATGAAGCGCGACAGATGCTACAGCTCAAGGGCGGCGACAAGGTCAACTTCTAGCCCCCCCGGACGACGGGCCACCCCGGCCCGTCGCCGGTGACTGAGCGCAGCGAGCCAAACCTGGCCAGGGCCATCGTCTGCGCCTCGGTCAGGCCGATGGCCGGGTACGGCCTCAAAGTCGATCTCTTAGCCGGGTCCGGAGAAGCCAAGGCGTCGATCGTGAGCGCCGGCACAATCGATTCGCTTACCACCGCCGGTCTCCGGCAGCCCCTCACCGCCCGGTGCTGAAGACGCTGTTGGCGATTGCACCCCCGCAGAACTGGTTCGAATCGACAGCGCAGCGGGGGTCGCAGGCGTTGGTCACCCCGAGCGTGCCGTAGTCGAGGTCGCGCGAACAGGTGGAGCCGTTGCCGACGCCGGCGTCCTTGAAGTCCTTGCCGCCGCGCAGGCCGATGCCGTAGTCCGGGGACATGCCGCTGTGGAAGTCGGCCCAGCCGCCGGGTGCATATGTCGAGAGCGCCGCGAACCCGAAAAAACCCACAGCAAACCCCACAGGTTGCGCGCGCTTCGCTGCGACGCCCTGGGAGGGTCTGGAACAGAAAGTCCTTACACGACAGTCGGTTAGTGTGCTTCGAGGGTACTACTGGAACCCCCCGAAAACCTACTCGATGTTTTGCACCTGTTCGCGCAACTGCTCGATCGCGACCTTCATCTCGACCGCGATGTTCGTCAGCTCGATCGCGGCCGACTTCGAGCCGAAGGTGTTCGCCTCGCGCAGCAACTCCTGCACCAGGAAGTCGAGCCGCTTGCCGAGTTCGCCGCCGGCGGCAAGCAGCCGGTCGATCTCGTCG
>JACSRM010000187.1 GCA_014879745.1 Burkholderiaceae bacterium | reverse complement strand
GGCTATGGCGGCGGCAATCGCGGGGGTGGCGGCGGCGGCGGAGGCCGCGGCGGCTACTGACGCAACGGCACGACGATCGGCCGGCACAAGCCGGCACGAACGAAGGCGAGGGAAGCGTTCCCGAGAAGGCGGTGGTGCTGTCGGCCCACCGCCTTTTTCATGCCCGCCGGCTGCGCCGTCGCCTCATTCACCGGCGCGGCGCTTGCGCGGGCGGCCGGCGAGCGCGCGGTCGAAGACCGCGTCGGGCAGCATGCGCAGGGCCTTGGCGACGACTCCCATCTGCCAGGGGATGACGCGGTAGCTGACGCCGGCTTCGATGGCGTCGAACGCCTTGTCGGCGAAATCCTCGGGCGACATCAGAAACGGCATCGCGTAGCGGTTGCGGCTCGTCAGCGGCGTCGCGACGTAGCCCGGCGAGATCGTCACCACCTTGACGCCGAAAGGCCGGCATTCTCCGCGCAGGCTCTCGCAGTAGCTGATCACGGCCGCCTTGCTGGCGCAATAGCCGCCATGCCCGGGCAGGCCGCGGATGCCGGCGACGCTCGCGATGCCGACAAGCGTGCCGGATCGACGTTCGCGCATCGGCTGCACGAATGGCTGGAAGGTCGCGGCCATGCCGAGGTTGTTGGTCTCGAACGTGGCGCGCAGATGCTCGAGGTCGGCGAAGTCGGCGCTGTCGATGCCGACGCTGATGCCGGCGCTGGCGATGACGACATCGGGCACGCCGTGTGCCGCGATGCACTCGCGGCCGACGGCGGTGATGCGATCGACATCGCGCACGTCGGCGCCATAGACGGCGACGCGGTCCGTGGCGATGCCTTGCGCGGCGACCCACGACGCGATCGATTCACCGCGGCGGGCGACGAGTGCCAGCCTGTAACCCGCCTGTGCATAGCGCGCCGCGAGCGCCTGGCCGATGCCGCTGGACGCGCCGGTGATGAAGGCCAGGCGCGGGTTCAGGAGTTGTCTCCCCGAAGCGTTGTCCGCCGCGGCGGGAAGGTCGCGCGAACATGGCCCTTCAGCTGGACGATGCGTTCGATATTGTCGTAGCTGAACGAATCGGCGCGGATCACCGCCGCGCCGCGGGTGAAGGTCGCCGGCTGGTTGGAGCTGACGCGCTCGGTTTTCAGGAAGGCATGCAGGAACTCGCCGCGAAACGTCAGCCCCTCGTCGGTCGCGGTCGGCAGCCGCGTGATGCGGGCGTCGCCGAAGAGCTGGATCTCGCTCGCGTCGGCGTTGGCGAGCGCGCGATTCGCGCTCGCATCGGTGACGCCGCCATCGGGCGCCCAGGCGCGCACCTTGGGGTTGTCGACCTCGAAGGTGTCGGTGTCGGGGTAGTGACGCAAGGTGTCGCCCTCGATCTGGGCCCGAATCGTTCCTTGCGGGGTGAAGCGCTGGACCAGGAATTTGCGCATCGTGTAGTCCGGCTCGTGGGTCGGCGGCGGCTTGACGCGCGGCGCTTCGTCGACCGGCGTATTCGTCACCAGCCACCAGCTGCCGAGCGCGAGCAGCGCCATCATCAGCAGCGACAGGTAGGACGACAGGGTGTCGAGCAGCCGGGCGTGCCAGGGCTGGCCGCTCCAGCGCGGCGTGCCGTCGTCCGACGCCTGCAGGCCGAGCGCTTCGAGCGGCCGCTGTGCGGTCTGGGTCGTCATCGCCCGCCCACGCCGCGCACTGCGGACGGCTGCAGTTGCTCCGCGAGCAGGCCGGCGTAGCGGCCCGCGGCGCACAGCAGGAGGTCGCAGCATTCGCGCGCCGCGCCGAAGCCGGCCGCGGCCGACGTGATGTGATGCGACAGCGCGCGTACCTCGGCATGCGCCTGCGGCGGCGCGCAGGCGAATGCGGCGCGCGCGAGCAGCGGCAGGTCGGGCCAGTCGTCGCCCATCGCGGCGATCGCATCCCAGGCCAGGCCGAGTTCGGCCAGCAACGCGTCGGCGGCGGCGAGCTTGTCATCGACGCCGAATGCGCAATGCGCGAGGCCGAGGTCGGCCAGGCGCCGACGCACCGCGGCCGAGTCGCGCCCGGTGATGACGATCGGCTCGATGCCGCCGCGCTGCAGCAGCTTCAGGCCGTGGCCGTCGAGCGAGGCGAAGGCCTTGAGCGTCTCGCCTTCGGCGCCGATGTAGACCCGGCCGTCGGTCAGTACGCCGTCGACGTCGAAGATCGCGCCGCGAATGCCTTGTGCCTTCAGCAGCAGCGCCGGCGGGAAGTTCAGCGCAGGCGCGGGGTCCATCAGATCACCTTCGAGCGCATCAGGTCGTTCGAGTTGAGCGCGCCGACCAGCCGGTCGCCGGCATCGACGACGAGCATGCTCGTGATGCGCTTGGTTTCCATCAGATCCGCCGCGTCGACCGCGAGCGCATCGTCGCGCACCAGGTGCGGCCGCGGGTGCATGACCTCGCTCGCGCGCAGTGCCCGCAGGTCGGTGCCGCGGGCGACGAGGCGGCGCAGATCGCCGTCGGTGAAGATGCCCTGCACGCGGCCCGCGTCGTCGACGATCGCGGTCGCGCCCAGGCCCTTGTCGGTCATCTCGCGCAGCAGTTCCATGAAACCGGCGTCGGGCGCGACGCGCGGCACGGCGTCGCCGCCACGCATCACGTCGCGCACGTGGGTGAGCAGCTTGCGCCCGAGCGCGCCGCCGGGGTGCGAGCGCGCGAAGTCCTCCTCGCGAAAACCGCGCGCGTCGAGCAGCGCGACGGCGAGCGCATCGCCGAGCGCCATCTGCGCCGTCGTGCTCGCGGTCGGCGCGAGGTTGAGCGGGCAGGCCTCCTGATCGACGGTGCAGTCCAGCGTCAGGTCGGCGTGGCGGGCGAGCGTCGAATCGGCACGGCCGGTGATGACGACGACGCGCACGTCCAGGCGCTTGAGCGCAGGCAGGATCGCGTTGATCTCGTCGCTTTCGCCCGAGTTCGAGATCGCGACGACGACGTCGCGCGAAGTGACCATGCCGAGGTCGCCGTGGCTGGCCTCCGCCGGATGCACGAACAGCGCCGGCGTGCCGGTGGAGGAAAGCGTCGCCGCCACCTTGCGTCCGACGTGACCGCTCTTGCCCATGCCCATCACGACGACGCGGCCGCGGCAGCCGAGCATCCATTGCACCGCCGTCGCGAAGGCGTCGCCGGTGCGCGCCTTCAGGCCGAGCAGCGCCTGCGCTTCGATGTCGAAGGTGCGGTGCGCGAGCGCCAGCGCGCGCGCGGGCTCGAAGGCGGGAGCGCGCGGCATCGTCAGGCCGCTGCGGCGGGCGTGGCGTCCATTACCATCGAACGATTCTAGGCTCAGGCCGGGGCGTGTCGTGTCCGCGCCGCGGGCGGCCTTCGCGATGGCATCGACCTTCGATCTCGTCTTGCTCTATCTGCTCGCGGCGGTCGTCGGCGCGGTGGTGTGCCGCCTGCTGAAGCTGCCGCCGATGCTCGGCTATCTGCTCGTCGGCGTGCTGATCGGACCGCACGCGCTCGCGGTGGCGAAGGATTCGGCGGGGTTTCAGTACCTGGGCGAGTTCGGCGTCGTCTTCCTGATGTTCGTCATCGGGCTCGAGTTCAATCTGCCCAAGCTGCGAAGCATGCGCAAGCTCGTCTTCGGCCTGGGCATGGCGCAGGTGCTGCTGACGATTCTGGGCACCGTGCTCGGGCACCATCTGCTGAAGTGGCTGTTCTCGTTCTCGTCGCGGCCGTGGGAGCTGACGTGGCAGGGCGCGGTCGTGCTCGGCGCGGCGATGGCGATGTCGAGCACCGCGATCGTCGTCAAGCTGATGGCCGACCGCCTCGAACTGCAAAGCGAGCACGGGCGGCGGGTGATGGGCGTACTGCTGTTCCAGGACCTGGCCGTCGTGCCGCTGCTGGTGCTGATCCCGGCGCTCAATTCGAGCGGCACCGGCATGGCGACCTCGCTCGCCTGGGCCGGGCTGAAGGCGATCGTGCTCCTCGGGTTGCTGCTCGTCGGTGGCCAGCGGGCGATGCGCTGGTGGCTGACGATCGTCGCGCGGCGCAAGAGCGAGGAGCTGTTCGTGCTCAACGTGCTGCTGATCACGCTCGGGCTCGCCTGGCTGACCGAGCACGCCGGACTGTCGCTCGCGCTCGGCGCCTTCGTCGCCGGCATGCTGATCGCCGAGACCGAGTTCAAGCACCAGGTCGAGGCGGATATCCGGCCGTTTCACGACGTGCTGCTCGGGCTGTTCTTCATCACGATCGGCATGAAGCTGAACGCGCACGACGTGGTCGACAACTGGGGCCTCGTGCTCGTGCTGACGACGCTGCCGGTGGTCCTGAAATTCGCCCTCGTCGCCGTGGTGGCGAGGGTCTTCGGCGCGGCGCCAGGCGTCTCGCTGCGCACCGGCCTCTATCTGGCGCAGGCGGGCGAGTTCGGTTTCGTGCTGCTGACGCTCGGCGCGATGCAGGGGCTGATCGAGCCGCGCTGGGTGAGCCCGGTGCTCGCGAGCATGGTGCTGTCCATCCTCGCCGCGCCGCTGCTCGTGATCTACAGCGATCGCATCGTGATGCGGCTGTCGGCGACCGACTGGCTGATGCAGTCGGTGGCGATGACGACGATCGCGAAGCGCTCGATCAACGCCGAGGCGCACGTCATCATCGCCGGCTTCGGCCGCAGCGGCCAGAATCTGGCGCGCGTGCTGGAGGGCGAGAAGATTCCCTACATGGCGCTCGACCTCGACCCCGACCGGGTGCGGCAGGCCGCGGCGGCAGGGCAAAGCGTCGTGTTCGGCGATGCGGCGCGCCTGCAAAGCCTGATGGCAGCGGGGCTGACGCGCGCCAATGCGGTCGTCGTGACGTATCAGGATACGCCGTCGGCGCTGAAGATCCTGAAACTCGTGCAATCGCATGCGCCGAGCGTGCCGGTGATCGTGCGCACCCTCGACGATGCGGATATCGAACTGCTCCATGCGGCGGGCGCGACCGAGATCGTCCCGGAGGCGATCGAGGGCTCGATGATGCTCGCGAGCCACGCACTCGCGCTCGTCGGGGTGCCGATCCGGCGCGTGATCCGCATCATGCAGGACCAGCGCGACGCGCGCTACGGCCTGCTGCGCGGCTACTTCCGCGGCGCCGACGACGATTCGAGCGCCGACAAGCAGAACCGCCGTCTGCTCTCGGTCACGCTGCCGCTGGCGAGCCCGCTGCAGGGGCGGGCGCTCGCCGAACTCGTGCTGTCAAGGCTGGACGTGAGCGTCGTCTCGCTGCGCCGCGCGGGGGGCGCGGTGCTCGCGCCGAGCGACGAACTGACGCTCGAAGGCGGCGATACGCTCGTGCTGTCCGGCCTGCCCGAGCCGCTCTCGCTTGCCGAGGGCAAGCTGCTCGTCGGGCGTTGACGCCGGCCGATTTGCTGCCGGGGCGATCCGGCCCCGCGTTCAGCCCGCGCTGCCGCGGACCGTCAGGCGTTGCGTCGCAACGCCGTCGGCGCCGACGCTGTCCAGATGAACGTCGAAGCCCCACAGCCGGCCGACGTGCTTGAGCACTTCCTTGGCGCTGTCGTGCAGCGGCCGATCGTCGTGCTGCGTGTGGCGCAGCGTGAGCGCGCGGTCGCCGCGCAGGTTCACGTCCCAGACCTGGATATTGGGCTCGCGCTGACCGAGGTCGTACTGCCGCGCAAGCGCCTCGCGCACGCGGCGATAGCCGGCCTCGTCGTGGATCGCGCTGACTTCGAGATCGCTCTCCTTCTCGTCGTCGACGATCGCGAACAGGCGCATCTCGCGCATCAGGCGCGGCGACAGGAACTGGCCGACGAAGCTCTCGTCCTTGTAGTTGCGCATCGCGTGGTCGAGCGTCGGCAGCCAGGGCTTGCCCGCGATATCGGGGAACCACTGCCGGTCTTCGTCGGTCGGCGCGTCGCAGATGCGCTTGATATCGGTGTACATCGCAAAGCCGAGCGCGTACGGATTGATGCCGTTGTACGCCGGGTGGCCGACCGGCGGCTGGAAGATCACATTGGTGTGCGAGCCGAGCCACTCGATCATCATGCCGTCGGACAGGAAACCGTCGTCGTACAGCGTATTGAGCAGGCGGTGGTGCCAGAACGTCGCCCAGCCCTCGTTCATGACCTGCGTCTGGCGCTGCGGATAGAAATACTGCGCGACTTTGCGCACGATGCGCACGATCTCGCGCTGCCACGGTTCGAGCAGCGGCGCGCGCTTCTCGATGAAATAGAGCAGGTTCTCCTGCGGTTCGGCCGGGAAGCGCTTCGATTGCGCTTCTGCCTCGCTCGGCGCCTCGGCCCGCTTGGGCAGCGTGCGCCACAGGTCGTTGACCTGCTGCTGCGCGTACGCCTCGCGCTCCTTGCGGTCGGCGAGTTCCTGGGCGAGCGATTTGCGGCTCGGCCGGCGGTAGCGGTCGACGCCGTGGTTCATCAGCGCGTGGCAGCTGTCGAGCAGGTCTTCGACCTCCTGCATGCCGTGGCGCTCCTCGCACTCGGCGACGTAGTTCTTGGCGTAGACGAGGTAGTCGATGATCGACGCCGCGTCGGTCCACATCTTGAAGAGATAGTTGCCCTTGAAGAAGCTGTTGTGGCCGTACGCCGCGTGCGCGATGACGAGCGCCTGCATCGCCATCGTGTTCTCCTCCATCAGATAGCTGATGCAGGGGTTGGAGTTGATGACGATCTCGTAGGCCAGCCCCATGTGGCCGCGACGGTAGTTCTTCTCGGTCGAGATGAACTCCTTGCCGTAGCTCCAGTGGCGGTAGTTCACCGGCATGCCGACCGACGCGTAGGCGTCCATCATCTGCTCGGCGGTGATGATCTCGAGCTGGTTCGGATAGGTATCGAGGCCGTAGCGTTCGGCGGTTGCGCGGATCGCATCATGGTAGCGCTCGATCAGCTCGAACGACCAGTCGCTCGGCGCGGGCAGCGGCGCGGCCGGCCGCGACGGCGCCGCAAGCGGCGCCTGCAATGCGACGCGCACCGGCTTGCGCCGATCATTCGCGAACGGCGTCGACGCGTCGTTGACGCGGCGCTCGCGGGCGGTGCTGTTCACGACAAGACCTCCATGTTGCGCGGGGCCCCACTTTCGCGTCTCATGCGGCGCCTCCGTTCGATCGCGCAATCCGCAGCGCCGCGCCGCATTCGCTCGCTGCGATCCCCGCTGCGCGGGGCCCCTCTTACGCGTCTCATGCGGCAACACTCTCCTTCTTGAACAATTCGCGGAATACCGGATAGATCTGCGCCACCTCGGTCACCTTGCGCATCGCGAAGTGGCCGACTTCGGCGGCCAGCAGCGCGTATTCGTCCCACAGGTTCTGCTCTTCCTCGGCAACCTGCAGATAGGCGTAGTAGCGGCACATCGGCAGCAACTGCTCGGCGAGCAGGCTGCGGCAGCGGCCGCTGTCGTGGTGCCAGTTGTCGCCGTCGCTCGCCTGCGCGCCGTAGATATTCCATTCGTTGCGCGGATAGCGCGCGCGCGCGATATCGTTCATCAGTTCGAGCGCGCTCGAGACGACGGTGCCGCCGGTCTCGGTGCTGTGGAAGAAATTCTGCTCGTCGACCTCCTGCGCCTGCGTGTGGTGGCGGATGAAGACGATATCGATGCGCTCGTAGTGGCGGGTCAGGAAGAGGTAGAGCAGGATGAAGAAGCGCTTGGCCAGGTCCTTGCGCGATTCGTCCATCGAGCCCGAGACGTCCATCAGGCAGAACATCACCGCCTTCGCGCTCGGCACCGGCACCCGGACGCGGTTGCGAAAGCGCAGGTCGATCGGGTCGAGGTAGGGAATGCGTTCGAGGCGCGCGCGCAACTGGTCGATCTCGTCCTGCAGCGCCTCGATCTCGGCCGCGCTGGCGTGAACGTCGCGCAGCAGCGCCTCGAGCCGCGCTTCGAGCTCGCGCAGCTCGCGCCGCGACCCGGTGCCGAGCGCGAGGCGGCGGCCGAGCGCACCGCGCATCGAGCGCAGCACGTGCAGGTTGCTCGGGTTGCCGTCGCTCGTCAGGCCGGCGCGGTGCGTCTTGTATTCGGGCACGTCGGCGAGCTGGGTGCGCTCGAGATTCGGCAGCGCGAGGTCGTCGAAGAAGACCTGCATGAACTCCTCCTTCGTCAGGTGGAAGACGAAGTCGTCGTCACCCTCGCCGGAATCGCTCGCCTGGCCGCGGCCGGTGCCGCCCGCGCCGCCCTTGGGCCGCGCGATGCGGTCGCCCTGCAGATAGTCCTTGTTGCCGGGATGCACGCGTTCGCGCTTGCCGCCACTGCCGTGGCCGAAGATCGGCTCGGCGATATCGCGCTTCGGAATGCGGATGTCCTCGCCCTTCTCGATCTCGCGGATGCCACGGCCGTCGACGGCGCGCTTGACCGCCTCGCGGATCTGATCCCGATGCCGACGCAGGAAGCGCTCGCGATTGCCGATCGACTTGTTCTTGCCGGCGAGCCTGCGGTCGATGATCTGCTGGCGCATGGGCGCGGCCCTCAGCTCGACTTGCGAACGCGCAGGTACCACTCGCACAGCAGGCGCACCTGCTTGGGCGTGTAGCCCTTGTCGACCATGCGCGTCACGAAGTCCTCGTGCTTCTTCGCCTCGTCGGCGCTCGCCTTGGCGTTGAAGCTGATGACGGGCAGCAACTCCTCGGTATTGCTGAACATCTTCTTCTCGATCACCGTGCGCAACTTCTCGTAGCTCGTCCAGGCCGGGTTGTTGCCGGCGTTGTTGGCGCGCGCGCGCAGCACGAAGTTGACGATCTCGTTGCGGAAGTCCTTCGGGTTGGCGATGCCGGCCGGCTTCTCGATCTTTTCCAACTCGGCGTTCAGCGAAGAGCGGTCGAAGACCTCACCGGTGTCGGTGTCGCGGTACTCGTGATCCTGGATCCAGTAGTCGGCGTAGGTCACGTAGCGGTCGAAGATATTCTGACCGTACTCGCTGTAGCTCTCGAGGTAGGCGGTCTGGATCTCCTTGCCGATGAATTCGGCGTAGCGCACCGCGAGGTGCTCCTTGATGAAGGCGAGGTATTTTTGCTCGAGCTCGGCCGCGAACTGTTCGCGCTCGATCTGCTGTTCGAGCACGTACATCAGGTGCACCGGGTTGGCGGCGACCTCGGTCGAATCGAAGTTGAAGACCTTGGAGAGGATCTTGAACGCGAAGCGGGTCGAGACGCCGCTCATGCCCTCGTCGACGCCGGCGTAGTCGCGGTACTCCTGGTAGCTCTTGGCGCGCGGGTC
>JACSRM010000163.1 GCA_014879745.1 Burkholderiaceae bacterium | reverse complement strand
GGGACCTTGCGCAGCATCTCGAGGCCGATTTCGCCGGCGGCGATCTCGCGCAGCGCGGTCACGCCGGGCTTGTTGCGGCTCTCGATCTTGGGCGTGTGTCCCTGGCTCAGCATGCGCGCGCGGTAGGTCGCGGCAAGCACGAGCTGAAAGCGGTTCGGGATCTTGACGAGGCAGTCTTCGACGGTGATGCGGGCCATGAACGGTGCTCCGGGCGGCGCCGTGGGCGGCGCGTCAGACGAGATCGAGGGCGGCAAAGACAGCGGGCTTGCTGCGTGCCTGCGCAGCGTACCTGAGGCGCTGCGAGTGGACGATCGCCTTCAGGTCGAAAAGCGCCGTCTCGAACAAGGCATTGATTATAACGAAGTCGAAGTGCCGGGCCTGCGCGACCTCGGCGCGCGCATTCGCCAGGCGCTGGGCGATCACCTCGGGCGGATCCTCGCCGCGCCGCGTCAGGCGTTGCTGCAGCTCGTCCCAGCTCGGCGGCAGGATGAAGACGAGTACCGCGTTCGCGAACAGCCTGCGGATCTGCAGCGCGCCCTGCCAGTCGATCTCGAGGACGACGTCCTGCCCGCCGCGGATGCGCGATTCGACCTCGGCGCGCGAAGTACCGTAGAGGTTGCCGTGCACCTGCGCCCATTCGACGAACTCGTCGCGCTCGACCATCGCGCGAAACGTCGCCTCTTCGACGAAGTGATATTCGCGCCGATGCTGCTCCTGCCCGCGCGGTGCGCGCGTCGTGTGCGAGACCGAGACGACGATGTGCGAGTCGAGTTCGAGCAGCGCATTGACGAGGCTCGATTTGCCGGTGCCGCTGGGTGCGGCGACGACGAACAGGTTGCCGGGATAGTCGCTGCCGTTCATTCGATTGCTCGCGTCAGTGCTTCGGGTTCGGAATCTGGGGGTGGTCGTGTCTTTCTTCCTGTCCTCGCCCGCCCGGGCAAGCGGGGCGAAACGGCGCGTGGCCTGCAGGCGGCAATGCCCCGGCGCGGGCCGGAGCCGGTTCGTGCAGGCCCGCAACTGTAGCGCGTGGGCCGGTCGCTCGAGTGCGCCGGGTTCGTTCACGGATGGTCAGGTCTTCAGCGGGCGCTCCCGCGCCAGCGCGCCGTAGATCGCCGCTCCCGCCAGCAGCGCCGCGGCAGCGATCTGCAGGGCGAGCGTGAAACCCGCGGCGGGGCTTGCACTGCGTTGCAGCAGCCAGGCCACCATCGGCGGGCCCGCGATCTGCCCGAGGCCCCAGGCGGCGGTCAAGCCGCCGATCAGCGCCGCCGTATCGTGCGGCCGCAGGCGGCGCGCCTCCTGCAGCGCGAACAGCGTGATCGCGGTGAACGGCAGGCCCAGCAGCAGGCTGCCGAGCGCGAAGCCCGCAAGCGTCGGCAGCCAGACGCCGAACATCACGCCCGCCGCCTGCATCGCATAGCAGCCCATCAACAGGTGGCGGCGGTCCAGCCGCTGCGGCAGGCGCATCGTCAGCAGCGAGCCGGATGCGACACCGATGCCGAAGATCGGCCAGAACAGATCCAGCCACACCGATCCGGAAGGCAGCGCCTGGCGGGCGATCACCGGCAGGAAGGTGGCGGTGACGATATAGCCGAAGCCGGCCAGCCCGTAGGCGAGCGTGAAGGCTGCGATCGTCGCACGCGGCGCTGGCGGGTCGCCGCCGGCCGCGACCGGCGGGGCGGGCGCCTCGCCGCGCAATTGCGGCCACGCGATCGCGGCAAGCGCCACGGCGAGCAGCGCGAAGACCGCCCAGCCGGCGGCGGCGCTCACGCCGCCCGCGACCATCGCCGTCGCGGCGAACCCGCTGATCGCGATCCCCAGCCCG
Source organism: Burkholderiaceae bacterium (assembly GCA_014879745.1). Taxonomy (GTDB): domain Bacteria; phylum Pseudomonadota; class Gammaproteobacteria; order Burkholderiales; family Burkholderiaceae_C; genus CAIKUF01. Next base: position 7,335 of record JACSRM010000163.1, on the reverse strand, counting down.
GGGCCGACATAGATGACGCCGGCCAGCGCCGGCGCGCCCAGCGTTGCCAGCCGGGCGAGGCACCAGCCGGAGACGAAGACGAAGACCAGCGCGCTCCCGACGCCGGCCAGAAAGCGCCACAGCGGCCACAGCGACGCCGGCGGCAGCGCCATGCAAAGCGTCAGCAGCGCGGTCGCGACGAGGCCCAGGCGCACGACCCGGGTGTGGCGCAGCGGCGCAAGCCCGCGGCGCCGCCACAGCGCCGGCTGCGCCGCGCAGGCCATCGCTCCGAGCCAGTAGCCGAAATAGTTCGCGGTGGCGAGCCAGCTCCCGCCGGCAAGATCGACCACCCCGTCGTGCAGCATCATCGGCAGCAGCGGCGTGAAGGCGAAGCGGCCGATGCCCATCGCGATGGCGAGCGCGAGCATGCCGCTCAGGGCAATCGCGATCGGACGAGGCTCGTGCGGCGCTGAACGCATGCCGCGATTGTCGGTGGCTGCACAAGGGACGCGACAAGCTTCGGTTCGCCGCCACCGCAGTTCGGGCGGTGCTGGATGTCGATGCCGACAGCGAAGCGGCAGCGCAGACTCGCCCGGACTCGGCTCGTATCGTTCGGCGCATGTGCTCGAGCCGCCATGCCCGGGGCGTGCGACGCGGCGGGCCCCGGAGCCGATGCTGCGCCGCGACTGCAAAGCAGACCGGGGCCGCGAAGGGCCCCGGTCCAATCACGACGCCGCGGTCGTGATCAGTTGCCGCAACCCATCGCGGTGATGCGGTCGTCGGCCGCCTTCGCCTGCGCAAGGCCGTAACCGAAGTCGTTGTTCGGAACGTTGCCGCCCAGCGGCATGGCGCTCTTGGTCAGCGACGATCGCATCTGGGCCGCGGTGCAGTTGGTGTGCTTGCTCCAGACCAGCGCAGCGACTGCCGAGACGTGCGGGGTGGCCATCGAGGTGCCGTCGAAATAGGCATAGTTGCTGGGCGTCATTGCGAGCGCCGTCGACTGGCCGAGTTGGCCCAGCATCGCCGCGCCATCGACATCGCTGACGGTCGCCGACGGGATCGTGACCGGCGCGCCGCCGAGCGTGGCGTTGAAATTGCCTGGCGCATTGTTGTAGATGACCGCTCCGACGCCGCCGTCGTTCATGCAGTTCGTCACCTTGTCGGCGAACGAGATATTGCCGCGTTGGATCAGGCACATCTTGCCTGCGACGCCCGGGTCCGAGACCTCGCCGGTGCCGTAGTTGTACAAGGCGCCGCTTGCCGACAGCACCGGCCCGTCGGTCGGGTTGGCCTGGTACGCGACGCCGCCCACCGTCAGCGAGGTATCGACGCCGGTGCCCATCGGCACCGTCGACAGCACGCCGACGCCGGGGCCGGAGATCTCGACGTCGGGATTCGACTGCGAGAACGAGGCATGCGCCATGTTCGAGTCGACGGCCGCGACCGACATCACCTCGGCGAATCCGGCCGGGTACGAGGTCGACGTGTCGCCGGCGTTGCCGGCGGCGGCGATGAGCAGGATATTGCGGCCGGCGAGGAATTTGACCACCGCCTGCTCGAGCCGGCTCGCCCGCGAGCCGCCGAGAGACATCGAGATGACGTTGGCGCTGCCGAGCTTGCGGCACCCCAGCATCGCCTTCGCGACCGTACCCGAAGATGCCTCGCCCGACGCATCGAACACCTTCGAGATGAAGATATTGAGCTTCTTGTGCGGCAGCACGCCGATCACGCCGATCGTATTGTCGACCGCGGCGATCGTGCCGGCGACGTGGGTGCCGTGGTGCGATTCGTCGGTATTCCAGTCGCCCACGCTCGAGCCCGTATAGTCGAAGCCGGCAAGGATGTTGCCCTGGTGGTCTTCGTGGGTGGCGTCGATTCCGGAGTCGACGATGCACAGCGTGCGGTTGCCGGCCATCGAGTCAGACACCAGGTTGGCCTGGACCATGGGGATGCCGTAGGGCGTGACCTGCGTGCCACCCGCCGCCGGGGAACGGGCCTTGGCGTACGGATAGCGCATCACTTCTTCTTCGACGAAGCGCGCGTACGGGCTGCGCTTGAGTGCTGCGAGTGCGCGCCGCGGCAGATCGACCGAGACCGCTTCCACTTCCTCGAGTTCGAAGACGACGCGACCGCCGGCGTTCGCGATCGCGGCGCGCATCTTGGCCGCTGCGCCCGGCTTGAACGCGACCGACACGCGCACGCGGTCGCTGCCCCGCGCAGCCGTCTCGGCGGCACCGGCGAGAGGTACCGCAAACATCAGCGACAACGCGACGGCAATCGCTGCGCGCCGGGGTGCAATCTTGAAACGAGTCATGGGGAGTCCTCTATGGGCAAGTTCTGGAAGCGGCAAATGTCTTCCTTTGGCCACGCTTTTGCAATCCCCGGAACGAGCAGACTACAGGTTGTCCCCCTGAGGGAGAACCCGGTTGTCAGGCGTCGCCCTCGACCGCGTCGCCGCGCAGTGCCATCCAGTCGCGCCGCGCACGCGCCTCGTTGCGGTCCGTCGATTTTGCCGGCGCAGTGACTGTCACATCGGTACCCCGGGGCGCCGTGCCCGGGTGGCAGCGGGCTGCGCCCCTCCGGGCCGAGCAGGATGCCGCCCACGGCTCCTCGGCGTTCATTGCGCACCGGCTCGAGCGCGGCACCGCGGGGCGGTACAGCCGCGCCTCGAGCTGTTCATCGCTGAGCATCGGTGCAACGCCCCAGTCCACGCCGGCGGCGCGCGCCAGCAGCATCAACTTGCCGACGGTGCCCTTGCCGATACCTGCGGCGCGGGCGACCTGCGCGTAGCTCAGGCCGGCTTCAAGGTGCAGGCGCAGGGCCTGTCGTATATGGCGCATCGTGATCCTGTTGGCGGGCATGGCGGGCCGAAAAACCGGCCAGCTTGCCCTACGCTGAAGATCACCCGCGCACCTGCGCGATCGTCCACGATCAGGCTGAAACGTCGTCCACGATCAGCCTGAAATGGCGTCCACGATCAGCCTGAAATGGCGTCCACGTTCATCTGAAATGCTGTCCACGATCGACTGAAACGACCGTCCACGTTGGGCTGAAATACGCACCACAGCCGCCAACTCCAAGCACCTCAGACCGCCGCAGGACCGTCACAGATCGGCCCCGAGGGCTTTTGAAACTAATTTCCCCCGCATCGGCCTGGGTTTTATGCTGCCCTCGCCGACGCTGGGCTGCATGCCGGGGCTGCCGGCCGAAGCCGTTCCAGAGCGGCCAGCGGCATCAGCTTCGTGCGCATGCTCGGTGGCGCGGTCTGCGTGAGCATCGTCGGCATCTTCCTCGAATGGCGCTTGCGCGTGCATGCCGCGGCGCTACCGCCGGCCGGCTTTGCCGACGCCTTCTGGCGGGTCGCGGCGCCGGCGGCCGCGGCGATGCTGGCGGCCGTACGCATGCGCCCGCCGCCGATGCACGTGCAGGCAATCGATTGGTTCAGCTGCGGGAGCGGTTCGCTGCTCTTGCGCCGTTTCCTGTCGACCGGCTACGAGCCCGTATCGAGCGGCTCGCCGTGTTGCGGGATCTCCAGGTCCAGCAGGGCGGAACTGAGGCATTTGCCGTGTGCATCGAGGGCGAGCGAGCGCGTCACGCCGCCGACCAGCGCACCGTGCATGACGAAGTTCAGCGCACCCAGCCCCGGCAGTTCGTAGCGCACCACGTCGCCGCGCACGCGTTCGGCGAAATGCGCCTTCACGCGCTCTGCGGTGACGTGGCGCGCCAGGCGTGGGTAGTCGGCCGGGTCGTAAGCGATGACCGAAATGTTCGAGATGTCACCCTTGTCGCCGGTGCGCGAGTGGGCGATGGCACGCAGGGGTTGCGGCATGTCAGACCTCCACGATGTGAATGGCGGTTGTCAGCTTGTGCTCCGGCAGCAGCGTCGAGCGGATGCCGACAATCTCGCGCGCCGACTTGGTCACGCCGCCGCCGCTGGCCGGGCCGTTGAGGTAGAGCGACTCCACTTCGTTGGCGATGCGGGTCGCCTCGTCGAGGCTGTCGGTGCGGCCGGCGACCCGCACCCGCACCTCGCGCGGCTCGGGCGCGCCGGCCGAAAGCTTCGGCCCGAGGATGGCGTCGACGCCGATCAACTCGAAGCGCAGCTCGCTCGTCTGCACGCCGGTCATCCGCAGCCGCTCGGCGACGATCTCCAGCGCCAGGCGCCCTCGCGCCAGCGCCGCAGGGCCGGCGTACGAGATCTGGCCCTCGCCGACATAGCTGTCGACATAGCCGACCGAGACTTTCAACGTGCCGGTGCGGGGCCGGCCGTCGCCACCCTCGATGCGCACCCGGTCCAGCCCCTCCTGCGTCACCTTCACCTTGGAGAAGTCGGCCACGACGTCAGGCTGAAGGTAGCGCGCGGGGTCGTGCACTTCGTAGAGCAGTTGCTCCTTGCAGGTCGCCGCGGTGACCATGCCGCCCGAGCCCGGCACTTTGGTGATCACCGCCGTACCGTCCTCGGCCACCTCGGCGATCGGAAAGCCGAGCCGCGCCAGGTCCGGCACGTCCTTGACGCCGGGGTCGGCGAAATAGCCGCCGGTGACCTGGCCCGCGCATTCGAGCAGGTGGCCGACGACGTTGCCGCGCCCGAGCCGCGTCCAGTCGTCCATTGGCCAGCCGAATTCATGGATCAGCGGTGCGAGAAACATCGCCGGGTCGGCGGCCCGGCCGGTGATGACGACGTCGGCGCCGCTGGCGAGCGCCTGTGCGATCGGCCCGGCGCCGATGTAGGCGTTGGCCGAGACCAGCCGATCGCCGAGCGAGCGCACGCTCTGGCCGGTCTCGTCGAGCGCGTAGTCGCCGCTGCGCACCGCCTCGAGCACGTCGTCGCCGGTGACGGCGGCTACCTTCAAGCGGCGCAGGCCGAGCTCGCGGGCGATCTGCGCGGTCCGCTCGGCGGCCGCGACGGGGTTGGCCGCGCCCATGTTGGTGATGATGCGCACGCCCTTGGCAGCGCAGATGCCGAGCACGGCCCGCATGCGCGCGCCGAGCAACGGGTCGTAGCCCAGCGCCGGGTCGCGCATGCGCGCCTGCTGCGCGAGCGCGATCGTGCGCTCGGCCAGGCACTCGAACACCAGGTACCGGACATCGCCCTTCTCGGCCACCTCGAGCGCGGGCTCGATGCGGTCGCCGGAGAATCCGGCGCCAGCGCCGATCCTGATTGACTTCATCGTCTCGTCCTCCCGAATTGCCTGCCGACCGCGTCGCTGATGCCCGCTGTCCCCAGCCTACAGCGCGCCGGTGGCGAAGGCCATCGCCGTCATCACGAGCGTGGTCCCGAACGCCCAGGGGAAGATGAATCGCTGGTGGGCCCCCAGGTCGACGCCGCACAGACCGATCAGGATGAAGGTCGATGCGGTCAGCGGGCTGAGCGGAAAACCCGTCGTCATCTGGCCGAGAATGGCGGCGCGGCCGACCAGCACCGGATCCATGCCGAAGCTTGCCGAGGCCTGTGCCAGCACCGGCAGCACGCCGAAGTAGTAGGCGTCCGGGGTGAAGACGAGGCTGAGCGGCATGCTTGTCACCGCCACGATCAGCGGCAGGTAGCCGGCCATGCTCTCGGGAATGACCGAGACGGCGGCCGCCGCCATGGCCTCGATCATCTTCGTGCCGGAGAGAACGCCGGTGAAGATGCCGGCGGCGAAGATCATCGTCGAGACGGTGACGACGCTGCCGGCGTGCGACACCAGGTGTTTCTGCTGGGCTTCCCAGCTCGGATAGTTGGCCATCAGCGCGATGACGAAGGCCAGCACGAACAGGATCGGCAGCGGCATCAGCGACAACAGCAGAGCGACGATCAGCACCACCGTCAGCACGACGTTGAACCAGAACAGCCAGGGCCGGTCGAGTGCGACCTTGCGCTCGCTGGTGTGGGCATGGAGCGACCCGTCGGACTCGTCACCGTTCGCGGCCGGAGCGCCATCCACCGCGCCGCTGGCGGCAGCGTGCGGGGAGGGCTCGGGACTCAACTGCAGTTGGTCGAGCGAGATGATGCCCAGGCGCGCGCGCTCGCGCCGGCCGAAGAAGTAGGCCACGAGAAGCACCCAGAGGATGCCTGCGCCCATCGCCGGCACCACCGGATTGAAGATGTCGGACGAGTCCGCCTTGAGCGCCGCCATGGCGCGTACGGTCGGCCCGCCCCACGGGATGATGTTCATCACGCCGGCGCCGAGGGCGACGATGCCGGAGAGTACCAGGCGGTTCATGCCGAGCCGCTGGTACAGCGGCAGCATCGCCGAAACCGTGATCAGGAATGTCGTGGCGCCGTCGCCGTCGAGCGCGACCGACATGGTCAGGACCGCGGTGGCCAGCGCGATCTTCATCGGGTCGCCCTTGACGAAGCGCAGCAGGCGTCCGATCAATGGATCGAACAGGCCGACGTCGAGCATCAGGCCGAAGTACAGCACGGCGAAGATGATCATCACGCCGACCGGCGCGACCCGGATGACGCCGTCCAGCATCATCTTGCCCAGGCCCCAGCCGGCGCCGGAGAGAACGCCCGCGATAGCCGGAATGATGACGAGCGCGGCCAGCACCGACAGGCGCCGGGTCATGATGGCAAACAGGAAGATCGCGATCGTCGCGAAGCCCAGGGCAGCGAGCATTCCGTCTCCTCGAGCCGCCGTGCCGGCGGATGGCTGATGATCGTCGAGCGGTAACATCATTGCAACCCGAGGGGTTGCACGTCTCGAACCGCTTCGCCTTGGCAAGGCCGCGCTGCCGCCCGCGTTCGCGCCGATCCGGTCGAGCGCTGCGAGCACTTCGAGCAGGCGCTCGTGCATCGTCTGCAGCCGTCCGCCGAGCGCATGCAGGCGACCGAAACAGCACGCCGCTACACCGCACAGTACTTGTCCTGGATCTCGCGGTCGGCCAGCAGTTCGGCCCCGGTGCCGGTGTGGACCAGCACGCCCTGGTCGAGGATGTAGGCGCGGTCGCTGATGCTCAGCGCGCGTTCGACGTTCTGTTCCACCAACAGAAGCGTCGTGCCTTGCGCCTTCAGCCGGCGAAACAGCTCGAACATCTCGTCGACCAGCACCGGCATGATGCCCTCGGAGGGTTCGTCGAGCAGGATCATGCGTGGCCGCGCCATCATCGCGCGGGCGATCGCCAGCATCTGCTGTTCGCCCCCGCTCATCGAGGTGCCGTCCTGTTCCATACGCTCGGCCAGACGCGGGAAGGTCTTGGCGATCTCGTCGATGCGTTCCCTCTCGGTGTGGCGCTCCTTGCCCGCGATCAGCCCCAAGCGGAGGTTCTCGCGCACCGTCAGCCCGGGCACGATGCGCCTTTCCTCGGGCACGTAGGCAAGCCCCAGGTGGTAGCGCGTCTGCGCGGGCTGGGCCAGGATCTCCTGGCCAT
>JACSRM010000327.1 GCA_014879745.1 Burkholderiaceae bacterium | reverse complement strand
CGTGGTCGCCCGGGCCAAGGTGCTGCCGCCGCTGGAAGCGTCGTTCGCCGAGGTGGTCGGCCTGATCGAACAGGCGCGGCAGCGCGCCTACCAGGCGGTGAACACCGAGCTTGTAGCGCTCTATTGGCGGATCGGCGAATACATCAGCGGCAAACTGGCGGCGGCCGAATGGGGCGAGGGCGTTGTGGACAAGCTGGCTGCGCACCTGGCTCGCGTGGTGCCTGGGCAGCGCGGCTTCACGCGCCGCAACCTGTTTCGCATGCGGCAGCTCTTCGAGGCCTACCGGGGTCTCGAAGTAGTGACACCACTGGTGACACAACTGCCCTGGACGCACAACCTGATCATCCTGAGCCAATCCAAGCGGCCGGAAGAACGCGAGTCTTGTGACGCCCCTTTGGGGCCTGCTAAGTGCTTCAAATGGCGCCAGGGAGAGCCGCCGTCGGTGCTCCTACAAGCACCCCTGCAGATCTGTGGTCGGTTTGCCTGAGCACTACGCGGCGATGTGCATCGGACGCACCGTCTCGGGGATAGTCAAACTGTCCGCGAAAAACATAACCTCAGCGCCCTTGTAGCGAGCGTGGGCGCTGTAGCTCAAGCTGTAGACGATGCTGCGGAACTGGGAGTACATGCCGTGAATCGGCGGAGCGTTGTCGTAGGACACGATCCAGTTCTTGGCCCGCAGCCTTGCCACCCGTCTGGCGATCTTCTCGTGGTCCGCGTGCTCGTAGTAGTGAAGGTACAGGTCACTGCCCTTCACGTAGTACGGCGGGTCCAGATAGATCAGGCTCTTGGCCGGCAGCTTCGGCGCGATCTCGTTGATGAAGTTGATCGCGTCAAGCTGTCGGAACTCAATTCGATTGCGCAGGCGGGCGATCGCGTGGATGCGGCTGATCAGGTCCGGCGCGTTAAAGCGCGCGTCGATCTTCCACTTGCCGGTCTGTGTCTTGCCACCGATGACGCCAGCCGCAAGGATGCCAGACCTGTTCGTGCGGTTCATAAAGAAGGTGGCGAAGCCTAGGGTAAGGTCATCGTGGCCTTCTGGGTCCTGCTGGATGGCACGCTGCCGATGCCACTCCTCCATCGTCACCCTCACGTCAACGATGGCGGCGCACAGTGCGTCTGTGTTGTCGAGAAGTGACCTCCAGAACGCTGCTACGCCCGCGCTGATGTCATTGATGTAGACCTTCCGGGTGTACTCCTGCAACAGCAGTTCCATCGCGACCGCCGCCCCGCCAGCGTAGGGCTCAACGTAGACACCATCAACGAGGTCGTTCGCCTCGAGGATGCGCTTTACGTAGGGGGCCAGCTTTCCTTTGCCACCCGGGTAACGCAGGGGCGTATAGAAGGCTGACGGGTTGCTGCTGGTGGTCATAGCGTCTGCCGCGTCATGCCCAGATTCTGGCGAAGGCGACCTGGACCTCGGCCCATCCCGTCCGTAGTTCGTTGGCGGTGGGCAGCGCGAAGCGGCTGTGCACGACACCATGAAGGCGGTCGATGTTCAACGGGGCGTTGGGATTGGTCGCCATAGCGCGGAACTGCTGGAGGTCTCGCCGGCTGGCGCCATTGGCCTCCAGGTGGGCTGCGACCGTGAGGACCTTGTCCTTCAGTTTCTTGTCGGGCGCATAGCCTGAGACCTTCTTGGCGTGGCCGTAGTGATCGAGCGACAACTCGAGGAACACTCGGAAGGCTGCGGCAGCCGCGACTGGGTAGGTTTCCAGCGGCAGCTTGCGCAGCTCCTTGACCATCTGCTCCAGCTTCTGATCGTTGATGTTCAGGTGGAGTTGGGCCTGACCGGGAATCAAGGCCTTGCGCCCGAGCAGGGTCCGCACCTTGGACTTGGCTGCGCCACGGGCATGGGCCTTGGCGGTCGCCTGTGCAGCAAGGCGGTCCAGCGGCTCCAGCGCTCCGGTCTTCTTGGACAGGTCCGGCATGAGACTGTCCATGGACTTTAGATACTGCAGGCGGTCTTCCTTGCCCTTGATACGCGCGACGGTGATGGTCTTGGACGCGATGTCAGTCACGATCTTCTTCAGGGGGCGCAGTAGCTCGGCCTGGGGTAGATCGGACAGCAGATCACCCCCCTCCAGGGTCAGCCCCAGGCGCTCGCGCACCTCCGGCGTCCCCAGCAGTCGGTCCAGGTTGGTGATGGGGAACCGTTCAAGACTGGCGATCTCATCGTCGCTTAGCTTGCCAGCCGCCTTGACGAACTCCAAAACCTTCAGCGAGCTGTTCTTACCCCTGTAGCGAGCGGTAGCTATGCCATCCCAGCCGACGACCCCACGCCCGTCATTTTCGCCCGTGTGGATCGCCTCGATCCAGTGGCGCGCGGACGACTCGTCCGGGCAGACGAAGACATCGAGCGGTTCAATGTCGCCGGGCACGTACTCCTTGGCTAGCTGGCGCAGCTTCTTCTTCGTTAAGTCGCCGACGCCGGTCATACCATCAAGCACGGAAGGATTGGCGAGCACGCGAAGCGCAGCGAGGCGCCGGTTCCCGTCTAGCACGATGTAGCCGCTGGACCCTCGGCCCCTGGCCTTGATCACGAGCATGCGGTGCGCGGGGCTCAAACCGTTCTCGACAACATCCTCGGCCAGGTTAACCAGCTTGATGCCCTGGTTTGTGACGATCTTCTCCAGCGCATCGCGTTGACTGGCGAGTCCATTGAATCGCGGGTTCTGCAGGTCCAAGTGGAGCTCATCGAGCATCGCATCGGTGCTGGCCATTCTTCTTCTCCGGCGTCTCTGGTGTTGGCGGAGTTTGCCATGAGGCGACGGCAGCACCCCGTGACCGGAGGCGCCCGAGAGGAAATCGTCGGCAACTCCCATTCGAATGTCAGTCGGCTACAACGCTCGAGCGTCGGTCGCCGACCGCCTCGGCGACGCCCGTCAACGTACTTTGTCAACCAGCGCCCAGAAGCTCGACTTGCGCTTGTGCTGCGCGCGAATCCTCGCCTCGAAGGCTTCGGGCGGCTCGAGCGGTATGAGTCCGGTGCACTTCCCCGCCATTGCCTGCAGCCGCGACCAGTATCGGGCGCCGTGCCGATAGGCCGGCGAGTACGCCTTGTCGAGGATGGACACCAGCAGTGCGCGATAGATCGCCGTCGCGCCGGCCCACAGGCCTTTGTCCTCCAGGGCCGCAGCCAAGGGCACCAAGCTGCCGTAGTCGCCGCCGTCGATGCGGCCGGGATGGGCCAGCAGGGCGGCCTCGGCCGCTGCCTCGTCGCCGATGTCCATCAGCAGGCGAGCGACGACCACCGGATCATCGCGGCCCGCCGCGAGCGAACGCGCCTGCGCGATCGCATCGGCATGCTGCCGGGGCGGCAGCAGATCGAGCCAGGCGTGCAGGTCGCTCACCGCGAGCGTGGCCTCGAAGATGCGTTGCCGGATCGCCGCGGCCTCATCCGTTCGCCCCAGCGCCGTCAGCGCCTGCGCCTGCAGGCGCTGGCGCGAGCCTTCCAGGTGTGCCCACGAGCCTTCCAGCCAGGGCAGGGCGCCTTCGGGGTGGCCGTAGTCCAGAAACGCGCGGACGAAATGTTCCACCTGCACCACGTTCGGCGACGGGCTGCGTTTGAGCGTGGCGCGCACCAGCACGTCGGCGTCGCGCAGCGCCTCGGACAGCAACGACAGTGCGGCCGAGGCCTTGCCCGCCGGCCCGTTGACACGCTCGCCGGCCGGCCGCGCCTGGGCCAAGGCATCGTCGAGTTCGGCTTCGTACGACGCTACGAGGGCACGCAAAGCCTGTTCGCTCAAGCACAGGTTCGCGCTGCGCAGCAACTCCGCCCGGGCGCCGTATTCGTCGGCGCCGGCCAGCGCCGCGATCCGCGCGGGCCATTCGGCGGCCGGGCTTTCGCAGCGCGAGGCTGCCTTCAGCCACAGCCGGCATCCGGCAGCGACGGCGTCGCCGATGGCGCCGTTCGAATCGTCGGCACGGTTGAAGAAGACCGCGTCGGCTTCGATGAACGATTCGGCGATCGCCAGTGCGGCGGCCGGGTCCTGAGGCAGCAGCTCGCGCTCGACCTGCTCCAACCAGGCTTCGAGCTCGCGGCCGAACGCGCCCGCCTCCGAGTAGCCCAGGAACTTGGTCGATCTGCGCCACGCCGCCAGCGTCTTCCGGAACTCGGCCGCCAGCGCTTTCGGCTGGCTCGCCAGCTGCATGCGCGCGAGCCGGGCTCGCACGGCCGGGTGGTCCGCCGCGAGTTCGATCAGCACGTCGGCCAGTACAGCGCCGTCCTGCCGCCGAACGAAGGCTTCCAGGGATTCGGGGGAGGGCTTGCGTGGCATTCGCGCATTGTCGAATGCACAAGCTGGCGAGCGTCAACCATCTTGACCGGCGTGTTCCGTCACAAGGGAATGCCACCTTCGCTGCTGCCCGAACGACGCACTTTCTGGCGCGCCCTGGAATCAAACCACCCAGCCCTCGTCCATCGCAGGTTTGCGACCGTCGTCGGCAGGGTCGGGGCGGCGCAGAATCGGTCGTGTCGCGTTCCAGACGACCAGCAGGCTGCTGGCCGCCATGGCGAGGGCAGCCCATAGCGGGTTGAGCTGACCCGTCATCGCCAGTGGGATGGCAAGTGCGTTGTATGACAGCGCCCAGCCCAGGTTCTGGCGGATGCGCTGGCGCGTCGCATCGACGATCTCGAGCGCATCGGCAACGCGCTCGAGGCGATCACCGGTGATGACGATCGCCGCGGCCTGCGCGGCAAGCGCGGTGGGCGCGCCAAAGGCGATCGCCACGTCGGCCTGCGCCATCGCTGGCGCATCGTTGCTGCCGTCGCCGATCATCGCAACGCGGCCGCGGGTGCGCAGATGTCTGACGACGGCTGCCTTGGCTTCGGGCGGTACGCCGGTAAAGACTTCGTCGGCGAGCGACGCGTAGTTGCCGGCGCTCGCTGCGCCCGTCAGCAGGCACAGCGGACCGCGCTCGCGAAGCTGGTTGACGACGGACTCCCACTGCGGGCGCGGGCGGTCCTGGGTGACGATCGCGCCACGCACCATTCCGTCCCAGCCGACGTACGAGACGACGCCCGCCGCGTTCGCGCGTGCAGTTGCTGCAAGGGCAGCCGGAATCGGCCACTGCAAGCCGTCGAAATGCGCCTGGCTGCCGACCGCGACGCGACGTCGGCCGACCGATCCGCAGCCGCCACGGCCGGGCTGGAACTCGACATCGTGCGCGACGGCGCTACGGTCGAGTTGCGCGATGGCGCGCGCCACCGGGTGCGGCGAGTCGCGTTCGACGGCAGCAGCCAGCGGCACCGTCTCGGCTGGCCCGAAGACGCCCGTCACCGCCATCTTCCCGGTGGACAGCGTGCCGGTCTTGTCGATCGCGACGATATCGATGCGCGCACCCTGGTCGAACAGATCGGGCCGGGTCACGAGAATTCCGCGCCGCAACGCGGCGCTCGTCGAGCTGGCGATCGTCAGCGGAATCGCCAGGCCAAAGGTGCAGGGGCAGGACACGATCAGCGTTGCCAGCGCCGCGAGCAACGCACGCTGCGGCGGTGCGCCGGCCGCGAGAAAGCCGAGCCCGACGATCAGTGCGAGCGCGAGCACGACAGGCACGAACGCGCGCGCAATCCGATCGGCGCGGCCCTGGGCGCCCGAACCGGATGCCTGCGCCTGCCAAAGGATCCGCGCCAGCTCGGAGATCCGGCTTTGCACCTTTGCGCCGACATCGATCTCGATGCGTCCCTCGCGCAGCACCGCACCGCCCAGCACCCGGTCGCCGCGCTGTCGTGCCGCCGGGAAGGGCTCGCCGGTCAGCAGCGACTCGTCGACCGCGCACGCGCCGTCGACGATCGTTCCGTCCACCGGAATCGTCTCGCCCTGGCGCACGAATACACGATCGCCCGGCAGTACGGCGTCGGCGCTGCAGTTGAAACATTCGCCGCTGCGTACGACGCAAGCCAGCGGTGGCGGTGCATCCATCACCCGGGCAAGCTCGCGCAGCGCAGCCGCGCGTGCGCCGCGTTCCAGGAAGCGGCCGATCGTGACTACGGCAACGACCCCGCTGGCGACGTCGAAGTACAGATCGAGCGGGTCGTGCCAGAGCTGGAACACGCTGTAGGCATACGCCGAGACGATGGCCAGCGCGAGCAGCGCGTCCATGTTCAGCGCCCGCGCGCGGACGCCGGCATGCGCACTGCGCAGGATCGGCCAGCCGACGACGAACACCTGCGCCGAGGTGAGGACGAACAATGCGACGGGCGCCAAGCCGAAAGCCAACCAGGCGATCGCGGCGTACTCCGTCGAATCGATCCAGCCCGCATGCAGCGGATAGACGAAGACGAACGACAGCATCATCACCGCCGACGCCAGGCAGCCGCCGGCCAGCATGCGCAGCAGGTCGGCGCGCTCGTCGTACTCCGCGGCCGCCTCGCCGCGCGGGCGGAATCGATAGCCGGTGCTGCTCAGACGTGCCGCCAGTTCGGCCTGGCCTGCCCGCGCCGGGTCATAGACGACCCTCGCGGTGCCGCTGGCGTAGCTGGCATGCACCTCCAGCACGCCGTCGACCTGCGGCGCCAGCTGCGCGATCAGGCGCTCGCACGACGCGCAGTGCATGCCGTCGACCCAGAAGTAGGCTTCCTCACCCTGAGCTGGCGCGGCGCTGCCCGGGCTCGCAGGGATGGCGGCGCTTTGGTTCGGCGTGCACTCGATCAGCCGCGCGACCTCGCGGCAGCCGACGCAGCAGTAGGCGCGGCCGCCCTCGGCAACCGGCGTCGCCGGTGTCGGCAGTCCGCACAGCGCACAGTTCACCGCGCGGCCACCTTGCCCTCCTGCGGTGCCTGACGCGGCGCGACGGCGCTTCTGCGCCGCGGCATCGCGGCCTCTCTCAGGCCGGCACCGGCTGCGGACCGCCCGGCGAAGCCTCGCCGATCGCGCGCGAGCGCAGCATCGCGAGGGCATAGACGGCCAGCGAGGCGCCAAGGATCAGACCGAACACCAGGATCAGGTGACCATAGAGCATCCATCCCTCCTGGTTCCAGTCGGCGAAACGACGCGGCATTCCGGCGGCGCCACCGGCGAGCATCGACAGCGCGGCGCCGACCGCGCCGATGCCGAACAGGCGCACCGACCACATGCCCATCGTCGGGTCCAGCCTGCGCCCGGTGATCACCGGATAGTGGTGATAAAGGACGCCCAGCCACATCATCGACATCGCGACCAGCACCGTCATCGTGTGCCCGCTCTGCCACATCGTGCCGTGAAGCTGGAACGCCCAGGCAACGTTGGAGGTGACGACCGCGCTCGCGCCGTCGAGGATGTAGAGCATGAACCCGGCCAGGACCGCGATGATCCCCGGCTCGGGCCGCAATCCATGCTGCCACACCGTGGCAAGGACGGTGAAGATGCTGAGCGCAGCGCCGATGCCGGTGCCCCAGCTCATGAGATTGCCCCAGTACGCGAGCGCCGCCGGCTGGTTGGGGAACAGCGTTATGAAGTGGTGCAGGAACGACGTGAGCGAGGTCAACAGCAGGATCCACAGCGCGGCATTCGCGATGCGGTCGCTGAAGAGCTTGCGCGTGCCATCCGCAAGGTACAGCGGCAGCGTCGCGTACATCGCGCTGATCACCATCAGCGCCATCGCCTCCATCAGGTTGTGCGCGAAGATGAAGAAGGCGTACTGGAAGACGACCGGTTCGGCGGCCCAGGCGGCGAGCGACATCGGGATCGCGCCGTACAGCGCGGCGAGCAGCGTCGTGCCGACGGCCACCAGCGGCAGGCCGGCGATCAGCAGCGTCAGCGCCGCGAGTGTCATGCCGAGCATTCCGGGATCGTTCAGCGAGCGCGGCGAAAGCACCAGGTCGGCACGCTTGGTGCCGGTGAACAGCATGCGCAGGATGAGGATTGGGTAGAACAGGATCATCGTCGCCAGCACGAGGTAGATGCCGGTAAAGCCCAGCACCACCGTGCTCATGCTCCAGATGCCCATCTTGGCGCCGACCAGCGGCAGCGGAAACATCACGATCAGGCTCACCTTGAAGCCGAGCAGCACGGCGACCGTCAGCAGTGCGGCACCCAGGTTGAGCGCGCAGAACGTGACCGCCGGCAGCCAGCCGGTGATCGGCTTGCCGACGCAGCCTCCGGCGCGGTGCAGCCCGACGCCGATCATCAGCTGGAAGGTGAACGGAAATGCGAGCGCCGCGCCGTGCAGCGTCAGCGTGGTGTAGAACAGATCGCTGTCGAGGTTGAAGATCTGCGTCGCCGGCATCACGAGCCCGAGCAGCCCCGCCACCGCGAGCCAGATGAACGAGGCCATGATCATCAAGGCCGGCCAGGCGTTGATTTCCTCGAGCCCGGTGGACTTGTCGACGGCGAACATCCTGCCAAACAGCGGTGTGCGCTCGATCAAGGTGCTGGCGATGGTCATGGCGTGTCCCCCTTGGCGAGCTTGGCGCTGCCTTCGCTTGCGACGACGACGAGCTCGTCGCGCATCGTGTGATGGGCGACGCCGCAGTACTCGAGGCATCGCACCTTGTATGTCCCCGGTTCCTCGAAGGTATGGATCAACGAGGTCGGATCCTTCAGCCCGGGCATCAGCATCATCGTGAAGAGGATCCGGCCGTCCGGGTGGTAGACCGCGAAGCCATGCATCGTGTCGTTGCTGCGGCCCGAGAAGCGCACCGGCTTGCCTGCCTGCAATTCGCGGCTCGATATGTCGTAGGACCAGGAGGTCGCCGTGAGGTCTACGCTTTGAATGTCGGTGCGCATGGCAGCGTGCGCGGTGCGCAGCGTCGGCATGTACTTCAGGCTGGCGAGGTTGACGCCGGCGAATACCATCAACACGAGGGCGAGCCAGCCGACTTCGACGCCCGAAATCTTCGCCCGTGCGGTCGACTCCGGTGTCGGGTCGACGATGCTCTTGCGGCGAAGGATGTAGTAGAAGACGGCGGCGAAGGGCACCAGCATGAACAGCGTCATCCAGAACGCGCCCCAGCCGCTGAATAGAAAGTCGAGCATCGAACTGGCCTCCTCGCTACGTCCCGGACGTATCCCGGTGTCGCCGGCTTGCGGCCGAAGTATGCGGCGCGGCCCGCACCCGGTAACTAGGACGTTTCCTAGCGCAATGCTCCATGTCCCTGAAGATCGGCACGCCGCCGAGCGCTAGCCCGTCTTTCTCAACTCGCCGTTGCTTTCCCGAGAATCGAGCCGTTTTGCACTCGCAAGTGCTTG
>JACSRM010000100.1 GCA_014879745.1 Burkholderiaceae bacterium | reverse complement strand
CCCAAGTTTTCTTGCGCCCCCGCGGGGGGCCGGGACGGGCAAGGCCCGGCCCTTGGGGGTGCTCTCAAGAATGCGCAGGGCCGCCCCAAGTTTTCTTGCGTCCCCGCGGGGGGGCCGGGACGGGCAAGGCCCGGCCCTTGGGGGGTGCCCTCAGGACACCTCGGCCAACAGGCTCTCGCAGGGGATACGCAGCGCGTCGTGCAGCCGCTTGACCATGCGCAGGTTGAGTGGCCGCTTGCGGTTCAGCATCTCGGACACGCGCCCGCTCGGCCCGATGAATGTCAGCAGTCGGCGAGCGCATAGCCCTCGCCAATTGCCGCCGCCGCCAGACGCTGGTCGTAGGTCGCGAGTGCCGGCATCAGGCCCTGGCTGCGCAGGAAGTCCATCGTCGCCAGGTGCAGCGCGTCGAGCGTGCGTACCGGCCGCGCAAAAGGCAGCAACGCGCGGTCGAGCACGCGAGCGGACATTTCCAGCAGGTTGACGCGGCCGATCAGCCGGCGCGCGTCGTCGGCGTGCGAGGTCGCAGCACCGCGCGCATTGACGCGGGTGAAGACCTCGAACTCCAGCAGTCGGCTTGCGACGAGCGTCTGCGACCAGAACGCATCCGGCGGCGAGCGGTCTTCGGCAAACAGGCGCGCGAGGACGACCGAGGTGTCGAGATAGATCAACGCTCGGCCCGGCTGTCGTCCAGCTCACGCAGCACATCGGCGAGCTTCGCCAAAGGCTTGCGCCGCGGCAGCCGCGCGCGGGGTGATACCTTCGCCGGCACCAGCAGACCCTGCCGAGCGAGCTCGCCCAGCCGCTGCACGTCCGGCGGGGCATCGGCGCGCACGCGTGGCGGCACCAGCTCGGCGACGACTCGACCACGGTCGGTCACGAGAACGGTTTCGCCCGAGGCGGCAGCGCGCACGTACTCGCTGAGACGGTTCTTCAGGACCTTGATTCCGGCGCTTTGCATGCGACTCACGCTGTGGCTACTGGTAGCTACATTGTAGAGCCTTGGGCGGCGGCCTTGGCGTGACCAGCGCGCGTTCCATCGCCTGCGTGACGCCAACACGGCGAGCCTGCGCTCGCGTACCGATCCTTGATGTCCTGCGGCGTACGCCACAACGCGAACCAACCCCGTGCCGCGCGCACATGCACCCGGCGGCACCGGCCTGCACGCACGTGCTACGGCGCAATCTTCCTCTTCAGCGCCAGCGCCACCGGCCGCGGCAGGCTGGGCAGCGAGCGCAGCAGCCAGGGCAGCACGCGGCGCTTGGCGCCGGCGAGCGACTCGGGCACCAGCGCCTCGATCAGATGCGGCCCCGGCGTGGCGAGCGCATATTCCAGCGCCTTCGCGAAATCCTCGGCCGTGCTCGCGCGCACCGCGTGTACGCCCATGCCCTGCGCCAGCTGCGCGAAGTTGAGCTGTGGCCCGTCCAGATCGAGCTGCGCGCGCGCCTTCGATCCGCCGCTGCCGGCACCGACGCGCTCGAGCTCGACGTTGAGCACCGAGTAGCTCGCGTTGTTGAAGACAATGCTGACCACGTGCAGGTTCTCGCGCGCCATGGTCCACAGCGCCTGGATCGTATACATCGCGGTGCCGTCGCCGATCAGCGCGATCACCGGCCGATCCGGGCAGGCGATGGCCGCGCCCACCGCATTGGGCAGGCCCTGGCCGATGGCGCCTCCGGTCAGCGTGATCAGATCGTGGCGCGGGCAGCCGGCGGTCATCGCGCCCAGCATCAGGCCCGAGGTGATGGCCTCGTCGATCAGGATCGCGCCCTCGGGCAACAGGTGGCCCACCGCCTTGCACACCTTGGGCGCGGTCAGCATCCCGCGTGGGCGGTCCGGGCGCGCGGCCGGCTGCAACTGCGGGCTGGCTTGGCCGGCACCCAGCGCGGAAGCGAGCTTGTCCAGGCTGGCGAGCGCGTCCTGCTCGGGCGCGGCGAGCGTGTGCACGGTGCAGGTCTCGGGCACCAGGTAGCTCGGCTTGCCGGGGTAGGCGAAGAACGACACCGGCGCCTTGGCATCGACGAGCACCAGGTGCTCGATGTCGGCGAGTTGCACGCCGGCCATCTCGGCGAGATACGCGATGCGCTCCACCACCGGCACCCCGGCGCCGCGCGTGAGGCGGGTCGGGAAGACCTCGGCCAGCAGCTTGACGCCCGCCTGCGCGGCGATGCGCGCCGCCGCCAGCAGCGCCGGCTCACGCAGCGCCTGGCCGCCGAGCAGCAAGGCGCACTTGCGGCTCGCGCGGATGGCCTGCGCGATGGCCTGCACCGTGGCGTCATCGGCCACCGGCGCCGCGCTCGGCGCAGGCAGACGGCCGGGCACCCCGCCCTCGCCCCACGAGACGTCGGCCGGCAGGATCAATGTCGCCACCTGGCCGGGCAGGCCGCGCGCCGCCTGCACCGCATCCACCGCGTCCTGGCCCAGCTGCGCCGTGCTTTGCGACGTGCGCACGAAGCCGGGCGAGACGTTCTTCGCCACGGTCTCGATGTCGGACTGCAGCTGCGCGTCGTACTGCGTGTGGAAGGTGGCGTGGTCGCCGACGATATTGACGACCGGCACCTTGCCCTTGCGCGCGTTGTGCAGGTTCGCGAGGCCGTTGCCCAGGCCGCAGCCCAGGTGCAGCAGCGTCGCCGCGGGCTTGTCGGCCATGCGCGCGTAGCCGTCGGCGGCGCCGGTGGCCACGCCCTCGAACAGCGCCAGTACGGCGCGCATCCGAGGCTCGGTGTCGAGCGCGGCGACGAAGTGCATCTCGCTCGTGCCGGGGTTGGTGAAGCAGACCTCGATGCCGGCATCGGCCAGGGTCTGCAGCAGGGCTTGGGCGCCGTTCATGGGTGTTCCTGCAAGTCGTTGAGGTTAGAGGGGTGGAGGTTGCGGCCGGCGCGCTTCGGTACCGGACGATGGGGTGTTGCTGACGTTGACAACGCTCTGCGTGTGTTGCTAGCATGAGCAACATGCGAGCCGAACTCCTGATGCGCGAGCGCCGCGTGCTGGAGGCCGGTTTCATCGAGGTGGTGGTCTGGAAGCTGCCGGCGCCGCTGAGCGGGTCGACGCACAGCCTCAAGTACCGGCTCGCCTACGTCGTCGACAGCCGCTGCGTGCTGCGCTACGACAACGAGGCCGGCAAGGGCGACCACCGGCACGCGGGCACGCGGCAGATGCCCTACGTGTTCGTTTCCGTCGACCAGCTGCTCGACGACTTCTTGGCCGATGTTGCCGCATGGAAGGAGGACTGACATGGCTGTTGTGACGATCACGGTCGATTCGACCGATGCCTTCAAGCAGCGCGTAAAGGCTGCGTTCGCGGGCAAGCGCCAGCCGCAGCGCATCTCGTTCGAATCCTTCGACCTGCTGTGGAAGGTGCTCGCACCGAACCGCATGGCGCTCGTGCACACGCTGACCGGTGCCGGGCCGGTGACGCTGCGCGAGGCCGCGCGGCGCGTCGGCCGCGACGTGCGCGCCGTGCATGCGGATGTGCACATGCTGCTGCAGGCCGGCGTGCTGCGCAAAGGTGACGATGGCCGAATCGAGTTCCCGTATACCGCCGTGCGCGTCGACTTCATGCTCAAGGCTGCGGCATAGCGCCCCCGCCCCGCGGTCGCGCGTGCCCGCCCGAGGCCGCCGCGTCGAGCCACATCGGAATGGATCAGACCCTGCGCGCCGTTCATGGGCGTTCCTGTGGAGCGATCAGATGGGTGGAATCGATATCAACGATGCGCGTCACGCCGGCCAGCGTCATGGTCAGCCGCAGCTCGCGCTGCCAGTGCGCGAGCAGCTGCGTCACGCCGGCTTCGCCTTGCGCCGCCAGCGCCCAGACCCAGGGCCGGCCGATGAGCACGCCGCGGGCGCCGAGCGCCAGCGCCTTGAAGATATCGGTGCCGCTGCGCACGCCGCCGTCCATCAGCACTTCGGTCTGGGCGCCCACGGCGCGGGCGATGGCCGGCAGCGCGGCGATGCTGGCCGGCGCCGAATCGAGCTGGCGCCCGCCGTGGTTGGAGACGACGATGCCGTCGGCGCCGCTGGCCACGGCCGCGCGCGCGTCGTCGGCGTCGAGGATGCCCTTGAGCAGCAGCCGGCCCTTCCACTGGCCGCGCAGCCAAGCGATGTCCTTCCACGTCACGCCGGGGTCGAACTGCGCGTCGACCCAGGCCTTGAAGGCGTTCAGGTCGCGCCCGCCGGGCACCTGCGCGGAGAGGCTGCCGAAGCTCAGCGGCTTGCCGGCGAGCGCCACGTCGCGCACCCAGCCGGGGCGCGCCAGCACCTGCCGCGCGCGCAGCCGCGCCGCGCCGGCGCCGCCGGCCGTCATGCCGTTGCGCACGTCGCGCCAGCGCAGGCCGGTGGCCGGCAGGTCGACGGTGAACACCAGCGTGCGGCAGCCGCCGGCCCAGGCGGCGTCGAGCAGCGCGCGCACCGCGCCGCGGTCGCGCAGCATGTACAGCTGGAACCAGGGCGCGGCACCGGTTGCGGCGCTCACCTCGGCGAGCGGGCAGATGCCGACGGTGGACAGCGTGAAGGGCACGCCCGCGGCCTGCGCGGCGCGCGCCGCCTGCACCTCGCCGCGGCGCGCCATCATGCCGGCCAGCCCCACCGGCGCCAGCGCCAGCGGCAGCGCGCAGGCCTGGCCGGCCATCTGGCTGCGCGTGTCGACCTGCGAGACGTCGACCAGCACGCGCTGGCGCAGCTGCACGGCGGCGAAGGCGGCCTCGTTGGCGGCCAGCGTGCGCTCGTCGCCGGCGCCGCCGTCGACGTAGTCGAACAGGAAGCGCGGCAGGCGCCGCCGGGCGAGTGCGCGCCAGTCGGCGGCGGTGGCGGGGTAGCGAGGCACGGGCGGCTCAGGCAGCATGGGCGGCCTCCATCTTGTGGTCACGCGCGAAGCGCCTCATCGTCAGCGCGAACAGCAGCCCGCCGCCGTACATCAGCACGCCGTAGACCGCGCCCGGGATGGCCATGGCATCGTTGCCGAGCACCGTGCTGGCGATGACCAGCGCCAGCGCGGCGTTCTGCACCGCCGTCTCGATGCCCAGCGTGACCGACTGGCGGTACGACAGCCGCGCCGCCCAGGCGACGGCGAAGCCCAGCGCCAGCATGCCCAGGTTGAGCACCACGGCAAACGGCGCCAGCGTGTTGAAGTTGTCGCGCAGCAGCGCCCAGTTCTTCACCACCGCCGCCACCACGATGAGCACGAACAGCAGCGTCGCCACCTTGGTGGCACGCGGCTCGAAGCGCAGCGCCCAGGCCGTGTAGCGGTGGCGCGCCGCCATGCCGATGCTGACCGGCAGGCCCAGCACCAGCGCCACCTGGCCCATCATCAGGCCCACGGGAACGTCCACCGCACGCGCCGCGCCGAGGAAGTGGCCCAGCGCCCAGGTGACGATGAGCGGCAGCGTGAAGATGGTGAGCACGCTGGCCACCGCGGTGAAGCTCAGCGCCAGCGCCACGTCGCCGCGCGCCAGGTAGGTCAGCAGGTTGGAAGTGCTGCCGGTGAAGCAGGCCGCCAGGATCATGAAGCCCACGGCAAACACGCCGCCGATGCCCAGCGCCTGCAGCATCAGCCAGCACACCAGCGGCAGCAGCACGAAGTGGCAGACCACGCCGACCAGCAGCGCCCGCGGCTGCGCCAGGATGCGGCGGAAGTCGCCCGGCGTGAGCCCGAGGCCGAGCGAGAACATGATGAACGCCAGGATCAGCGGCAGCAGCACGCCGGAGACGATGTCGCCTTGCATGGGGGTTCCTTGTTGTTGGGCTGGGCTCTGGTGGGGCGGGGGGTGCGCGCCGCTTCAGCAGCACAGGTGCAGCAACGTCGCTGCGGGCTTGTCGGCCGCGCCGCGGGCCACACCCTCGAACAGCAGCGCCAGGACGCTGCCACCGGCCGCGTCGCGCTGGTCGTCGTCGCCGGTGATCACCATCGGCGCATCGGTCGCGAAGTCGGCCTTTAGCGACGGAAATTCGCGCTCGAAGTCCCGCTGCGCCGGGAACTCGGCCTTGCATGCGGCAAGCTCGTGGAAGTCGCGAGCCTCGCGCCGCTCGACCTTGAGAAGCAGGCGGTAGTGCGTCCACGACAGGGCCGGGTGCAGCAAGCCGGGGCGCGAATCGGTGCGATCCCCGCCGGCGGCGGCCTCTACGTCATGCGATTCGGCACGCGGCGCGTGTTGCATCTGCGCGGCAGCGGGTTCGACACGCACTGCGTGTTGATTCTCCGCGGCCAGCAGCTGCGGATAGGCCAGGTAGAAGCCGCGCATGTACTGCAGCGCGCTCACCGAGAAGCCGCTGCCGAACTCGCCGGCCAGCTGGGCCGACAGCGTCTTCAGCAACGCTTGCCCGTACCCCGCGCGCCGCTTGCCGCGTTGCTCGGCTTCGACGACCTGCTGGCCGATCAGCCAGTTGGCGCAGACGTGGGCGGTGTTGACCGAACGGGCCGCCTGGGTGCGCGAACGCTCCCAGATGCCGTGGATCCGCTCCAGCAGCGCCCCATCGTCCGGCATGTCCGGCACGGCCGCCGCTGCGGCGCGTGTCGGGCGCGCCTGCGCTGCCGGCGGCGTTGCCTGCCGCGTCGTCTTCCGTGTGGGCACTACGCCGGCTCCGCGTCGCCAGGCGCAAGGCCGGCCGGCAGGTTGGAGGTGCTGCCCGTGGCGCAGGCCGCCAGGATCATGAAGCCCATGGCGAACACGCCGCCGATAGCCAGCGCCTGAGCGCCTGGAGCATCAGGCAGCACACCAGCGGCAACAGCACGAAGCGGCAGGCCACGCCCACCAGCAGCGCCCGTGGCTGCGCCAGGATGCGGCGGAAGTCGCCGGGCGTGAGCCCCAGGCCCAGCGAGAACACGATGTACGCCAGGACCAACGGCAACAGCACGCCCGAATCAATGTCGCCTTGCATTGGATTTCCTTGGGACGGTGACGTGGGTGGGATTGATGTGAGCAATGCGGGTGGCGCCGGCCAGCGGCATGGTCAGCAGCAGCGTGCGCTGCCAGTGCGCCAGCAGTCCCATCACGCCGGCCTGTCTTGGGCCGCCAGGGCCGACGGCCAAAAGCAGTTGCTCCAGTTGACAGCTTCGCGGCAGTCTGACAACTGTCGCAGCCTCAGCCTTGATCTCCATTCCTTAGGGTCGTACTGGGAGTTCCTCTTGGACTAGCACGAGGTCACCGTGGAGCCACCCGCGATAGCGATCGACAGATGGTCCACTCGTAAGCCGAAATCGAACGATTGCCTCGCGGTCCGTCGTTTGGACTTGAAAGTCGCTAACTCTGGTTGCGCTTTTCTCGATGAACTTCGCCTCGACAATCTTGAAGCCCTGCTTTGCTGGGAAGCGGCGCTCGTACTGACGCGTGGTTGTGCCCAACAGATTCGAATGCTCATCCAGGGTCTCCGAGATGGAAACTGTGGTGGATACGCGCTTGGGTTCGACTAGGAGGGCTGGCGGAGAGGACGCGGGAGACACAGGGGCATCGGGGACACGAACAGTCACGTCGCCAGGCAGAGCCGCTGAGCGATTGGCGAGTTGAAGGTTAACTAGACTGATGGCTGCGATGGCGAGCGAAAGGCCGGCCGTTATGTAGGCGACATGCTGCCGCGTGGCCGCCAGCGCCTTTATGCGTGGCAGGAAGAGAAAAACACCAACAGTGGCGAGGGCACCAATGAGGGCAGCAATGAGAGAGCTGACGGAGAGGAGTTCCACGGTTACTCCTCGGTCCTAGCAATTCTGCTCAACAGGACATTGACTGTTGAGACCCAACCCAGCCCAGCCATCAGTGCCTGCGTGTTTGTGGTTGGACCGAACAGAATGAAGCCGAGGCCAGATCCAACAAAAATGACCAAGAAGAAATCGAGGCGGTCATAGAACACCTTGGATCGACCTGGAAACATTCGTCGAAGGAACCGAGTCGCGCCCTCGAAACCCTTGTTGAGGGAGAATACGTAAGTTGAAGTAGCGCCGAGCAGCGCAATCAGATAGAGAAGAAAGTCGGTGCTCGTTAGGACTCTTTCGAGTAGCGCCATATTTCTTCCCCGTAAGGACCGGAAATTATAGGTAGTTAGGTATTCATTCAGGCCAATGGAGTGGCCACATCCTAGATCTCCGTGAGCGGCTTTTCACCGGCCGGCAGCTTGTAGAAGATGATCATCTGCGCTTGCCTCGACCGATCATGGGACCAGTTCATGAAGATTGTTGAGTAGGTCCGTATTGCGGCCCCCTTTGCTTCGACCGGCGTTGCTTGGAATTTGCTCCAACCAATTGGACATTCCGCTGCTGGGGCGCAACGCTTCATGACATTTCCGTTTGGCCCGTCGGTGGCGAGCAATCTGAAGCCAACCACCTCGGCGGCCACTGGTACAACCGCCACAAGGGGGACGCATAGGGCACCATTTCTTGCATAGGGAGAAAACAGCCTACCAATGTCACCGCCTTGACTCTTGAGCTGTTCTGCGATCGGAGTGGCGATCAGCTTGGAGATCGGCCCTGAGAACAGAGTCAGTTGAGGCTGAGCTGCAGCAACCGCAGCTTGGATAATCTTTGCAACTTCATTAGATGCATCATTCATGCAGCCGGGATCGGGTACATGCACGTATGCCCCGTTCGGCGCTGTTAGCGTAACGCGAAGTGCCCACATGCGGTCGTTGCAACCGGCCGGAGCATCCAATATCGAGCAGGCTGAAACCGTTGATTCCTGCGCCAATACTGTGGTCGGCAACTGCATGAAAAGTGCGACCAGGCCTGTTGCTGCGATTGGCAGCCGAACAACATTGCGCATTTGTTCCTCCTTGTTGTGAAGATCCGTCAAGGCTCAACCGACAATCTGACGAGCGCAACATCATCGGCAGTCGGGCTCACGTTCTAGTCGAGGTAGGGGCGGACGATGATGCATGTCGCGTGGTGGAGGATAGCGGGTTCGGCAAGCATTCAGTATTGGATGCGCTCGACCGCAAACCCGTACGAGGAAGTGGCGGCACAGCTCATGGGGCATCTACGAAGGCCTGCGGCGACACCACGCGAGATCGCATCGCGGCGTCGCGCTGCAGGGCCTTGTCGCCGGTGATGAGCAGCAGGTCGGGCTTGGCGGCGAGCAGGTCCCACAGCAGTTGGTCGCCGGGGTCCGGCGCGGGTGAACCGACACCCGGGACCAAGACGATGGCGTGCTGGGCGATGTCGGTCAGCAGCGTTTCGACCTCCGCCAGCGTCAGCCCGTGCA
>JACSRM010000325.1 GCA_014879745.1 Burkholderiaceae bacterium | reverse complement strand
CGCGCTGCGCGTGATGGGGCCGCGCTTCGTGCAGATCTACGGCCAGGGCGAGACGCCGATGGTCGGCACCGCGCTGTCGCGCGCGCACCTGGCCGACAGCTTCCACCCGCGCTATCGCGAGCGCATCGCCTCGGTCGGCATCGCGCAGACGCCGGTGCGCCTGCGCATCGCCGACGCCGATGGGCGCGATCTGCCGGCCGGCGCGATCGGCGAGGTGCTCGTCCAGGGCGACAGCGTGATGGCGGGCTACTGGCGCAACCCGCAGGCCAGCGCCGCGGCGCTGCGTGGCGGCTGGCTTGCCACCGGCGACGTCGGCTGCCTGGACGCGGACGGCTTCCTGACGCTCAAGGATCGAAGCAAGGATCTGATCATCAGCGGCGGCTCCAATGTCTACCCGCGCGAGGTCGAGGAGGTGCTTCTCACCGCGCACGGCGTTGCCGAGGCCGCGGTCGTCGGCGCGCCCGACGCCGAGTGGGGCGAGACGGTCGTCGCCTTCGTCGTCGCGCATCCCGGCGCCGCCATCTCGGTCACCGCGCTCGACACCCATTGCCTCGCACGCATCGCGCGCTTCAAGCGACCCAAGCATTACGTCTTCGTCGATTCGCTGCCGAAGAACAACTACGGCAAGGTGCTGAAGACGGCACTGCGTGAGCGACTCGCCGCGCCCGACCTTGACACAATCGGGAGCGGCGGCTGATGCAGCCGCGATACTCGCAACCCGTCAACCGCAATCGAGGGCCGATCATGAATGCAGAACGAGCAACGCGCTTCGGCCGCCCGGCCGCCCTCGCCTTTGTTGCCGCGCTCGCCGTCAGCGGCTGCGGCGGCTCGGATACGCCGATCGGGGGTACGCTCTCCGGTCTCGGCGACGGACTGAGCGTGGTCCTGCAGAACAACAATACCGACGACCTGACGCTGAACGCGAACGGCGCATTCACGTTCCGCACCGCGGTCGATGACGGCGCGACCTATTCGGTGACCGTCCTCACCCAACCGGTCGGCCAGACCTGCAACGTTTCGAACGGTACCGGCACGGTGAATACGAAGACGGGCGAACCGTCCGACATCCAGGTCACGTGCAGCGCGAACGCGTCGGTCGGCGGCACGCTGACCGGCCTGCTCGCCGGCCGCAGCATCACGCTCGCCAACGGCGTGCAACGGGTGACCGTGGCGCAGAACGGTTCGTTCGCCTTTGCCGGCGTGCTGCCGGCCGGTTCGACCTACGAGGTGACGATCGCCACCCAGCCCGCCGGGCAGACCTGCAGCGTCGTCAACGGTACCGGCACCGTGGTCGCCAACGTGATGGCGACCGTCGCCGTCACCTGCGGCTGAGTCTCTCGCCTGCTCCCCGCGTCGAACGGCGCGCCGGAGGCGCAGCCGGGCCGTTGCCGGTTCGCGCGGTCAGGGTTCGAACCACTCCTCGAGCCTGCGCTCCCAGACGTCGCCGAGCAGCCGATACCCGGTGCGGGTCGGATGGATCTCGTTTTGCCAATGCTCGGTCGGGCCGGCATCGGTGGTCTTGGCGGGCGTCAACGTCCCCTGCGTGTCGACGACTTTGAGCGTCGGTTCGGTGCTCGCGATATCGAGGATCAGGCTGCGCACCCGGCCCAGCAGTTCGACGCCCAGCGCGGCCCAGTCGTCCTGCGGAATCCCGAATGCCTTGACCGCACCGAACAGCCACGGGCCGAAGCCCGGCCCGGCAGCGGCGTTGTGCGGCGTCACGAAATCGTAGGTGTGGACGACGATCGGCAGGCCGCGATTGACCTCGGACTTGTCGCGGTTGAAGAGCAGGATCGCGAACACCCGCCTGGCATGGTCGGCGAATGTCGCCCAGCCCGGCGCGCTCAGATAGCGCGCCGCATCGCTGCCGGCGCCCCATTCGGCCGGCGTCGCGAGCAGCCGCTGGTGCGCGGGATGGGACGGCCCCGCCTGCGCTGCCGAGATCACGTCGTTGCCGAGTCCCGACAGCAGCAACGCCGTCCAGCGCCGCGCCAGCGTGCCGCTGAGCAACTGCAGGAATACGGCGTTCGTCGTGCTGTCGGTCATGTGCGCCAGTTCGGCACCCGGACGCGCGCAGTTCACCGCGACTGCCTTCCTCGACAACGACATGCGGTCGAACAGGTTGCTCGTCAGGAACGGCGGGATCGCGCCGATCGAGAACCAGGAGTCGCCCTGCGCAAGGAACTGCAGCGGGAACTGCTCGATCGGAAAACCGCCCGCTTCGCCTTGGCCGGCGAGCTGGTCGGGCGAGATCAGCGTGATGTTCGGCATGGCGCCTCCTGATCGTCGGGTGGATCGGATCGCAACTGGCGCGATGCCTCCGATTCGAACGGTATGAAGTCCGTCGCGCGAACCGGCTCGGGCCTGCATCGCTCGAGCGCAAGTCGGTCAGCAGTGTGGCACTCCGGACCGTCGGCGGCAACGGCAGTCTTGTCCACGGCAGTCTTGTCCACGACCCGCCGGTTCGACCGAACGCCTGCAGCGTGCCGCGCGTTCGGGTGCCGGCCGGCGCCGCTGTCAGCGATGGCCGGGATCCGCCGCGGCCCGTTGTGCCAACCAGCGCAGCGCGCCCTCGCCCGCGGCGCGGCCGGTCGCGAAGCAGGCCGTCAGCAGGTAGCCGCCGGTCGGCGCCTCCCAGTCGAGCATCTCGCCGGCGCAGAAAGTGCCCGGGCAGGCACGCAGCATCAGGCCCTCGTCCAGCGCCTCGAACGGCACGCCGCCCGCGCTGCTGATCGCCTCGGCGAGCGGACGCGCCCGCACGAGCGTGAGCGGCAGCGCCTTCAGCGCTTGCGCGAGGCGGGCCGCATCGTGCATCAACTCGCGCGGCAGCAGTTCGTGCAGCAGCGCCGCCTTCACGCCGCCGATGCCGAGCCGGCTCTTCAGATGCGTCGCGAGCGTCCGCGGGCCGCGCGGATGCATCAGCTCGCGCAGCACGGTCCGCGCATCGCGGCCGGGGAGCAGGTCGAGATGGATCGTCGCCTCGCCGTGCGCCGCGATCGCGTCGCGGATTGCCGCCGATGCAGCGTAGACGAGGCTGCCTTCGACGCCCGTCCCGGTGACGACGAATTCGCCCTGGCGCGCAAAGCCCGAGGCGTCGAAGCGCAATGCGACGGGCTTGATCGGCTGGCCCGCGAAGCGGCCGCGCAGGTGCGCGCTCCAGCCGCCCTGCGGCGGCCCGGCGAGTGTGCGGCCGACGTCGAAGCCGCAGTTGCTCGGCAAGAGCGGCGCGACCGGCACGCCGCGCGCCTGCAGCAGCGCGACCCAGGCGCCGTCCGAGCCGAGCCGCGCCCAGCTGCCGCCGCCGAGCGCGAGCACGGTGGCCTGCGGCGCCAGCGTGCGCTCGCCGTCCGGCGCTGCAAAGCGCAGCGCGCCGGCATCGTCCCAGCCGAGCCAGCGCTGCCGCATATGAAAGCGCACTCCCTGCGAACGCAGCCGCTGCAGCCAGGCGCGCAGCAGCGGCGCCGCCTTCAGGTCGGCCGGGAAGACGCGCCCCGAGGTGCCGACGAAGGTCGCTATCCCGAGATCCGCCGCAAAGGCGCGCAGCGCATCGGGCGGATAAGCGCGCAGCAGCGGTTCGAGCGCCGCGCGGCGCGCGCCGTAGCGGCCGAGAAACGCATCGATGGCCTCGCCGTGCGTCAGATTCAGCCCGCCCTTGCCGGCGAGCAGAAATTTGCGGCCGGCCGTCGGCATCGCGTCGCAGACATCGACCTGCACGCCCGCCTGCGCCAGCGTCTGCGCCGCCATCAGACCAGCCGGGCCGGCGCCGATGACACATGTGCTCCGCGGCGAGCGATGCGCGGGCGCGGCCCCGGAGGTCATCGACGCGGCAAGTTGCATGGCGTGCGCATGGCGTCGATTGTGGCGGCAGCGCGGCTCGGCGCCGGCACCGGCGCGGTCAGCCCGCCGCGACCCCCTTCACCGCCCAGGCCAGCGCGGCATACGAGCGCGGCCCGTCGGGCTCGCCATCGCAGTACGCCGCTCGTACCGCCGCTTCGAGACGCGTGCGCTCATCGGGCGACAAGGTGCGTACATACGCCGCGCCGGGGCCATCGTTGCCGAGATAGGGTGCCCAGTAGTCGGCGAAGGACGCATATTCCATGCGGATCGCGAGCAGACTCTCCTCGACCTGGCGCAGCCCCGCTGCCCGCCATGCCGCAGCCAGTTCGCCGGGTCGCGTCAGCGGGCGGGTGTAGTTCCTTGCCCGCTGCTGCGCCGCCCTCGGGTCGAGCGCGGCGGCCGTATCGAAGAAGAGGCGGTTCGCAACGAAGCCGCCGCGCGCATCCCAGACCGCGGCACCGACGACGGCGCCGGGTCGCGCTACGCGGCGCATCTGCGCGATCGCGTCGCCGGCGCGCGGCACGAAGTGAAGTACCAGTAGCGACAACACGCGATCGAAGCTGCGATCGGGAAACTCCAGTGCGCAAGCATCGCCCACCTCGAAGACGAGGCGGGGATCGGGGTGATGCGAGCGCGCGTGGTCCACATAGACCGGCGCCAGATCGATGCCGTGGACTTCGGCCGGATTCGAAAACTCGATCACGGCCGCCGCGAGCTGGCCGGTACCGCATCCGACGTTGAGTACGCGCTCGGCGTCGCCCGTGCCGACGAATTCTAGGAACGGCCGCGCCAGAAGTCTGCTCCAGCGGCCCATATTGAGCTCGTAGCCGTCGCCGTCCGCCGCATCGAAGGTCGAGGAGGCGGGACCCGCAACCGGCGGCCTAAACTTCGATGACACCCGCGAAGCCCTCTTCCGGGTCGGGACGCTCCAGCGCGGCGAACACATTTTTCAATCCGCTCACCTCGGCGATCTGGTCGGTCGGGCGCGCCGCGTTTCGGGCGAGGCAGATCCCGAGCGGCGTCTTGAACCAGACGGCCACGACCGGTATGTTGCGCGCCGCTGCGGCTACGAGGATCGGTGCGCGCTCGATGCGCCGGACGAGAATCGCGTCGAAGACGATTGCCGTCGGGTCCTCGATCACCTTCGCGCGTGCCCAGGTGCTCTTGCCACACCCCTGGGCGCCGATGAGCACGTACAAGGTCGCCCCCCGACTCGAAGCCTCGAGCGCGGCGGCCAACGCCGCGTGGCACTTCGCCCAAGCTGCCGCGTTGCGCTCCTCGGTGACGACGCGGCCGGCGGGTGTTTCGAGAAAGTGATCGGGATTGATGTGCATCGCACCCTTCACAGGGTCGCCCAAAGTGTGAACAAGCCCTAGTCGGCCTTGCGCAATGCCGCGCGCAGCGCCGCGCCGATCTCGGGCCTTGCGGCGAACGGATCGCTCGGATTGCGCGGCTGCACGACATCTTCGAGCCGGGTCACGACGCTTGCCACCGCCTTCGGGTGGCTGTAGATGTAGAAGCGCCGCGCGGCGATGGCGTCGAAGACGTTTTGCGCGACCTGGGCGGCGCTCACCTTGCCGGCGCCGACCGCCTTGTCGATCATCGCCTTCTGCACGAGCTGGCTGCGCGTCGGCGCGGCGTTCGCGCCGAGCTCGGCGGGCCGGTTGCGCTCGCTCGCCTGGATGCCGGTCGGCACGTAGAAGGGGCAAAGAACCGAGGCGCCGATCTGCCCGGTGACGAGCGCGAGGTCCTGGAACAGCGTTTCGGACAGGCTCACGACCGCATGCTTGCTGACGTTGTAGACGCCCATGTTGGGCATATTGACGAGGCCGGCCATCGACGCCGTATTGACGATATGGCCCTCGTAGTCCGGGTCGGCGCCGGCCGCGGCGAGCATCAGCGGCGTGAAGGTGCGCACGCCGTGCACGACGCCCATCAGGTTGACGCCGAGCACCCACTCCCAGTCGGCGAGCGAGTTCTCCCAGATCAGGCCGCCGGCGCCGACGCCGGCGTTGTTGAAGACGATGTGCGGCGTGCCGAATCGCTCCAGCACGGCGTCGGCGAGCGCCTGCACCTGCGCCGCCTTCGCGACGTCGAGCCGGTACCCGAGCACCTGCGCGCCTTGCGCCGTCAGCTCGGCGACGGCCTTGTCCAGCGCATCCTGCTGCACGTCGGCCAGCACGACGTGCATGCCTTCGCGCGCCGCGATGCGCGACGCCTCCAGGCCGAAGCCCGATCCGGCGCCGGTGATGACGGCCGTGCGGCCACGAAAGCTCTTCATGCTTCAGTTTCCTTCGGATTGCGGCAGCGCGCGCGCATTGATCGCATCGAAATCGGCGCTCGCCGCGGCGAGGGTGCCGAAGGTCTGGCCCCAGTCGCCGCCCAGGCGCGACGCGCAGAAGGCATCCAGGACGAAGCCCGGCGCATGCTGCGCAAGGAGCGCGCCCTGCACCGCGAGCGCAACGTCCTGCGCCAGGCGGCGCGCGTCGGCTTCGGCGGTCGCGGCGTCGACGCGCGCAAGCAGCGCGTCGCGCGCACGATCCAGCGCCGGGTGCGCGCCGCGCGCGGCGCCGAGTTCGGCGTCCAGCGCTTCGGCAACCGAACCTTCGCTGCCGCCCTTGCGCAGCGCGCGCAGCAGGTCGAGCCCCATGATGTTGCCGGCGCCCTCCCAGATCGAATTGACCGGCATCTCGCGGTAGATGCGCGCCATCACGCCTTCGCCGCCCTCTTCGACGTAGCCGTTGCCACCGAGGCACTCCATCGCCTCCTGGCCGAAGTGGCTCCCGCGCTTGCAGATCCAGAATTTCGCGACCGGCGTCAGCACGCGGCGCATCAGCCCCTCGTGCGCATCGTGCGGATGATCGAGCGTGCGCGCCAGGCGCAGCGCAAGCGCGGTCGCCGCTTCGCTCTCCAACGCAAGGTCGACGAGCACGTTCTTCATCAGCGGCTGCTCGACGAGCTTCTTGCCGAACGCGGCGCGCTGCGCGGTGTGGGCGAGCGCGAGCGTGAGCGCCTGGCGCATCAGGCCGCTCGTGCCGAGCGCGCAGTCGAGCCGCGTCATCGATCCCATCTCGAGGATCTGCGGCACGCCGCGGCCCTCGTCGCCGACGAGCCAGGCGGTCGCGCCGTCGAACTCGACCTCCGAGCTGGCATTGGCCTTGTTGCCGAGCTTGTCCTTCAGGCGCTGGATGCGGATCGCGTTGACACTGCCGCCGGGCAGCAGGCGCGGCATGAAAAAGCAGCTCAGGCCGCCCGGCGAGTTGGCGAGGACGAGGAAGGCGTCGCTCATCGGCGCCGACAGGAACCACTTGTGGCCGGTGATCGAGAAGCGCCTTCCCCATTCGTCGGCGCCGTCGGGCGCCGCCTGCGAGGTATTGGCGCGCACGTCCGAGCCGCCCTGCTTCTCGGTCATGCCCATGCCCATCGTAACGCCGGTCTTTCGCAGACCGTCGATGAAGCGCGCGTCGTAGCGCCGGCTCGTCAGCAGCGGCCCCCACTGCGCGGCGAGCGCCGGGTTCGCGCGCAGCGCCGGCGTGACGGCGTAGGTCATCGAGATCGGGCACAGCACCGAAGGCTCGAGTTCGGTGAACAGCATGAACGCCGCCGCGCGGCGCACGTGGTCGTTCGCCGCGCCGGCCCACGGCGTGCCGTGCAGGCGGGATTGCGCCGCGAGGCCCATCAGCGCGTGGTAGCTCGGGTGGAACTCGACGCGATCCTCGCGGCGTCCGAAGCGGTCGAAGGTATGCAACTCGGGCGTGTGCACGTTCGCGAGCCGCGCATGGGTCTGCATCCCGGGCTCCGCCAGCGTCGCGCCGAGCTGGCGCAACTCGGCGGTATCGAGCCCCGGTGCGTTGAAGCGCAGCGCGTCGCGCAGCGCGGTGTTGTCGTCGAACAGGTTGTTGCCGCTGCGCGGCAGCGCCTGGTTGAAGACCTCGTGGGTCGCATGCATCGCCATCACCTCCGATCCCGACCTTCGATCTACACGAGTTTGACGAGTTGCTTGCCGAAGTTCTTGCCCGAGAGCAAACCGAGGAAGGCCTCGGGCGCCGCCTCGATGCCATCGGCGATCGACTCGCGGAATTTCAGCTTGCCGCTAGCGACGAGGGTGCCAAGCTCCTTCAGCGCCTCGGGCCAGAGTTCCATATGCTCGCTGACGATGAAGCCCTGCAGCTTCAGCCGCGAGACGAGCAGCAGCTGCGGCTGCGCGAGCGGGATCGGCTGCCCGTTGTAGCCCGAGATCATTCCGCACAGCGCGATGCGGCCGAACGCGTTCATGCGCTGCAGCACGGCGTCCAGGATCGTGCCGCCGACATTCTCGAAGTTGCCGTCGATGCCGCTCGGGCACGCCGCCTTCAGCGCCGCGGAAAGCGATTTCGGATCGGCGTGCTGCCGATAGTCGATGCAGTCGTCGAAGCCGAGAACCTCGACGACGTAGCGGCATTTCTCGGCGCCGCCGGCGATGCCGACCGCGCGGCACCCCCGCTCCTTGGCGAGCTGGCCGACGACGCTGCCGACGGCGCCGCTCGCCGCGCTGACGACGACCGTCTCGCCGGCCTTCGGCTCGATGATCTGCGTCAGTCCGTACCACGCCGTGACGCCCGGCATGCCGACCACGCCCAGATAGGCCGAGAGCGGGATGAAGGTCGCATCCACCTTGTTGAGCACGCCGCGCTGATCGGCGTCGATCACCGCGTACTGCTGCCAGCCGCCCATGCCGACCACCTTGTCGCCGACCGCGAAGCGCTCGTTGCGCGACGCGACGACCTCGCCCACCGTGCCGCCGCCCATCACCGCGTCGAGCCGCTGCGGCTGCGCATAGCTCTTCGCATCGTCCATGCGGCCGCGCATGTAGGGGTCGAGCGACAGGTAGTGGTGCCGCACCAGCACCTGCCCGTCGGCAAGCGCCGGGACCGGCGTCTCGACGAGGCGGAAGTTGGCGGCCTCGGCCTTGCCGGCCGGGCGCGATGCGAGCAGCCATTGCTTGTTCATCGTCGTGGTCATGGTTTGACTCCTGCCTTGCTTCAGTCGGACGCATTCTCGCGCCGGATCCTTCGCCCGCCCACCGGCAGCGCGCGGATGTATTTGAACGTGCCGGTGCCATGTGCGACGAGCTGCTGGGTATCGTCGATCACGGACGCTTCGCAGAATGCCATCGACGCGGTGCGGCGCAGCACCCTGGCGCGCGCGATCAGGCGCCCGACGCCGGGACGCATGAAGCTCGTCTTCATCTCGATCGTGACGACGCTGCCGGTCGTCGCATGACCGGGCTGGTTCGGGCTGCGCGCGGCGTTCGCCATCGCGACGTCGAGCAGCGTCATCGTCACGCCGCCGTGAGCCACGCTCCACGAGTTGCACAGCGC
>JACSRM010000329.1 GCA_014879745.1 Burkholderiaceae bacterium | reverse complement strand
GTTCGCGCCCCAGACGAGGATCAGCGCGAACGAAAGCAGCAGCGCGGCGCGCTGCTCGCGCGGGGCGGTGTGCGCGGCGGAGTCGCCGGCGGCGGGTGGAAGGGGGCTCAAGACGGGGCGGCGAACAATCGCAGGTATCGCGCCCGGCCGGCGCGCAGGCCGCATCTTGCACGAAGCGCGACGGCGCCGTGCGCGGTGCCGGTCTTCGCGATACTTTCGCCTGCGCCGAGCTTGCGGCGCCGCCCCGACCCCAAGGAGAGCCCGGATGAAATGTCCGACCTGCGCCGATGCCACGCTGCTGATGTCCGAACGGCAGGGCATCGAGATCGACTACTGTCCGCATTGCCGGGGTGTGTGGCTCGATCGCGGCGAGCTCGACAAGCTCGTCCAGCGCGCCAGCGGCCTGCCCTCCGGCGGCGAGGCGCCACCCCCTGCGGCAGCGCGCGCCGAGCGGCCGCACGTCGGCGCTCGCAGAACATCCTGGCTGAGCGAGATGTTCGACTGACGGATCGCGTGCGTCGCCTCGGCGGCGCGCGCAGGCATCATGCGGGTATCGATCCGCGTCCCGATCGCGACGTAGTTGCGGCAGCGGCGGAAAACGCAGCGCGATTTTCGACCGCGGGGACTTCCCGGCCTTACATTGCCTGCCTGCGATGGCGCGCGCCTGATCGGCGCAGCCGCGTCGCCCAACCCTTATCGCAGACCGAATGAAAAGTAGTGCCTGGATCAGCGTCGCGGTGCTCGCGTCCGCCGCGATCGCCGCCGCCGCGTGGTGGTTCATGCGCAACGGCGATAATGCCGCGACCTATCGCACCGCGGCGATCGAGCGCGGCGCGCTGCAGGCGGTGGTCTCGTCGTCGGGGACGATCAATCCGGTGCGCCAGGTCAGCGTCGGCAGCCAGGTCTCGGGGCAGATCGTCGAGATGTTCGCCGACTTCAACACCGAGGTGAAGAAGGGCCAGCTGATCGCACGCCTCGACCCGCAGGTCTTCGAGTACAAGGTGCGCCAGGCGGGGGCCGATCTGGAAGCGGCGCGCGCGGCGGTCGTCAACGCGCAGGCGGGCGCCGTCGCCGCGGCGGCCAACGTCTCGAAGGCGCAGCTCGACGCCGACAATGCGCGGCGCGACCTCGCACGCAAGGAGGATCTGCTGGCGCAGGCGTTCATCTCGCAAGCCGAGTTCGAGACCGCGCGCAACCTCTCGGGCACGCTCGGCGAGGCGCTGAAGGTGACGCAGGCGCAGCTCGCCGTCGCGCGCGCGCAGGTGACGAGCGCGCAGGCGGCCGTCAAGCAGCGCGAGGCGGCGCTCGCGCAGGCGAAGGTCGATCTGGAGCGCACCGAGATCCGCTCGCCAGTCGACGGCATCGTCATCAAGCGCAGCGTCGATGTCGGCCAGACGGTCGCCGCGAGCCTGCAGGCGCCCGAGCTTTTCATCATCGCGCGCAACCTGAGCGACATGCAGGTCGAGGCGGCGATCGACGAGGCCGACGTCGCTCGAGTGCACACCGGCCAGCGCGTCACGTTCACGCTCGACGCGGTGCCGGGGCGCACGCTCGAGGGCCGCGTCGAGCAGATTCGCAAGGCGGCGCTGTCGGCGCAGAACGTCGTCACCTATACCGTCATCATTCCGTTCGACAACCCGGGCAATTCGCTGCTGCCGGGGATGACGGCCAACGTGCGGATCGTCGTCGATACGCGCGAGAACGTGCTGAAGGTGCCCAACGCCGCGCTGCGGGTGCGCATCGCGGGGGTCGAGCCGGCGCAGGCGGCGGCGTCGGCCGCGCAGGCGGCCTCGGCGGTGCCGGCTGGCGTAGCAGCGGCCGCAGGCGGCGATGGCCCCGCGAACGGCGCCGCGGGTCGGCCGCTGCGCGCGGCGCGCGATCCGCGCGCCGCGCCCGGCGGCAGGCAGACGACGCGCGGCCGCATCTACCTGCTCGGCGACGACGGCAGACCGGTCGCCTACGGCGTGCGGCTCGGCATCGGCGACGGCCTCTGGACCGAACTCGTCGTGGCGCCGGGCTCGGCCGAGGCAGGCGTCCTGAAGGAGGGCGCGAAGGTCATCGTCGGTGTCGATGCGCCCGAGGCTTCGCGGCGCCCGCGCTCGCCGTTCTGAGGTCGCGCGCATGGCGCTGATCGAAGCCACCGATCTGGTCAGGACCTACGCGATGGGCGACCAGGTCGTGCACGCGCTGGACGGCATTTCACTCTCGATCGACAGCGGCGAATTCGTCGCCGTGATGGGCGCGTCGGGGTCGGGCAAGAGCACGCTGATGAATATCCTCGGCTGCCTGGACCGGCCGACGAGCGGCCACTACCGGCTCGCGGACGAGGCGGTCGATGCGATGAGCGGCGACGAACTCGCGGCGACGCGCAACCGGCGCATCGGCTTCGTGTTCCAGCAGTTCAACCTGCTGCCGCGAACGAGCGCGGTCGAGAATGTCGAACTGCCGATGGTCTATGCCGGCGTCAAGCCGGCCGAGCGCCGCGCACGCGCGATGGCCAGCCTTTCGCGCGTCGGCCTCGCCGAGCGCGCCGGGCATACGCCGGCCGAGCTTTCCGGCGGCCAGCAGCAGCGCGTCGCGATCGCGCGCGCGCTCGTCAACGCGCCGCAGCTGATCCTGGCCGACGAGCCGACCGGCGCGCTCGACTCGAAGACCTCGCAGGACATCATGCGGCTGCTCGCCGAGCTCAACGCGCAGGGCATGACGGTGATCCTCGTCACCCACGAACTCGATATCGCCGCCTTCGCGCGCCGCCGCATCACCTTCAAGGACGGGCGGGTGATCGAGGATCTGCTGCAGCAGGCGGCGTCGCCGGCGCTCGCCACATGAACGCGCTCGCCGCGGTGCGCCTTGCGTGGCGGGCGCTGGCGACGAACCTGCTGCGCAGCATGCTGACGATGCTCGGCATCATCATCGGCGTGGCCGCCGTCATCACGATGCTCGCGATCGGCAGCGGCGCGCAGCAGCGCGTTGCCGAGCAGATGAAGAGCCTCGGCTCGAACCTGATCCTCGTCATGCCGGGCGCGATCACGCAGGGCGGCGTGCGCCTGGGCGCGCAAAGCGGCCAGTCGCTGACCGAGGACGACGCGCGCGCGATCGCCGCCGAGATACCCGAGGTGCAGGCGGTCGCGCCGTCACTGCGCACCGCGCTGCAGATCGTCGCCGGCAATACGAACTGGAGCACGTCGATCTACGGCACGACGAACGACTATTTCGAGACGCGCGACTGGCTGCTGGCCGAAGGCCGGATGTTCGAGGCGGCCGAGATGTCGGGCGCCGGCAAGGTCGCGATCCTCGGCCGCACCGTCGCCGAGCAGCTCTTCGGCGACGAAGACCCGATCGACCAGACGATTCGCGTCAAGACCGTGCCGCTGACGGTGATCGGCGTGCTCGAAGCGAAGGGCCAGAACTCGTGGGGCCAGGACCAGGACGACGTCGTCATCGTGCCGATCTCGACCTTTCGCAAGCGCATCCAGAGCTGGAGCGGGCGCCTGCTGCGCATCAGCTCGGCGACCGTCAAGGTGCGCGAGGGGCAGAGCATGCAGAGTGCCGAGGACGGCATCCGCACCCTGCTGCGCCAGCGCCACCGCCGCCAGAGCGCGCAGGAGGACGACTTCAACATCCGCAACCTGACCGAGGCGCTCGAGGCGCAGGAGGAATCGAGCCGCGTGATGACGCTGCTGCTGGCCGCCGTCGCCGGTGTGAGCCTCGTCGTCGGCGGCATCGGCATCATGAATATCATGCTCGTGAGCGTTACCGAGCGCACGCGCGAGATCGGCCTGCGGATGGCGGTCGGCGCGCGCGGCGTCGACATCTTGCTGCAGTTCCTCGTCGAGGCGGTGACGATGAGCCTCGCCGGCGGTGCGATCGGCATCGTCGTCGGCGCGCTCTCGACCTGGGCCGTCGCCGCGTTCGCCGGCTGGCAGGTCGTGCTCGACGGCAGCGCGATCGCGCTTGCGGCCGGCTTCGCGGCGGCGGTCGGCGTCTTCTTCGGCTTCTATCCGGCGCGCCGCGCGGCGTCGATGCTGCCGATCGACGCGCTGCGCTACGAGTGAACCGCGCCGCCGCGGCGCGCGGCGGGCATGCTGTCGATCGACGCACTGCGCGGCGAGTGATGTGATCGCCGCCGCGGCAGCGCGCCGATAGACTGCGGCTTGATGCAAACCTACCTCGTCGGCGGTGCGGTGCGCGATGGGTTGCTCGGCCTGCCGGTGACCGATCGCGACTGGGTCGTCGTCGGCGCGACGCCGAAGGAACTGCTGGCCGCCGGCTATCTGCCCGTCGGACGCGACTTCCCCGTCTTCCTGCACCCGCAGACGAAGGAGGAGGTCGCGCTCGCCCGCACCGAGCGCAAGACGGCGCCGGGCTACCACGGCTTCGCGTTCCACGCCGCGCCCGACGTGACGCTCGAGCAGGATCTGTCGCGCCGCGACCTGACGATCAACGCGATGGCGCAGGACGAAGCCGGCCGCCTGATCGATCCCTTCGGCGGCGCGCGCGACCTCGCGGCGCGCGTGCTGCGCCACGTCAGCAGCGCGTTCGGCGAGGACCCGGTGCGCATCCTGCGTCTGGCGCGCTTCGCGGCGCGCTTTGCCGACTTCAGCGTCGCCGACGAAACATTGGCGCTCGCGCGCAAGATGGTCGAGGGCGGCGACGTCGACGCCCTCGTCGCCGAACGTGTCTGGCAGGAACTCTCGCGCGGCCTGATGGAGCCGCGGCCGTCGCGCATGTTCGGCGTACTGCGCGACTGCGGCGCGCTCGTGCGCCTGCTGCCCGAGGTCGATCGCCTGTGGGGCGTGCCGCAGCGCGCCGACTATCACCCGGAGGTCGATACCGGCGTCCATCTGATGCTCGTGCTCGATGCGGCGGCGCGGCTGGCCGCGCCGCTCGCGGTGCGCTTTGCTTGCCTGTGCCACGACCTCGGCAAGGGCACGACGCCGGCCGACGAGTGGCCGCGCCACCTCGGCCACGAGCAGCGCAGCGTGCGCCTGACGCACGCGCTGTGCGAACGCTGGCGCGTGCCGACCGCCTGCCGCGAACTCGCCGTCGTCGTCGCCCGCGAGCACGGCAATATCCACCGCAGCGGCGAGTTCGGCGCCGCCGCGCTCGTGCGGCTGCTCGAACGCTGCGACGCATCTCGCAAGCCGGCGCGATTCGACGAAATCCTCTTCGCCTGCGAATGCGACGCGCGCGGCCGGCACGGCTTCGAGGCTGCCGCCTATCCGCAGCGCGCACGGCTGCTGCACGTGCTCGGCCTCGCGCAAGGCTGCGATGCCGGCGCGGTCGCCGCCGCCGCGCTCGCACGCGGCCTGCGCGGCCCGGCGGTCGGCCAGGCGGTGCAGCAGGCTCGTATCGCGGCGGTCGAAAGCGGCCTGGGCTGAGCCTCGGCCGGCGGCATGGGAACCGGAGCGGGTTGCGCCTCGCGGCGCAATTCGAAGGCGCGCCTCCGTCGCCGCCGAATCGTCAGCCGGAGGGGAGCAACTCGAGTGCGTGCTTGCCGCCGGGCACGACCTCGGCGGCCAGTTTGCGGTCCATGGTGGCGAGACGCCCCGCGTTGGCGTGGGCGAGAGCGAGCAGGTAGCTGTCGGTGACGCGCGAGTGGCTGGAGAGAAGACCGGATGCGAACAACTCCGCGTCGGCGATGCTGATGTCGTCGGGCCAGAACCTGTGCCCGGCCAGACCTCGAATCGCGGCCAGCGACTCCAGCACAACGCTTGGCGGTCCGGGCGAGTTCGGATATCTGGGGTGCCCGATGATGCGGACAAGGCCGTTCTCGGTCAGCGGGCAGGTGGCAAACCCCCGGTGACCCATACGGGCAAACCAATCGTGGGCCTGGTCATGCTGGACGTGTGCAGGATCGACCAGTGCGATCAGGACGTTTACGTCCAGCAGGTACACCGTCACGGTAATTCGTCGCGCAACTGATTGACCAGTTCGGGCGTCACCGGGGCCGCCGCGCGGCGGCTCGGCAGCAGCGGTACGCCATTTCGCTTGGCCCGTGCGGTGCGAGCGTCCCTCGCCATGCCCTGCCGGGCCAACGCGGAGATCACTTCTCCGACGCTCTTGCGATCGCGCTCGGCAAGGTGTCTGGCGGCGGCGAGGATGTCATCGTCGATGGCGAGCGTGGTGCGCATGTCGAACCTCCTGATGCTGCGCATCATACATCACGCATCAACGCGCCTCGTATCGCCCCGCAAAGCGCTGGCGCAGTTCGCGCTTCAACAATTTGCCGCTCGGGTTCTTCGGCAGGCTGTCGACGAAGACGACGGCCTTCGGGCACTTGAAGGTGGCGAGGTGTGCGTGCGCGTGCGCGAGCACATCGGCCTCGGTCAGCGTGCGGCCGGCCTTGGCGACGACGACGGCGGTGACGGCCTCGATCCAGCGCGGATGCGGCAGGCCGACGACGGCGACCTCGCTGATCGCATCGAGCCGGTACAGCGCCTCCTCCACTTCGCGGCTGGCGACGTTCTCGCCGCCGGTCTTGATCATGTCCTTCTTGCGGTCGACGACGGTGATGTAGCCCTCGTCGTCGATCGTCGCGAGGTCGCCCGAATGGAACCAGCCGCCGGCGAACGCCGCCGCGGTGCGCTCGGGGTCGTTGAAGTAGCCCTGCAGCAGCTGCGGCGAGCGGTGCACGATCTCGCCGACCTCGCCCGGCGCGACGTCGTTCATCGCATCGTCGACGACGCGCGTCTCGACGTTGAGCACCGGGCGGCCGGCCGAGCCGGGCTTGCGCAGCTGATCCTCGGGCTTGAGCACGGTCGCGAGCGGAGCGATCTCGGTCTGGCCGTAGAAATTCCACAGCCGTATGTGCGGCAGCCTCTCGCTCAGCTCGCGCATCACCGCGACCGGCATGATCGACGCGCCGTAGTAGCCCTTGCGCAGGGACGACAGGTCGCAGCGGTCGAACAGCGGCGAGCGCAGCAGACCGATCCAGACCGTCGGCGGCGCGAAGAACGCGCTGATGCGGTGGCGCTCGATCAGCGGCAGCACGTTGTCGGGCGTTGGCGCCGCCGTAATGACGCTCGCGCAGCCGAGATAGACGCAGGGCCCGAGGAAGACGTCGAGCTGCGCGCAGTGGTACAGCGGCAGCGCGTGCAGCACGCTGTCGCCTTCGGCCATCTCGCCGTCGACGATGCAGCTCACATACTGGTCGATCACCGCGCCGTGCGTCAGCATCGCGCCCTTGGGCGCCGACTCGGTGCCGCTCGTGTAGACGATCTGCAGCAGGTGGTCGCGGCCGATGTCGGCCTCCTGCGGCGGCTGGGCCGTCGCGGCGAGCGCGTCGAAGCTCAGCGCGCCGGCGAGCGGCTCGCTCGCTTGCTCGGACGGCAGCCACAGCAGTTGCTCGACGCGCGTGTCGAGCGCCGCCGCCTGCTGGCCGAGCGCGGCAAGGCCGCTGTCGACCGCGAGCAGCCGCGCGCCCGAGTGGCGCAGGACGTACGCCGCCTCCTCGGCACCCAGCATGAAGTTGACCGGCACGAGCACGGCGCCGATGCGCGCCAGCGCGAAGCGCAGCGCGGCAAACGCATGCGAGTTGCGCGCCAGCACCGCGACGCGGTCGCCGGCGCCGATGCCCTGCGCCTGCAACCCGGCCGCGAGCCGACCGGAGACGGTATCGAACTCGCGCCACGTCCACGCGACGTCGCCGCAGCGGATTGCCGCCTTGTGCGGCATCCGCGCCGCCGTGCGGCGCAACAGGTCGGCGAGGGTCTGGCGGTTCAGCAGATCGGACATCGTGCGGCTC
This sequence comes from Burkholderiaceae bacterium, assembly GCA_014879745.1. GTDB lineage: Bacteria > Pseudomonadota > Gammaproteobacteria > Burkholderiales > Burkholderiaceae_C > CAIKUF01. The sequence continues at coordinate 1,553 of JACSRM010000329.1, read as the reverse complement.
CTTGGCGTCTGGACGGTGCATCGTATCGCCGGCCGGCGGCAACGGGCTTGGCCCGCGGCGCATCGCCCCATCGGCGGCGTCGCAACAGTGCCGGCCCCTATGATCGCGGGCCATGTCTCTTGCATCCGCCTTCGCGCGCCGGGGCGCGCCGCTGCTCGCGGCGGCGCTGTTCGCGACCGGGCAGCCGCATGCGGTAGCGGACGGCACTGCCGCCGCATCGCACTGCACCGCCGGCGAGCAGACGCTGTTCGCCTGCAGCACCGGGCGCAAACTGCTGTCGGTCTGCGCGTCGGCCGATCTGGCGCTGGACGCGGGCGTCGTGCAGTACCGCTTCGGCACGTCGGACGGCAGCCCGTTCGTGTTGCCGGTGGCGGCGGCCGATTGGCGCATCGCGGTGCGCGGCGGCAGCCTGATGTTCTCCGGCGGAGGCGGGGCGTATCTCGCGTTCGCGAACCCGCCGTACCGCTACGTCGTCTACACGGCGATCGGCCGCGGCTGGGGCAGCCGGGCTGGCGTTGTCGTCGAGAAGCACGGCCGGCGCATCGCGAACCTGCCCTGCGCCGGCGCGGCGGCCTCGGTGCTCGGGCCGGACCTGTTCGCGCGCGCCGGCATCGCCGAAGACCCGACCGGGTTCGAGTTGCCGCCGGTTCAGCGCAACGCCCGCTAGGCGTGCCGTAGCGAAGATAGGGATTGGCAAGCGGCCCGCGTTTGCCTCAGAGTCGCGCTGCACCGGCCGCGCCGGCCGAACCGCCGTCAACCCCCGAGGAGAGCCGAATGATCCAGGTCGATGCCCAAACCATGCGCGAAGTCGCGCCGCACTTCAGCGGTGAGCTTTTCGTCAAGCAGGACGCGATCATCTCGGCGGTCGGCGCGGTGCTGGCGCAGACGCTCGAGCCCTACAAGATCGACACCCGGCTGCGGATCGCGCACTTCCTCGGCCAGACGTGTCACGAGTCGGCCGGCTTTCGCACGACCGAGGAGTTCGCCTCCGGCGCGCGCTACGAAGGCCGCGCCGACCTCGGCAACAACCAGCCCGGCGACGGGCCGCGCTACAAGGGGCGCGGGCTGCTGCAGCTCACCGGCCGCGCCAACTACCGCGCGCTCGGCGCGATCCTCGGCGTCGACCTCGAAGGCGACCCCGAACTAGCCGCCGAGCCGGTGCTGTCGCTGCGCATCGCCTGCGAATACTGGAAGAAGCGCAGCATCAACGCCGCCTGCGACCGCGACGACATCGTCGAAGTGACGCGCCTCGTCAACGGCGGCACGAACGGCCTCGACGACCGGCGCCTGTGCACGACGAAGGCGAAGACGGCGATCGCGCGGATCGAAGGCTTCGTGCTCGCCGGCGAGGCGCCGCCGGCCGGCGGGCGGCCGGTGCTGCGCCGCGGCTCGAAGGGCGAGGCCGTCACGGAGCTGCAGCGCGCGCTGCGCGGCCTCGGCTTCATGCTCGCGGTGGACGCCGACTTCGGCCCCGGCACCGAGGTCGCGGTCGCCGCGTTCCAGCGCGAGCAGGGCCTCGACGTCGACGGCGTCGTCGGCAAGGGTACCTGGGC
>JACSRM010000130.1 GCA_014879745.1 Burkholderiaceae bacterium | reverse complement strand
GAACTGGCCCGCGATGCGAGTGGCGGTGCAGCGGCAGCGCCGGCCGAGAAGGCATCCGCCCGCGGCGGCGGTGGCCGCAAGGCGGTGCTCGCCGCCATCGAGGCGGTGCTGGTCGCCAAGAAGGTGCCCGAGAAGCAGCGCGCCGCCGTGATGGCCGCCGCGACCGAGAAGCTGGCCCAGCGCATCCGCGACGGCCAGGTGCCCAAGGTGAAGGTCTACGACAAGGCAGCGCCGTCGCAGCGCCCGGTCGTCGTCCCCACGCCCGAGATGCAGCGCACGCGCGACCGCGCCGCGCCGGCACCCGTGCGGTGAGACCACACCCGTGGAAACTTCGGCCCAGGGCATCACGGCGCCGGCTGCGGTCTACGAGATTGCCGGCCGGCGTTTCGAGGTCGGGGCGCGAGGCTTCGCCGATGCCGTTGCCGACGCTCACGCGGCCCACCAGCGCCCACGCTGCATGTGCTTGGTCGAAGGCGTCGAGATGTACGTGGCCCGCCTCGGCGAGGGCTACATCGTCAAGCGCATGCCTGACACCGGCAGCCATCACGCACCCGACTGCCCTTCCTACGAACCGCCGGCCGAGTTCTCCGGCCTGGGGCAGGTGCTGGGCAGCGCGATCACCGAAGACCCGGCCACCGGCGAAACGACGCTCAAGCTGGATTTCCCGCTGACCAAGATGCCGGGGCGGTCGACGATGCCGCCCATTGGCGGCGAGGGCGGCAGCGTTTCCTCCACCGGCACCAAGCTGTCGCTTCGCGGCCTGCTCCACTACCTGTGGGACCAGGCCGAGCTGACGCGCTGGCATCCCGGGTTCGCCGGAAAGCGAACATGGGCCACGGTACGGAGGCATCTGCTCCACGCAGCCGAGCACAAGCTCGCCCGCGGTGATGCCCTGCGAGCCCGGCTCTACGTGCCGGAACCGTTCTCCGTCGAAGAGCGCGACTCGATCAACGCCCGCCGCTTGTCGCAGTGGCAAACCGCCGTGCCTGCTCTTGGGAAAGCGCAGCAGCTGATGCTGCTGATCTGTGAGGTCAAGGAGATCGTGCCGGCACGTTACGGCTTCAAAGCGATCGTCAAGCACATGCCCGACCAGGCCTTCGCGATCGACGAACAGCTGTACCGGCGGCTCGGCCGGCGCTTCGAGTCCGAGCTGGCGCTCTGGGGCGCCAGTGACGACATCCACATGGTGATGATCGCCACCTTTGGCGTGAGCAGTGCCGGCGTTCCGGCGATCCACGAGCTGTGCCTGATGCCGGTGACTCGGCAGTGGCTTCCAGTGGAGGATGGGTTCGAGATGCAGCTCCTGGACAAGCTCGTCGACGAAAACCGCGCGTTCGTGAAGGGCTTGCCCTACAACCTCGGGACAGGAGACAGGATCGCGAGCGTCGCGCTCACCGACTGCGAAGGGTCGGCGCCGATGCTGTTCATCGTGCCGGCGGGCCTGGAGGAGGCTGCGCCTGGTCTCGACGCCGCTGAGACAAGCTTCCCAATGTGGCTGTGGCGCCGTTCCGGAGAGCCGATGCCCTCTTTCCCGCCGGCGCGCACCCGGTCGCCCAGGTCGATTGCGCCGGCGCAGGCGTAGAGTTCGGTCCCAACGACGATCATCGACTGCTACAAGCTGCGCAGCAAGGCCGGCCACGAGGCAGCGGTCGAAGCCCTGCGTAAATTGTGGCGGCAGCGCAAGGTGACCATGGACCGAGCAGCACTCGTCTATTCGGTCCGGGTCAACAGAATCGCAAGCCTGGCACGCAGCCTCTCGCGACGCGCGTTGTAGAACGACATGAAGTCCTGGTGTGTTGCCGGCGCAAATCCAAGATCGTGGCGATCCAAAACTGCCTGACGCACAGTGGGATCCGGATAGGTCAACTCCATCCAAGGCGCCGGGAGGCTATCGTTCTTTGACACGTTCAGCAGCCCCTCCAGCAGCTGCAGATTGCCGAGGCGGTCCCGGGCGGCCAAACACTCCTCGGCGTACGCGGGATTGCACCCAGCCTTCTCCAGTTTGCGGCGCTGCAACTGGCTTTTCGGAAAGAAGTGGTCGATGTGATGCAGCTGCCGCACATCGATGAACGGGAACAGGATCGATAGCAGAGGAAACAGCCTGCGGTCGCCGTACTCCATGTCCAGCAGATCGTCCACCTCCTCAGGACCGAACGAGAGTGACTTGCCCCGCGCAGCCATGACCTTCTCCAGGGCATCGCCTGGGAAGGACGCGTGATCGACCCGGATGACATCGCGCAGCGCGGTCAGCAGCGTATCCAAGCCGCTGCCCCAGATGCCTGATGACTTCAGCAGCGAACGAACGAGCCAGCTGCGGATCGTCTCTCGCTCAGCAGCGTAGCTTGGATGGCCCAGCCAGTTCTCGGGCGGGTTCCGCTTGAAGATGTAGTAGGCGATCGGCAGCAACGCGCTGTCCGCGCGGAGCGTCTGCTCAGCCAGGCCAAACGAGGCGGCCAGTTCCACTGTCAAGATGGTGGCGCGCCGAACGTCTGCCCACACCTTCTCCAGCGTGCTCATGTTGGCGCGGTTGAAGTTCTCGACCTTGAAGCCAACGCTGGCAATATCTGCCAGCATCAAGCCCGCCTTGAGCACGAAGTCCTTGGAAAGATTGAATCCGGCACCGATGCGGTTGATGTCGTCGACCAGCCCGTGAATCTCTTGCCGTGCATCCAGTTTCGACCACTGCGCGACGGCAATGCTGAGCAGTAGGTCTGAGTACGAGAGAACTGTGCCACCAGAATTCATACGGATAAAGATCCGCAGCACTCGGTCAAGCTCCTGGCTACGCTCGGTGTAGAAGGTCAGATTGGGGACGACTTGCACCACCTGGTAGAGCTGGTGCAATGTGTCGCTGGCCCGATTGAAAACATCGCTATCCGCGGTGATGCCCCGACCGTTCATCTTCCCGTACAGCCACTGCGACAATTTGGCCACATTGGGAATGGTCAGAATGTCGGGTACCGGGTACCACAAGGTGTCCGAATCGGCGGCAGCCTTCTGGGGCTCAAGGAATCGAAACCGGTAGGCTTCACCTTCGTCGTCATCGCCGCGCGCTGCCATCAGGTCGATGTGCAGAATACGCTTAGGGAACGCGTTGGGGTTCGTCCGCCACTTGTTCGGCTCCTTGATCGCCATGGAACCCCGGAGGCCAATGTTCAGTGCTGTGAGCCGCTGCTGGCCGTCGAGCACGGCCGTCAGCTCACGATTAGGGAGCGTTCCCAGCTCAGGACAGTGAGCTGCATCGCGTTCGTGAAAGTGCTGGACGAACCCGAAGAATTTGAACTCCGCGCTCTTCTCGGGTTCGACCCTCCAGAAGAGAAAAGTACCGAAGGGATAGCCTTGCATCAGACTGTCGAACAGCCTGCAAATCTGTTCGGGCTTCCAGACAAACTCCCGCTGGATGGCCGGAAGCACATAGTGGTTCTTGCTGACCGCATCTAGCGCGTCCTTGATCGTCAAGCCAGATTGATACATTGTGCTTATCTTCCCTGCGAGTTTTCGATATCCCTCAATACGCACCCAGATGCCCAACCCCCGACGACGATGTCGGGCAAGAGGTCAACTATGGTGAGAGCCCGGCAGTGCACGAACGAACCTTGCCGCATCCTGCAAGCAACGCCGAAGATCGCTTGATGTTGAGTAAAGCAAAGACACTGGATACGTTCCGAACTCACCGGCGTGCGCCGATCCGTTCATCAGCTGGTATGCCTGATATAGGCAAAGCAACACCGAGTGCATGTTGGCCTGAGGAATCTCGAGACGCGAACCAGGCCTCAGCATGGCCGAGATCAGCGATGGCCTTATCGAAATCGCGCCACTGTCACCCAGGCAGACGGCGAGAACGTCGCAGTGCTTCGCCAGCTCCTTCGGGCTGTTGTTCAGCACTAAACGTATGAGCCGTGTCGCCAGGGAAGTCATGCGCGTCCCATCAGGCCTGTAGAAACGTGGGTTGGCTGACGCCGCAGAGATGTGCGCCTGAAAGTCGCTCAGCAGTGCTGCGACCTCACCATTTGTTCCTACGACGCCGCATGCCGTCTTAATGAACTTGGTCAACTCATCTGGCCGCGCCGCCTGCAGAGCGGACAAGCGCTCAACTAGCGCCGACTCCAGATCAAGCACCAGTTCCGCCAGATTTTCGGCACGTACCTCAGGGCAATTGAGCATCGAGACCTCGGACTGGTGCGCGAGGTCACAGATTCTGAAGCTCGACTCAATTCCCCCAAGGACTGGGAACCACATCGGAAGCACAATCGGAGAGCCAATCTGCGGTAGTCGAAAGTCGTCCTTGGAGAGCACTACCAACGAGATCCTTTGCAGCCCTTGCGCGGGCAGTTGCTCAATCGCCCCGCGATTTCCATCAATCAACCTATTCACGTCAGACAACAGAGCGTTTGCACTTGTGAACAAAGGCTCCCGAAGAATCACGGGGACAATGGCCTCATCTGCCTGGACACAGCCAAGCTGGGCGGCAAAAGCCTGTCGCCCCTCCTCGGAGAGCCTCACCCAAAGTACTCGGAGTCGCTCCCCCGGGGTCCAAGGGAGTAGCGTGATCAGCTGCTTAATGCGATCCGGTGTGTATTGCATCGCTCAGTTCACGTTGGGAACCGCAGAAGCCGCGAGTCGCGCCATCAATCGAATTCCAGGGAATACCTGCCCATCGCTTTCCTTCAGGAAGTTCGACATGACGGCACTGGCAAGCAGGCGCTCGGGCGTCGCGCGCGCCACCGGTCCGTAGGGAGCCGCGATCTGCTGGAATCCGGGCAGCGAGCTTCCAAAACTCTTCGGGTGCTTGCGAGCAATCTGGATCAGTATGCTAGAGACTGCATACAGCCAAGGTTCATTGCGTCGGCCCAACTCGCTCAAGTATTCGCTCAGCATTCCGTGGAAGAACGAGTAGTAAGGGCTTCGTTCAAGGGCCGCCTGAGACAAGCGGTCCTTGGCAAAGGCGGCGTACACAGCGGAATCAAGGTCGCCGTGACCCTCCTTCCTACGATTCTGGATGAGCCAGTCACAGAGGTCGACGAGCAGGTTGACAGTCAGGTAGGGGTGCCCGCTAGTCTCATGAAAGACCACGTCGGCGAAGCTTGGAGCAAATGGAAGTTTCTCAGTGAGGACACGACGCAAAAACTGAGTGAACTCGGTATCAGTAGCCCCGGCAAAGTGCTCGAACAGTGGAAAGTTGTGTTGCCGGACCAGCGGACTGAGCTGATTCTGCGATGACAATATTAGGTGCGCGTCGGGGCGCTGCCCCATGAAGACAAGCAAGTTGCTTGCAGCGAAACCCACCATCTGGCTCAGTAATGGCTGAGCGACCAGGTAGCGCAGCCCAACGTCGTCCGACGTGTAGGCCAGAATCATTCCAAACAGGGTCTCATACTCATCGATGATGAGGACGACCTTTCGCTGCTCGTAGTCAATCGGCGCGTTCGAAAGAGCGCATTCCCGTACGACCTTCGCGAAGAAGTCCTCTGCAATGCCTTGTCTAGCGGCAAACGCGTCCCGAACACGTTTCAGGAAGACATTTAGCTCCGGTTGATTGGGCTGATGATCCATGGTCTGAAAGACGACCACGGATCTGGCGGTCATGTCAGACAGACTACTCACTGCAGTGGTCTTGCCGGATCTGCGTACGCTGCACCAAAGATGGATTCCCGAACCTTCCTCGAATTGCTCCAGCAGCCTCTTCACGCTGTGGCGTTCCACCAAGAACAGCTTGCGGAAGTCGGGGTCCTCGAGGGGGAACTCGCGGGCAAAGTTCCGACCAAGAGAGTCGGCGTCGATAAGGTCGGATTGGGCGTGCGCGCTAGTCTCGAGTGAGGCCCGCACCATCTCTGAGAAGTTCTCGGTCTGCTCCGCGATAGGCAGGACGTCGCTCGCATCGAGCACGGGGCTTGCCTGTTGCCCGTCAATCCACGTCTTAGCCAGACCACGAGTTTTCACGACCACAGCGCTTGCGCGCAGCGCTACCGCTTCAGCGAGGACGCGGGCTTCAGCAACGGTGCCTTGAAAGAAGCAAGAAACGATGAGCTCTCGTGTACTGCCGCTCTCGGACGTCGTATACGTGAGATCAAGGCGCGGCGGCTCACCAATCGCTACCCTACTGAGACGCGGCAGCATGAAGTCGGCGCCATGGAATCTGTTGCCGAACTTCTCCACGCCCAGCAGCGCTGGAACGATCGTGACGAATATGTCATCAGGGCGCTCAGTAGAGGGGAAGTCCTGAATGAGTTGCAGAGCGTCGGCGCCGCGCGTGAAACCGAGTGGCGGCAGCCAAGTCCGTAGACTCCGACGAAGCAATACCCACCCTTGCATATCGCCGGCGTCAAGTCGCCCATAACCCCGCAGGACGCCGACGATCAACGACGACGCGATGTCCCACAACAGGCGGGCATCTCTTGAATTCTTGATGCCGTCCCGTTGCTCAAGCAGAAGTGTGACCACGAGGTAGAGAAACTTCTGGAGCCCATTGATAGACTTGATCTCAGCAACCTCGTTCGATACCCCCTTGCTATCTAGGTGTTGAAACCCGCGGCTAAAGATGTCTTGCGCATGCTCCGCCAAGGCCCTAGAAACTTCGTCAAGCATGGGCTGCCATTCCTCGCGGCCGCGAAGCTCATCCTGGAGATCCTTGAAAAGGTAGAGAACGGTCTCTCTGTAGTAAGTAGCCCACTGGAAGATGTGGAACCTGCCGAGATCGGCCAGACGGGTTCGATAGCGTTCGATCGACGATTGAATTGGACGGCTGGGCCGGGGACGGGCAACAACTTCTCCGGCTTTCACCACCTGGACCGGCGGACGCGATGTCCGGCTCAAGGCATCGTCGAGCATCGCACCCAGGTCACGCCTTCTCCGTGGCAGCAGGCGCCCTATTTGCTCGCGCAGTTCTGGTGCCAGAAGCTCCAATGATTCAACGGGCTGACTTCGAAAGAGCGATGCCATGGCGTCACTCGCGGCCTGCACACGGTTCGCATCGATGTGTGCCGCGATTTCGGACAACCGCTGTCTAACCGCCCCACTGGTAGACGACATCTCCATCCCCGTCAGCGCACGTGATCAGTCGGAGTCAACATCGACTCAGCTCGGCGCATTGCCACAACGCACACGTCGCCGGCGAGCGCGTTTACGAAGATACCGACAAACGGCCGAAGCTCGTACCTCATTGGCAAACTGCCTCCAGCATGCTCCGCACATACGTTTCCTTGTCCTCTTCCTGAAAGAGGATGTGCCGCTTCTGCATGTCGGCCTTCTCCATGTGCCAGAGCATGCGCATTGTGTGCGACGGCGTGTTCGAAACGATGAAGGACTGCAGGCGGATCGCGGGGTCGCCGAGACGCTGCTCGATCTCCTTGATCGTCTCGTGAAACTGGATCTTCGGATCCGTAGGCCCGAGATTTCGAATCCCCTTTGGGTCGACAAAGATGACGTGCTGTTGCCCACCGACGAGCAGCCACACGATGAAGTCGGGGTGGAAGTTGCCTGCTTCGAAGAAGCCCACGCCTCGGCCCTTGCTCAGGTTGCGCAGCAGGTAGAGCTCCTTGCCCTGAAAGAACGCGGGATGCCCGTCGTGGAAGGCCTTCAGGTCTTCGATGAACAGGCGTTCGCCCTTGTTCAACGGCGCCGGGCTGATCTCGACGATCTTTGAGTCCAGGTACAGCAGCGGCTGGTAGAGATGCCTGCCGAACAGGATCGTCTTCAGGCCCTGAAACTCCCAGGCCTTCAGCTCACCCTTGACGATGGTGGCCTTGAGTTCTTCCAGCTTGGTGGCGATCTCTTCCTGCGACTTGTCGAGCAGGATGCGGTAGTAGCTGTCGTTGAATGCTTCGGTCACGCCCAGGAAGTTCGGGTCGTCTGCTTCCAGATCGCGGTACTCCAGGTGGGGCAGCTCCCACTCGCGCTTGCGGAAGGTGTAGTAACGCTCGACGTACTTCTTCAGCAGCGCCAGCGCGATCTCCTGCCAGAGGCGGACTCGCTCGAACGAATCGAACGCCAGCTCTTCGGGCGGAATCAGCAGTTGATACCAGCTCTGGTCGGCAAGCAGGCCCTCGACACCCTGGCGCGTGATGTTCAGGTTGTACCAGCCGCGTTCTGCCTTGAAGCGTTCAAGCTCGAAGTACAGCTGATCGACATCCAGAAAGGCCACGTGACGCGGCCCCAGGTGCGCCTCGTTGGGCGCAGCGTCGGCGTCGCCGCCGACGAGCCCGCCTGACTTCATGGCCTGTATCTTTGGGTACCAGTTCAGGATGACCTGGTTCTTCTGCAGGTACTCGGTGCTGCGGTCTGTTGCAGGGTCGGGGTGGCTCACGGTCGGGATCGGCCCGAGCTTCCGATAGGCGTCGCCAAACTCGGTGTGGACGCCGTTGATCTTCTTCTTCAGCCGGATGGTCTTGAGCTTCTGCGTACCCAAATTCTTGATGACCGGGAGCAGGAACTCAATGCGGTCATCGTTGGTGGGCAGGCCTTCCTCTTCCAGGAAGTCGCGGAACTGGGCCATGTAGTCGGCGTGGATGCCGAAGATGCCCAGCGTCTCCAGCGCTGCGATGTGCTTGGGCCGATCCATGCCGTCAGGCAGCTGCGTCTTCCCACTGCGCTTGAGGCTCATCTCGTAGCCCTTCAACCGCACCCCGCGGCCGAAGAGCTGGATGATCTGGGCGCCTTCGCCCTTGCCGACGTTCATCAGCCCCATGGTGGAGACGCGCCAGCTGCTCCAGCCTTCGGTGAACTTCTTCGATCCGATCAACAGATTCACCTGGGAGTGCGGCTTGTTGATGTCGTGGAAGAGAGAGCCTGAAAACTCGAGATCGCCTGTCGCGAGCTTGTTGTCTTCGCACAGCTTGACGAGCTTGGCGTCGTCCCCCACGTTGATGACACCGAACGGCTCGTTCTCAGCCCCCATGCGCAGCGCCACTTCGCCTGTCGCGCCCTTCAGGTTCTCGATGTAGAGCTGGCCACCACCGGGCGCGTTGAAGAGCACGGCCAGCGTCTCGTCGAACACTTGGGCTGCGGTGAGGCCGCAGGTGTTGAGATACGCGAAGCGGCCAGCGAACAGGTTCTTGCCGGTCGCCGTGACCAGGCCTTGGTTCAACACACGTTCGATGCGTTGCACGCTGCCGGTTCGGTTGGCTACATAGCCGGCCAGGAACTTGAGGATCTCCACGATGTCGGAAGCATCCTGCTTGGCCAGGGTGGCGGTGACGCTGCCGCCGACAAATATCCAGAGGGGCTTCTCGATGAGAAACGGCTTGAACGCCGACTCCTTGTCGCGGTAGAGTAAGCGTTCCGCAAAGTCATCTTCCGCATCGATCGCAAAGCTGAGAAGCTGGCTCCCGTGTTGAACC
>JACSRM010000103.1 GCA_014879745.1 Burkholderiaceae bacterium | reverse complement strand
AGAAAACGCCGGGCCGCCCCAAGTTTTCTTGCGCCCCCGCGGGGGGCCGGGACGGGCAAGGCCCGGCCCCTGGGGGGGCTCTCAGCTTTCGGTCCGTGCCCACCGCATGGCCGCTTCGGGCATGCTGGCAAGATGGCCCGGCGGCGGGCCGGCCGGAAACCCGGCATGCCCGCCCTGCGCCGGCTGCCAGAGCGTGACGCGTGGCCCGGCCTGCGCCGCGGTCGGCAGGCTCGCCGCCGGCACGAAGGGGTCGTTGAGGGCGTTGACGACGAGCGCGGGGATGCGGATGCGGCCGAGCTGCGGCTTGGCCGATGCACGCGCCCAGTAGTCGTCGGTATCGCGAAAGCCGTGCAGCGGTGCGGTGAAGATATTGTCGAAGGCGTACAGGTCGCGCGCGCCGAGCATCGCGTCGCGATCGAAAAGCCCCGGATGCTGCGCGAGCTTGGTGAGCGCCTTCTGCCGCATCGTGCGCAGGAACATGCGCGTATAGACGAGCCGGTTGAAGCCGAGCCCGATCGCGCGGCCGCCGGCCGCGAGGTCGATCGGCGACGAGATCGCGGCGACGCAGCGCGCGACGCGCGCCGCGCCTTCGCCCGCTTCCTCGGCCCAGCGCAGCAGCGCATTGCCGCCGAGCGAGACGCCGACCGCGACCAGCGGCGCAGCGCTGCGCGCGCGCAGGCGCCCGAGCATCCAGCCGATCTCTTCGAAATCGCCCGAATGGTAGGCGCGCGGCGCGAGATTCATCTCGCCCGAGCAGCCGCGAAAGTGCGGCACCGCGAACGCCCAGCCGTGGCTGCGCGCCCAGTGCGCGAAGGCCTGCGCGTAGTGGCTGGCCGACGAGCCCTCGAGGCCGTGGAACAGCACGAGCCAGGGCGCTTCGGCACCGGGCGGCGGATCGGCACCGAAATCGACGTCGATGAAGTCGCCGTCCGGCGTCGCCCAGCGCTCGCGCCGCAGGGCCGGCGCGGCGCCGTCGTAGCGGCGTGCGAAAAGCGCCGGCCAGATCGTCTGCAGATTGCCGCCGGCGAAACCCGAGCCGGCGAGCCAGCGCGGCGCGCGATAGTCGTGCATCAGTGAATCGCCGACGACGGCGGTGCCGCCTCGGCCGGCTCGCCGGCCGTGCCCGGGCTCGCGTGGTGCGCGACGAGGCGCCAGCCGAGCGCGGTCTTGAGGTAGACGTTGGTCGCCAGGACGTGCACCGCATGCAGCCCCTGCGGGGTGAGCACGCCGACGCGCTCGACGACGCTGTGCACCGCCGTCGATCCGGCCTGCCAGCGCAACGTATCCCCGGGCCAGACATCGACCGGGCCGTGGGCGAATATCCGCTCGTACGAGTCGCGGATCGCCGCCGCGCCGACCAGCCTCGGCCAGCCGGGATGGATGCAGACGATGCCGTCGTCGTCGGCCCAGGCCGCCATCAGGCGCACGATATTGCCTTGCTGCAAGGCCTCGTAGAAGCCGGCCTCGGCCTCGTCCGGGGAACCGATCGCGGAAGGCGGGAACCTGGCCATCGCTAACGGAAGACGACCGTCTTCGGGCCGTTCATCAGCACGCGGTGCTCGACGTGCCAGCGCACGGCGCGCGCGAGGACGACGCTTTCGACATCGCGGCCGACGGCGGCCAGATCGTCGGCATCCAGGCTGTGGTCGACGCGCGCGACGTCCTGCTCGATGATCGGGCCTTCGTCGAGATCCGCGGTCACATAGTGCGCCGTCGCGCCGATCAGCTTCACGCCGCGGTCGTGCGCCTGCAGGTAGGGCCGCGCACCCTTGAAGCTCGGCAGGAAGCTGTGGTGGATGTTGATCGCGCGGCCCTTCAGGAAGCCGCACAGCGCCGGGCTCAGGATCTGCATATAGCGGGCAAGCACGACGAGGTCTATGCGTTCGCGCTCGATCAGATCGCGCACCGCCTGCTCCTGCGCCGCCTTCGCCTCGGCCGGCGCGCCGGCGGCAAGCGGCAGGTGGTGAAATGCGACGCCGTAGTTCGCGGCAAGCGAGCCGAAGTCGGGATGGTTCGAGACGATCGCCGCGATCTCGGCGTGCAATTGCCCCGACCGCGAGCGAAACAGCAGATCGTTCAGGCAATGACCCTCGCGGCTCACCATCAGCAACACGCGCGGCCGGTCGGCGAGCGCGTGCAGCCGCAGTTCCATCTCGAAGCGCTCGCGCGTCGGCGCAAAGAGCGTCTGCAGCACACCGAGGTCGGCGAGCCCTGCGGGGGCGGAGAAGTGGACCCGCATGAAGAAGAGCCCGGTCGCGTGCAGGCACTGTGCGTCGTCGGCCGCCGGCAGGTCGCCGAACTGCTGCGAATCGATGATGTTGCAGCCGACCTCGTAGAGCAGCCCCGCGACGGCATGCACGATGCCGGGCCGGTCGCGGCACGACAGGGTGAGGATGAATTCGGCGCGCTCGCTCATATCGATCTCGCTTTCATGAATCCGCCCCGGCGCGCGGCGCGTGTGGCGGATCGGCGGCGCCCGCAGGCGGCAGCTCGACGCTGAACGTCGAGCCGGCGCCGGGTCGCGAGCGCACCGCGATATCGCCGCCCATCGCGCGCACCAGCGCGCGGCTGAGCGCCAGGCCGATGCCGGTGCCCTCGATGCCGCTGTGGCGCTGGGCGAGGCGGTTGAAGGGTTCGAACAGCGCAGCAACATCCTTCGCGGCGATGCCCGCACCGTCGTCGACGACGTCGATCATGATGCGCCGCGCCCCGGCGCGCACCCGCAATTCGACGCTGCCGCCGCGCCGGTTGTACTTGATGCCGTTGGACAGCAGATTGGCGAGCACCTGCTTCAAGCGCGTGCGGTCGGCGCGCACCGCCGGCGCCGCGTCGCACGCCCCGACCCCGATCGCGACGCCCACCGCGTCGGCCAGCGGCTGCAGCATGTCCACGCATTCGCGCAGCAGCGGCGCGAGTCCGACGTCCGCGAGCGCGACCTCGAGCCGCCCCGCCTCGACGCGTGTCAGGTCGAGCAGCTCGCTGATCATCTCCAGCAGATGTTCGCCGGCCTCCTTGATCAGCGCGACGTGGCGCTGCTGGCGCACGCCGAGCGGCTCGGCGCCGTCGATCTGCAGCAATTGCGCGAAACCGAGCACGGCGTTGAGCGGGGTGCGCAGTTCATGGCTCATGTGCGACAGGAATTCGGTCTTCGCCCGGTTCGCGGCCTCCGCCGCGGTGCGCGCCAGCCGCGCCTGCTCGAGCTCGTGGAGCTCGCTCACATCCTCGAGATAGCCGTGCCAGAGCACGGCGCCGTCGGCCTCGGCCTGCGGCGTCGCGCTGCCGCGCAGCCAGCGCACCGTGCCGCCGCGCAGATGGAGCCGGAATTCGCAGCGCCAAGGCAGGAGCCGCTGCATCGAGCGGTTGATCGACTCCCGCACACGCTCACGGTCGGCGCGCTCGGTGGCGCGCAGCATGATCGTCGCATCCGTGCGCAGCGCCTCCGGCGCGATGCCGGTCAGCGCCAGGCAGCGCTCGCTGACGAAGGGGAAATATCCGCTGCCGTCGGGCCGCCTGGCGAACTGGAACACCATGCCCGGCACGTGGCGCGTGATCTTGTGCAGCCGCTCGGCAAGCTCGAGCGCCAGTCCCTCGGCGCGCTTGCGCTCCGAGATATCGGTCTGCGTGCCGAGCATGCGCAGCGGGGCGCCGCCTGGCGCGCGCTCGACGATGCGGCCGCGCTCGGACATCCAGCGCCACGAGCCGTCGCGCGCCTTGATGCGGTATTCGTGCTCGTAGATCGCTGCCTCGCCGCGCGCGTGGCGCTCGTAGGCGGCGTCGTTGCCGGCGCGGTCGTCGGGATGCATCAGCGCATTCCAGGCCGCCTGCGTCGATGCGATCTCGCCGCGCGCATAGCCGAGCATCGCGGTGCCCTCGTCCAGATCGCCGAGCCGGTCGGTCGTCACGTGCCATTCCCAGACCGACGTGCCGGCGCCGGCCAGCGCCTGATGCAGCCGCGGATCGGCGGCAAAGGCCGGCACCCCGTCCGGCGCGGGCGATGGGTCGTCGCGCGGCGCGGGATAGAACTCGGGACGATCGGGCGCGGTCATTGCGGCTCGGTGCGCCTGCCCGCCACCGCCTGCAGCAGCGCGTCCTGCGCGCGCTGCGGCGCGATCTCGGTCAGGCAGCGGGTATGGCCGAAGCGGCAGCTGCGGGCGAAGCAGGGCGCGCAGTCGAGCTGCAACTCCTCCTTCAACCAGATCACGCGCGCGTTCGGATTCAGCGGCGGCGTATGTTCGGGGCTCGTCGAGCCGAACAGCGCGACCTGCGGCACGCCGAACCCGGCGGCCACGTGCATCAGGCCGGAGTCGTTGCTGACGACGCCGCGCGCGGCGGCGATCAACGCCATCGAGTCGGCAAGCGACATCTGCCCGGCGAGCACCTCGCACGCGGCGCCGGATTGCAGCGCGATCTCGCGGCACAGCCCCGCTTCCTTGGCCGAGCCGAGCAGCAGGACCGGCAACCCATCCTGCTCGTGCAAAGCGCGTGCGAGCGATGCATAGTGCGCCGCCGGCCAGCGCTTGGCCGGCCCGTACTCGGCGCCGGGCGCGAAGACCCAGTAGCCGCCCGGTGCGACGCCGGCCCGCTGCGCCGCCGCGGCGATGCGCGCGGCATCGAGATGCAGCCGCGGCTGGGCGTCGCCGGCTGCGCCGTCGCCGGCGAGCGCGCTGTAGAAGGCGACCATCGGCGGCCGGCCGGGGACATTCGCGAGGCGCCGGTTCAGCACCCCGTAGCGCGCTTCGCCGAGATAGCCGGTGCGCAGCCGGATGCGCGCCAGAAACGGCAGCAGCGCCGACTTGAACGAGTTCGGCAGCACGTAGGCGGCGTCGAAACGGCCGCGCAATTCGCGCCCGATCCGGCGCCGCGCGGACCAGTCGAGCCGGCCGTGGGCAAACGGCAGTTCGATCGTTTCGCCGACCTGCGGCATCGCCCGGTAGACCGGCGCGACCCAAGGCAGCGCGGCCACCGCAAGCGTTTCGCCGCGCGCCGCGAGCCGCGCCAGCAGCGGTTCGCTCATCACCGCGTCGCCGATCCACTGCGGCGCGATGACGAGGCTGCGCGTCATCGACAGCGCTGCTTCAGGCGCGGCGCAAGTTCGGGGTCAGTGCGCACCGATCGCCTCGCCTGCCTTCAGGCGATAGCGCGTTCCGCAGTACGGGCAGCGTGCCTCGCCGGTCGTGCCGATATCGAAGTAGACGCGCGGATGGGCGTTCCACAGCCGCATCTTCGGATTCGGGCAGAAGATCGTGCCGGGCGCCGGCATGTCCTTGGCGGTCACCTCGACCGCCGCCCCGGTCTCGCTGCTTGCATCGCTCATCGCCGTCACACCTTGGTCAGCCACTCGGCGTACTTCGGGTTGCGTCCATTGACGATATCGAAGAACGCATTCTGGATCTTCTCGGTGATCGGGCCGCGCGAGCCGCTGCCGAGCTCGATGCGGTCGAGCTCGCGGATCGGCGTCACCTCGGCCGCGGTGCCGGTGAAGAAGGCCTCGTCGCAGATATAGACCTCGTCGCGCGTGATGCGCTTCTCGACCAGCTTCAGCCCGAGGTCCTGGCAGATCGCGAACACCGTATTGCGCGTGATGCCGTTCAGGGCGCCGGCCGACAGGTCGGGCGTATAGACGACGCCGCCCTTGACGATGAAGAGATTCTCGCCGGCCCCTTCGCTGACGAAGCCCGACGCGTCGAGCAGCATCGCCTCGTCGTAGCCGTCGTCCAGCGCCTCCATGTTGGCGAGGATCGAGTTCGAGTAGTTGCTCACCGCCTTCGCCTGCGTCATCGTGATATTGACGTGGTGGCGCGTATAGCTGCTGATCTTGACGCGGATGCCGCGCTTCATGCCCTCCTCGCCGAGGTAGGCACCCCACGGCCAGGCGGCGACCATCAGATGGATCTTGTTGCCCTTCGGGCTGACGCCGAGCTTGGTATCGCCGATCCATGTCAGCGGCCGCAGGTAGCACGACTCGAGCTTGTTCGCGCGCACCACCTCGCGCTGCGCGTCCATCACCTGCTCGAACGAGAACGGAATCTTCATGCGCAGGATCTTGGCGCTGTTGAAGAGCCGTTCGGTGTGCTCGCGCAGTCGGAAGATCGCCGTGCCGTTCACGGTGTTGTACGCGCGCACGCCCTCGAAGGCGCCGCAGCCATAGTGCAGCGTATGCGTGAGGACGTGGATCCTGGCGTCGCGCCAGTCGACGAGCTCGCCATCCATCCAGATCTTGCCGTCGCGGTCGGACATCGACATGGAACACCTCGAAATCTGCAAAGGGGTCGATTTTACGGCCTGCAGGGCCGCCGGCCGCATCGCACCGGATGCCGGTCGGCCCCGCCGGCACGCGTGGCGTTACCCCCTGATCCGGGGATTGGCAAGGTTCGGGGGGGGGATAGCCTATGTCCACGCTTGCACAACCCGACGGCCCCACCCCCGGCCAAAGCGGCGCGAAGCCAGGCCCAGCCGCCGGGATCCGGCGCCAGGAAAAGCAGCGAGCCTCGACCGACCCAGACCCCCAGAAACGGAGTGACAGACATGACGATTCGCCTTCCTCTCGCCGCTGCGGCACTCGCGGCTGCATCGCTCTTCGCCACCGCGGCCAGCGCCGCGCCCTGCACCGGCGTCAGCCTTGGCACCTCGGCGACCGGCGACTTCACGCTCGGCGGCGCCGACTCGGACGCGTGCGTCATCTCGACCGTCAATCCGGATCAGGGGCCGAACGGCAATCCGAGCGGCTTCAGCCCGGATCCGTTCGGCACCGGCTGGACGTTGCTTGCCAAGGTGAACAGCGATTCGTCGCCGACGGTCTTCGACGGCGTCAGCTTCTCGTGGTCCCTCGGCCCGCAATCGGGCAAGACCGGCACCTGGACCTTCGGCGCCGACCAGACCGTGAAGGTCGACCTCGTCGTCGCGATGCACGCAAGCAACCGCTCGGGCGCATTCCTGTTCGATGACCTCATCCTGTCGGCCAACGATATCCAGAACGGCACCTGGAATATCGCCTGGCTCAACAACGGCGGACAGGTGCCGGACTACTCGAATTCGTCGTTCTGGCTGCGCGACGTGACCGCGGTTCCGGAACCGGAGACCTACGCGATGATGCTCGCCGGCCTGGGCGTGCTGGGGCTGATCGCCCACCGCCGCCGCAAGGCCTGAGCGCCCCCCGGCATCACCTTGACCCCGCTGCGGCGGGGTTTTCTACGTCGGGCGCCGGCCCGCGGCCAGATCGGCCTCGAAGCGGCCGACGCAGCCGCTGCGCAGCGCGTCGCCCCAGTCGGGGCGGCCGTTGCGATCGGCCTGGCGCGCGGCGGCGTCGAAATCGTAGGCGACGGCGTGGAACTCGAACTGCCACTGCGCGCCGCGCCGCTCGGCGAGCGCCCAGCGCGCGTGCGGGCTGCCGTTCTCGACGACGTGCGGGTGCGGATGCGCATCGTCGTAGGCCTGCAGGCCGACGCTGCCCGGATTGAGCACCTGCACCTGCGGGCCCAGCCACAGCGTGCGCGGCACGTGGGTGTGCCCGCACAGCAGCAGCGAGGCCGGGCCGCCGCTCTGCGCGCCCAGCCGCGCGCGCGCCTCGTCGGCGCTTGCCATGCGGATGCCGGGCGCGCCGCCGCGCACGAAGCCCGGCGTCACGGTCTCGAGCCAGTACTCGAGGTCGCTTGCCGGCGTGCCGTGGCAGCAGTAGACGTCCGGCGCCAGCCACAGCGCGGTCGGCAGTTCACTCAGCCAGGCCCGCTGGGCCGCCGAGAGGTATGCAGCGGCGTGCGCGTCGGCGCCGCCCATCTGCCCGCGCGCCTGGGTCAGCAACTGGCGCTCGTGGTTGCCGCGGATCGTCGGCAGGTCAAGCGCCATCAATCGCTCGGCCGTCTCGGCCGGCCACAACGGACCGCTGACGATGTCGCCGAGGTCGACCACGACGTCGGCCCCGGCACGTGTGATATCGGCGAGCACCGCTTCGAGCGCCGGCAGATTGCCGTGAATGTCGCTGATGGCGGCGATGCGCATCGCGCTACAGGCCGCGCACGGCCTCGATCGCCTGCTCGATGCGTTCGACGGCGTGGATCGCGAGGCCCTCGATCGCCTTCTTCGGCGCATTCGCCCGCGGCACGACGGCGACGCTGAAGCCGAGCTTGGCGGCCTCCTTCAGCCGCTCCTGGCCGCGCGGCGCGGGCCGCACCTCGCCGGCCAGGCCGACCTCGCCGAAGGCGACGAAGCCGCGCGGCAGCGGCCGGCCGCGCAGGCTGCTCTGGATCGCGAGCAGCACCGCGAGGTCGGCCGCCGGCTCGCTGATGCGAACGCCGCCGACGGCATTGATGAAGACGTCCTGGTCCAGGCACGACACGCCGGCGTGGCGGTGCAGCACCGCCAGCAGCATCGCGAGGCGGTCGCGGTCGAGCCCGACCGAGAGCCGCCTCGGGCTCGCGCCGCCGCCATCGACGAGCGCCTGCACCTCGACGAGCAGTGGCCGCGTGCCCTCGACGGTGACGAGCACGCACGCGCCCGGCACCGGCTCGGCGTGCGTCGACAAGAAGATCGCGCTCGGGTTGCCGACGCCTTTCAGGCCATGCTCGGTCATCGCGAAGACGCCGATCTCGTTGACCGCGCCGAAGCGGTTCTTGAACGCGCGGATGAGGCGAAACGCACTGTGCGTATCGCCCTCGAAATAGAGCACGGTATCGACGATATGCTCGAGCACGCGCGGGCCGGCGAGCGCCCCCTCCTTCGTCACGTGGCCGACCAGGATCACCGTGACGCCGCCCGCCTTCGCCGCGCGCGTGAGCTGCGCCGCGCACTCGCGCACCTGCGCGACCGACCCCGGCGCCGAGTTCAGCAGATCCGAATAGACGGTCTGGATCGAGTCGATGACGACGACCGCCGGCTGCTCGGCAGCGATCGTCGAGAGGATGCGTTCGAGCTGGATCTCGGCCAGCACGCGCACCGCCGACGCTCCGAGCCCGAGCCGGCGCGAACGCAACGCGACCTGCGCGCCGCTTTCCTCGCCGCTGACGTAGAGCGTTCGCATCCGCCGCGCGAGCAGGTCCAGCGCCTGCAGCAGCAGCGTGCTCTTGCCGATCCCCGGGTCGCCGCCGATCAGCACGACGCCGCCCTCGACGATGCCGCCGCCGAGCACGCGGTCGAGTTCGGCGATGCCGGTCGGCGTATGCGCGATCGGCGCCGCCTCGATCTCGGAAAGCGTCGCCACCGGCGCCGCCTTCACGAGCGCCTGGAAGCGTTGGTTGCGCCCGGCGCCGATGCTTTCGGCGACGCCCTCGACGAGCGTATTCCACGCGCTGCACGCCGGGCACTGGCCGAGCCACTTCGGGCTCGTGCCGCCGCATTCGCTGCAGGTATAGATCGTCTTGGCTTCGCGCGCCATG
>JACSRM010000186.1 GCA_014879745.1 Burkholderiaceae bacterium | reverse complement strand
TCGATCGCGCGCGGGTGCGTCGTGCCGCGAAAGATGTTGTAGAACGCCAGCTCGTCGAGCTGGGCGACGATCGCGTCGCGGATCTCGCGCCGGCCGAAGCCGAGATTCGCGCTCCACAGGCCGCCGACGCCGTCGACGAGCTTGTGGCCGTCCACATCCCAGATCCAGCTGCCTTCGCCGCGCACGATGATGTCGGGCGGCGCGTCGCGCATCGCCTTCGGGTGCGCCATCGGGTGCCACAGGTGGCGGGCGTTGGCGGCCTTGAGTTCGGCCGGGGTCATTCGCGGATCGTTCATTGCCACTCCTCGCAGGGCAGCCGCAGGCGGGCGGCGATCGCGGCAATGCTGCCGTCCACGTCGCGCAGATCGAAGTACTGCACCTGCATGCCGGCGTCGACGCCGCCGGCGATATTGCGAAACTGGTCGTCGACGAAGAGGATCGTCTGCGGCGCCAGGCCGAGCGCCTCCGAGGCCGCCTGGTAGGCGCGGATATCGGGCTTGAGGATGCCGGTATGCGTCGCGTCGATGACGGCGTCCAGATCGCGCAGCACGGCCATCCCCGATAGGAACGTGGTGCCGTAGAACAGCTCGAGCTCGTTGGACAGGATGCCCACGCGCAGGCCCGCCGCGCGTGACGCGGCGATCAGCTTCGCGACGCGCGGCCGCACGGTGTGATTCGGATCGGTGTGGCGCACGCGCGCGAGCATGGTCCGCGTATCCCAGTGTGGCTCGCCGACCGCGGCGCCGAGCTCGCTGGCGCGCGTCGCCCAGTAGGCGCGTTCGGCGATCTCGCCGCGCAGCATCGACCGCCACAGCGCATCGGTCGAAGGATCGACCGGCCCGAGCCAGGTCAGCGAGCCCCGCTTCAGGCCGAGCAATGCCTCGGTTTCGCGATGGCACTCGAACAGCGAGGTGCTGATCACGCTGCCGAAGTCGAGCAGCAGGGCCTGCGGTTGCATGCGGGTCGGCATCGGCTCGTTCGCCAGTGGGGAAGCTCGGCCGCGAGGCGGTCAGACGGCGACGCTCACGAGCCTCACGTCGGTGTAGCCCAGCAGCCCTTCGAGACCGCTCTCGTGGCCGATGCCGCTCGCCTTGACGCCGCCGAACGGTGTCTCCGGCTGCGAGATGCCGAAGTGGTTGATGCCGACCATGCCGGCCTGCAGTTCGTCGGCCAGTCGGTGCGCGCTCTTCAGGTCGTGCGTGAACCCATAGGCGGCGAGACCGTAGGGCAGCGCATTGGCGCGCGCCAGCGCGTCGTCGAGATCGTCGAACACGTCGAGCACCGCGATCGGTCCGAACGGCTCCTCGCGCTGCACGCGGGCTTCGGCGGCGGGTTGCTCGAGAACCGTCGCCGCGTAGAAGAAGCCGGGGCGGTCGATGCGCTGCCCGCCGCACAGCAAGCGTGCGCCGTGAGCGAGCGCGTCGTCGACGAAGGCCTGCATCTCTTGTACCCGGTGCTCGCCGATCACCGGACCGAGCTGGGTCGCCGCATCCGACCCCGGACCGACGCGCAAGGCCTGTGCGCCGGCGACGAAGGCATCGCGAAACTCCGCATAGCGCGAGCGGTGGACGAGAAAGCGGATCGGCGACGCGCAGACCTGGCCGGCGTTGCGGTATTTGGCGGCGACGCTCATCCGGGCGACGGCTTGCGGATCGGCGTCGGCACAGACGATGACCGGCGCATGCCCGCCGAGTTCGGCGGTATAGCGCTTGCCGTGGCGCGCGGCGAGTTCGCCGAGCTGGCGGCCGACCGCGATCGACCCGGTGAACGACACCTTCGCGATCGCCGGGCTTTCGATCAGCGCCTGCGAGATCTCGGCCGGGCGGCCGGTGAGCATATTGAGCACGCCCGCGGGCAGTCCGGCGTCGATATAGCACTGCACGATCGCCATGCAGGTCGAAGCCGTCTGCTCGTCGGGCTTGATGATCACGCTGCAGCCCGCGGCGAGCGCGGCGCCGAGCTTGCGCGCCGGCAGGTTGGCGGGGAAGTTCCACGGCGTGAATGCCGCGACCAGCCCGACCGGAATGCGCTGCACCGTCTGGCTCGCGATCCCCGGCGAGCGCGGCGGAACGCCGCGCGCGGCGAGACGCTTGGCCTCTTCGGCGAGGAAGTCGATGATGTCGGCCGCGATCGTCACCTCGCGCAGCGCTTCGGCGATCGGCTTGCCTTGCTCGAGCGTCAGCGTCGCCGCGATGGCCGGCGCGCGCTCGCGCAGCAGCGTGCTCGCGCGCGCGATGATCCGGAAGCGCTCGATCGCCAGCATGCGGCGCCAGCCGTCGAAGGCGCCGCCGGCCGCGTCGAGCGCGGCTGCAATCTGCTCGGGTCCCGCGATCGGCGTGCGGCCGATCTCTTCGCCGCTCGCGGGGTCGAGCACCGCCCGGCTGCCGTGCGCGGTGTGTTCCACCCATTGCGCACCGATCCGCATCGCAGCGCACGGATAGTTCATGAACGGCCTCCCGCGAGCGGTGGCGGGTTGTGAAATGACTTGACAAACGCGGCGTTCACGGAGACGATGATCGGCATGTTTTGTTTCATTGTCAACGACTTATTTTCGGCCGCCGGGTCCCGCGGATCGGGGCAAACCCTCGGCTTCGCGGCTTCGGGCGCAGCGTCGTCCGGGGCGCTTCGCCGGCAGGCGCCGGCCCGGCGCGAGCGGCCGGGCGGGCAACCGATGCAGCGCGGCCAGGCCATATGACGACGACGCCAAGACCGCGGCGCGCGGCCCCACGCCGCGTGGCCGAAGCGACGGCACCGGCCGCGCCGGGCGTGGCGCCAGCCGCGTTGCGCAAGGACCGTCCGGCCCTCGACCGCAAGCCGATCAAGCGCACCGAGATCGCGCGCTCGGCGGCGGTGACGCCGGCGCCGCGGCGCGGGCCGGCGCGCCGCTCGAGGCTCGGGCCGGTGGGCAAGCTCGAGGATTTCATCCCGTTCAAGCTCGCCGTCGTCGCGAACCGCATCTCGCAGTCGATCGGCCACTTGTTCGAGACGCGCTTCAATATCCAGGTGCCCGAGTGGCGCATCCTGATGGCGCTCTACGCCTATGGCCGTATGCCGTTCTACGAGCTCGTCGCGCGCACCAGCATGGACAAGGCGCGCGTCTCGCGCGCGCAGCGGCGGCTGGTCGATCTGCGGATGATCGAGACCCGGATCGACGCCAACGACAGGCGCAAGCTGCTGCTGTCGATCTCCGAGATCGGCGCTCGCATGTGCGCCGAGATGCTGCCCGCGGTGGCGGCGCGCGAGGCCTGGTTTCTCGAGGCGCTGAGCGACGACGAGCACCACCAGTTCGACATCATCCTCGACAAGCTCATGGTCCGCAGCTTGGGGAGCGAGTGATCATGTTGTACGGTGTGCCTGTTCGATGGTCTGGACGATTCACGGTTTGCGCCGGCCCGGGGCCCTTGGCGCGATGGAGAGCGGCATGAATTCACAAGCGTTTCGGCATGCCCTGGCGGCCGTGGCATCCGGGTTGCTCCTGTCGGCGCTCGGGCCGCAGGCGCGGGCCGAGATCCCGACCAACCTGCCCGAGGAGGTGACGATGGCCAAGCTGCCGGCCGTCGACGGGCAGCGCGTCTACGTCAGCGACCCGGCGATGAACCACATCGTCGACGGCCGCATGCATGTGCTCGACGGCGGCAAGATGCGCTACCTCGGGCTGATCGGCTCGGGCTTCGCGGGGTTGATCACGCTGTCGCACGACAAGAAGTTCATCTACGTCGCGACCGCCTACTACAGCCGGCTGCAGCGCGGCACGCGAACCGACGTCGTCGAGGTCTACCGCAGCGAGGACCTCGGCTTCGACCACGAGATCATCATTCCGTCCAAGCGCGTGCAGGGCCTGCAGATCAAGGCGCTGACCGCGATGAGTCCCGACGACCGCTTCCTCTACATCCAGAACGCGACGCCGGCGACGTCGATCACGGTCGTCGACCTGAAGGAGAAGCGCGTCGCGGCCGAATTCGCGAACCCGGGCTGTTGGGGCGTGCTGCCGTGGCCGAACAAGCCGCGCCGCATCACGAGCGTCTGCGGCGACGGCACGACGACCAACTTCGACCTCAACGACAAGGGCGAACTCGCCGCGACGACGGCCGGGCCGGCGTTCTTCAACCCCGACGTCGATCCCGTCTTCATGCACTACGAGACGGTCGGCGACCGCATCGTCTTCGTCTCGTACAACGGCAAGGTCTACACCGTGAAGCTGACCGACAGCGGCTTCCAGCGCGACGGCGAGCCGTGGGCGCTGGCCGACGCAGCGCAGGCGAAGAAGGGCTGGCGCCCGGGCGGCTTCCAGCTGTTCGCGATCGATCCGGCCGGCAAGCGCCTCGTCGTCGGCATGCACGAGGGCGGCGGCGAAGGCAGCCACAAGAACCCGGCGTCGGAGCTGTGGGTGTTCGACCTCGCGACGCACAAGCGCATCGGCAAGCTGCCCGGCACGGCGGCGCTGTCGATGACGTTCGCGCCGGCACTGCCCAAGCTCTTCGTGCTGTCGGCGGCCGACAATACGATCGTCTCGTTCGACCTCGGCGGCGCCAACCTGCCGAAGAAGCCGGCCGCGACGTCGCTGCCGGTCGGCGACACGCCGGTCTATCTGGTGCTGCAATGATGCTGCCCGCGATCGACCCGGTGGCGAGCCACGCGCTGGCGGCGGCGCTCGGCGTGCTGCTGCTGCTCGCCGGCTGGACGAAGCTGCGCGACCTCGAGACGTTTCGCGACACGCTCGCCAACTACGAATTGCTGCCGTCGCCGTTGCTGGCACCCGTCGCGCTCGGGCTCGCAACGGCCGAATGCGCGGCCGGCCTGCTGCTCTTGCCGACGGCGACGCGCGCCGCCGGCGCCGGGCTCGCCGTCGCGCTGTGGCTCGTCGTGACGGCGGCGGTCGTCGCCGCGCTCGCGCGCGGCAAAGGCGGCATCGACTGCGGCTGCGGCGGCGCGCAGCAGGAGGTGCCGATCGGCGTCGGGCTCGTCGTGCGCAACTTGGTGCTGCTGCTGCTCACCGTGCTCGCCGCGGCACCGATCGGCGGCCGAGAGGTCGTCTGGCTCGACTTCGCCGCGGTCGGCGCGACGGCGCTCTTCATCCTTGGCGCGATCACGCTCGCCAACACCTTGCTCGCTCAGCAATCCCGTCTGCATGCCCTGAGGAATACGCCGTGAACGAAGCCTTGATGGTCTCCAATGTGCTGCTCTGGATCGCAGTGCTCGTGTTGCTCGTCGCCGTGATCGCGCTGTCGCGCCAGATCGGCATCCTCTACGAACGCGTCGCGCCGATGGGCGCACTGGTGATGGATACCGGGCCGAAGGCCGGCGATCTGGCGCCGACCTTCGAACTCGATGCGCTCGGCGGCGGCCGCGTCCGGCTCGGCGGCATGCAGGAGCGTTCGACGCTGATCTTCTTCCTGTCGCCGACCTGCCCGGTGTGCAAGAAGCTGCTGCCGATCCTGAAGTCGATCCGCGTCGCCGAATCGAAGTGGCTCGACATCGTGCTTGCGTCGGATGGCGACGCGCCGGCGCACGAGAGCTTTCGCGAGCGTGCGCAGTTGACGGACTTCCCGTACGTGCTGTCGGCGGCGCTCGGCATGCAGTACCGCGTCAGCAAGCTGCCGCATGCGGTGCTGGTCGACGAAACCGGCCGCGTGCGCGCCAAGGGGCTCGTCAATTCGCGCGAACAGCTCGACAGCCTCTTTGCCGCGCACGACCTGGGCGTCGGTTCGGTGCAGGAGTATCTGGATCAACCGCGTTTCGCGAAGGAGACGACATGAAGCGCCTGTTCGACCTCATCGACAACATCGCCGAGAGCCGGTCGCGCAAGCTCGCCCAGCGCACCGCGCGGCGCAGCATGCTCGTCGGCGTCGGCCGCGCGCTTGTCGCGAGCGCCTTCGTGCTGCCGGTGCTGCCGTTCGACCGCAGTTCGCAGGCGCATGCCGCCGAAGGGCATGGCGGCGGAAAGAAGAAGAAGCAACCCGGCATCACCGACTGCGACTACTGGCGCTACTGCTCGGTCGACGGCTTCCTGTGCGAATGCTGCGGCGGCAGCGCGACGAGTTGCCCGCCGGGTGCGGCATCGTCCAAGATTTCGTGGTTCGGCACCTGCCACAACCCGGCCGACGGCAAGGATTACCTCGTCAGCTACAACGACTGCTGCGGCAAGACGAGCTGCGGCCGGTGCTTTTGCAACACCAACCACGGCGACCGCCCCGGCTACCGCCTCGGCGTGCACAACGACCTCAACTGGTGCATGGCGTCCGAAAGCACGGTCTATCACTGCACGATGTCGGTCGTCGTCGGCGCCGTCTGACGGCTCTGGAGGTGATGATGGATACGCGTCGGAGCATTGCGCATGGCGTGCGGTTGGCGGCCGCGGCGGTCGTCCTGGCATGGTCTGGAGCGGCTGCGGCGCAGGCGGCTGACGCGCACCGGCTCGCGCCCAACGGCCAGACGCCGCGCATGAACTACCTGCACTACTGCGCCGGCTGCCATCTGCCGGACGGCTCGGGCAAGCCGGACAAGGGCATCCCGAATATGCGCGGCGTGCTCGGCGAGTTTCTGCGCGTCGAGGGCGGGCGCGAATTTATCGTCAAGGTGCCCGGCGTATCGCACACGCCGCTTGCCGACAGCGATGTCGCGGCGCTGATGAACTGGCTGCTCGACGGCATCGCGCAGCCGAGCACGCCGCCGAATACGCCGCCCTATACGGCAGCCGAGGTGACGCGCCTGCGCAGCGAGCGCATGGTCGATATCCCCGGCACGCGCAAGGAGATCGTCGAGCGCCTCGAGCGCGCCGGCTACACGCAGGTGCGCTGAGGCGTCAGGCCTTGCCCTGGTTCGCGACCGCCGCCGCGGCGCGTGCGACGGCTTCGGCGTCGCCGAGGTAGGTGCTGCCAATCGGCGCAAGCGACGCGTCGAGTTCGTAGACGAGCGGAACGCCGTTCGGGATGTTGAGGCCGACGATCGCTTCGTCCGAGATGCCGTCGAGGTATTTGACGAGCGCGCGCATGCTGTTGCCGTGCGCCGAGACGACGACGCGCCGACCGGAGCGGATCGCAGGGGCGAGGGTATCGTTCCAGAACGGCAGGACGCGCGCGACGGTGTCCTTCAGGCATTCGGTGAGCGGCACCTGACCCGGCGCGAGCGCCGCGTAGCGCCGATCACTGCCTTCGCAGCGCGGATCGCCGGCATCGAGTGCCGGCGGCGGCGTGTCGTAGCTGCGGCGCCAGACGCGGACCTGCTCGTCGCCGAACTTCTTCGCCGTTTCGGCCTTGTTCAGGCCCTGCAGCGCGCCGTAGTGGCGCTCGTTCAGGCGCCAGTCGTTGACAATCGGCAGCCAGACGCGGTCCATCTCGTCCAGCGCATGCCACAGCGTCCAGATCGCGCGCTGCAGCACCGAGGTGTAGGCGATATCGAAGTCGAAACCCTCGGCCTTCAGCAGGCGTCCGGCCTCGCGCGCCTGCGCGACGCCGGTCGCGGTGAGGGCGACATCGGTCCAGCCGGTGAAGCGGTTCTCGAGATTCCAGGTCGATTCGCCGTGGCGGATCAGGACGAGCTTGTACATGGGTGTCGGGCCCGTGCGAGAGCGCAAAAAACGTGCGATTTTATAATCCGCGCTTCGCCACTCCAGCCCGCACCCGAGCGGACGCGTTCGTGAACTTCCTGAATTTCCTGCTCGCAGAGTGGTATCTGGTGCTCGTCGCCCTCGTCTCCGGCGGCCTGCTGTTCTGGCCGATGGTCAACCGCGGCACGTATGGCGGCAAGATCACCGTGAACGAGGCGGTGCGCCTGATCAATCGTGAGAAGGGCGTGCTGATCGATGTCAGCGAGCCCGCCGAGTTCGCCGCCGCGCACGCCGCCGGCTCGCGCAGCGTGCCGCTCGGCGCGATCGAGAAGTCGACCAACCTGCCGAAGAACAAGGCCTTGCCGCTGGTCGTCGTCTGTCCGAGCGGAACGCGGGCGATGCGTGCGGCGGCGACGCTCAAGAAGCTCGGCTTCGAGAACGCGCGCGTGCTGGCCGGCGGCCTGGCGGCGTGGCGCGAGGCGAACCTGCCGCTCGAGAAATCGACCTGACTCCGGGATGACGATGCAGCACGTGAAGATGTATACGACCGAGTACTGCCCGTATTGCGTGCAGGCCAAGAACCTGTTGCAGCGCCGCGGTGTCGAACAGATCGAGGAGATCCGGGTCGACCACGATCCGAAGCTGCGGATCGCGATGATGCAGCTGACCGGCCGGCGCACGGTGCCGCAGATCTTCATCGGTGCAACCCACGTCGGTGGCTGCGACGACCTGATCGAACTCGACCGGGCCGGAGAACTCGCCGCGTTGCTCGCCGCGGCTTGAGCGACCCGCGGTGCAGCGTCCAGGCCGCAGACACTGGGCGATAATCGCCGCACAGCCCGCACCACCCCCGGTTGCGGGCCTTCTTTTTCGAGAGTGAGAGATGCCATGGCCGACGAGACTTCGCAGACCCCCGTATTCCAGATCCAGCGCATGTACCTGAAGGACATGTCGCTCGAGCAGCCGAATTCGCCGCAGATCCTGCTCGAGCAGAAGCAGCCGCAGGTCGAAATCAACCTGCAACTGGCGACGAACTCGGTTTCCGACGGCATCTACGAGGTCTGCGTGACGGCGACGGTGACGACCAAGGTGGCCGACAAGACCTTGTTCCTGATCGAGGCCAAGCAGGCCGGCATCTTCGAGATCCGCAATATCCCGCAGGAGCAGCTCGAGCCGATCATCGGCATCGCCTGCCCGCAGATCGTCTACCCCTACCTGCGCGCGGTCGTCTCCGATATCTGCACCCGCGCCGGCTTTCCGCCGGTGCTGCTCGCCGAAGTCAACTTCCAGGCGATGTACGAGGCGCAGAAGCAGCAGGCAGCGGCGAACGGCAACGGCTCGACGTCGCCTTCGGGCATCATCACGTCGGCGTGAACCCTGACGGCACGGCGTCGGGGATGAGTCCGCGCCGCACCGCAACGCCAAGACCCGCGCGGTGAAAGTCGCCGTCCTCGGCGCCGGCGCCTGGGGTACGGCGCTCGCAGCGAGCATCGCGTCGCGCAACGACGTCGTGCTCTGGGCGCGCAGCGCAGACCACTGCGCGCGGATGCGCGCCGAGCGCGTCAACCGCCGCTATCTCGACGGCGTCGAACTGCCGAGCGAACTCGGCCTGACGTCCGACTTCGATGGTGCGATCGCGCACGCGCGCGGCGGTCTCGCGATCGTCGCGACACCGGTCGCGGCGCTCGCCGAAACCCTGCAGCGCATCGTCCAGGTCGGCGGCGAGGCGCCTGGCGTGCTGTGGCTGTGCAAGGGGCTGGCGCACGCCGGTGCGCGCCTGCCGCACGAGGTGGCGGCGGCGGTCGCACCGGGCCTCAGGGTCGGCGTCGTCTCCGGGCCG
>JACSRM010000336.1 GCA_014879745.1 Burkholderiaceae bacterium | reverse complement strand
CCGCCGCAACCTCGAAAGCCGCCGGTCGTGGTCTCGCCGCCGCCGCGGGTCTCCAGCGCATCCCTGTTCGGGCGCCACAGAGAGCTGGTTGTCGAGCACAACGGGCGCGAATACCGCCTGCAGATGACGCGCAACGGCAAGCTGATTCTCACCGCCTGACGACAGGGCGTCATTGCGATGACGCGCAAGCCTTGAACCTATCCTCCAGCCAGCCAAGGGGCGTGCATTGCCCCGTAGCCAGCCAGCGAGTTCCACACGACCGCGGGTTTTCTACGGGGAACGTCCCTTGGACACAAAAACATTCGATGCGCGGCCGCTGCTGCGCGCGCTGGTCATAGCCGGCCTGGCGAGTTGCCTGCCCGCGCATGCCGAGACCGAAGTGCAAAAGCTCAACGCCACGGTGGAAAAGCTGCTGCAGCGCATGGAGCAGCTCGAAGCGGCGAACAAGCGCCTGCAAAGCGAGGTCGAGCAGCTCTCGGCCGAAAAGGCGGCCGCCGCCGATGCATCGAAGCAGGCTTCGCCGGCATCAGCCGCCGAGCCCGGCGCGCCGGCCGGCGAAGCGCACGCATCGGCGCAGACAGCGGCCGCGGCGGACGGCGCGCCGCAGCCCAGCAAGCTCGAGCAGGCGCTCGAAGGCGTCAGCGTCGGCGCCTCGGTCGCGATGGTGTCGCAACGCGCGCTCGAAGGCACGACGCAGGGCAACAAGAGCCAGCTCAACTACCGCGCCGACGTCGAAGTCGAGATTCCGCTCGCCAAGGTGGCCGACGTGGGGGAGAGCAAGCTCTTCTTCCACATCCGCGCCGGCCAGGGCGAGGGGCTGCTGTTCGCTTACCCGACGCTGACGGCAACGCCCAACAGCACCGCGTTCTTCATGCAGAACAGCGACGATTCGGCGACCCTCGTCGGCCAGGCGTGGTATCAGTTCAGCCATCCGCTCGCGGCGGGCGCATCGGGTGCGCAGCCGAGCCTCGAGGCGACGATCGGCAAGATCGATCTGTTCGGCTTCTTCGACCAGAACGCGATCGCCGATAGCGAGACCGACGCCTTCCTCAACAACGTCTTCGTCCACAACCCGCTGCTCGATTCGGGCGGTGCGATCGGCGGCGACAGCTACGGCTTCCAGCCGGGCGTGATCGGCAGCTACGCGAGCGACGCCGCCGACAAGAATCACTGGAAGGCGTCGATCGGCGTATTTGCTTCGGGCGCCGGCGCGAGCTTCAGCTCGAGCTTCAACCAGCCGTTCGTCATCGGCCAACTCGGCTACAGCGGCGAGGGCCTGCACGCGCGCCCCGGCAACTACCGGCTCTACGCCTGGACCAACGGCTCGTTCGCGCCGTACAACAACGAGGCCGCGAGCCCGACCGACCGCACGAGCGGCATCGGCCTGTCGCTCGACCAGGAAGTCGCCGACGGCTTGACTTTCTTCACACGCTACGGCCACGCCTTCGACGGCGAGGTGCGCTTCGACAACGCGTTCACGCTCGGCGCCCAGCTCACCGGCGCGCGTTGGGGGCGCGAGAACGATCGCGTCGGCGTCGCCTTCGGCTGGCTCAACACGAGTTCGGGCTTCCGCGCCGCGGCGCCGACGCTCGACGTCGACGGCGACGGCGTTGCCGATATCGGCTACAGCCCGACCGGCGCCGAGAAGGACTTCGAGCTTTATTACGCCTGGCAGCTCAACCCCAACCTGCAGCTCTCGCCGAACCTGCAATGGATAGGTCAGCCCGGCGGCGACCCGAACGCGAAGGACATCTGGGCCATCGGCCTGCGCGCCGTCGCCGGCTTCTGAGTCTGGCGAACCAAGCTTTCACGAACCCGTCATCAAGAGGAGATCGATCATGTTGTACAAGTTGCTCGCCGCTGCCGCCGGCATCGCTTTCGCCGCCGCAACGCTCGCCGCCGAGTATCCGATCGGCAAGCCCAAGGAGATCAACGGCCTCGAGGTCGCGGCCGTCTACCTGCAGCCGATCGAAATGGAGCCGAAGGGCATGATGCGCCCCGCGAAGGAGACCGACATCCACCTCGAGGCCGACATTCATGCCCTCGCCGACAACAAGAACGGCCTGCCCGAAGGCGCCTGGGCGCCGTACCTGAATATCCAGTACGTCCTGCAAAAGCGCGGTAGCAGCCAGGTGATCAAGGGCGACCTGATGCCGATGGTCGCCAATGACGGTCCGCACTACGGCGACAATGTGAAGCTCGAAGGCCCCGGCAAGTACGACCTGACCTTCATCATCGGCTCGCCCGAGACGGCGCACGGCAATCACTTCGGCCGCCACACGGACAAGGAAACCGGTGTCGCGCCGTGGTTCAAGACCTTCGAGGTCAAGTACGAATTCGTCTACGCCGGAACCGGCAAGAAGGGCGGTTATTGAGATGAAGCTCTGGCTGAGGGCCGCGGTCTTGCTGCTGGCGGCGTGGTTCGCGCCGGCCGCCGTGGTCCTGGCCGAGATGCCGACCTACACGCTGACCTTCAAGCCCGACGGCACGTTCGAGCCGGCGCGCCTTCAAGTCACTGCCGGGCGCTTCAAGATCGTCCTCGTCAACCAGAGCAAGCAGGCGGTCGAGTTCGAGAGCCTGCCGCTGCGCGCCGAGAAGGTGCTCGGCCCCGGCGTCACCTCGTTTGTCGTGCTGTCGTTGTCGAAGCCGGGCGAGTACCCATTCTTCGACGACTTTCATCCCGAGGTCAAGGGCACGCTCGTCGTCGTACCCAAGCCCTGAAACGCTTACATGGAGCAGGTCGCCTTCATCGTCTGGCGCGAGAGCGTCGAGGCGCTGCTCGTCGTCGGCATCCTGTATTCGTGGCTGAGCCAGTCAGCCGACGGCCGGCGCGGCCTGCCGTGGCTGTGGGGCGGCGTCGCCGGCGGCCTGCTGCTCGCCGGCGCGCTCGCCGCAGTGCTGCTGGGCATCGCGTCGTGGCTGAGCGACAGCGGCCAGGAGTGGTTCCAGACGGCGATGGCGCTTGCCGCCTGCGTGCTCGTCGTCCAGATGGTCGTCTGGATGCGCCGCCACGGTCGCGGCTTGAAGCGCGAACTGGAAGTTGGCGCCTCGGCGCAGGTCGGCAGCCAGCAGTGGTGGGGGCTCTTCGCGCTGGTCGCGATCGCCGTCGCGCGCGAAGGCAGCGAGACCGTCGTCTTCCTCTACGGCACGATCCTCGCGTCGCAGGAGAAGGGCGACATCGGCGCGATGCTGCTCGCAGGTGCCGGCGGCTTCGTCGCCGCGCTGTTGACGTTCTGGCTGCTGCAGCTCGGCGGGCGCATCATCACCTGGCGGCGCTTCTTCAAGCTGACCGAGATATTGCTGCTGCTGCTCGCCAGCGCGCTGCTCGTCTCGGCGACCGACCGCCTGATCGCGCTCGAAGTGCTGCCGACGCTGGTCGACCCGGTGTGGGACACCTCGGGTTTGCTCGACACCAGCGGCGGCCTGGGCAAGGTGCTGGCGGACTTTGCCGGCTACCGCGCAATGCCGGCGCTGTCGCAGCTCCTGATCTGGCTTGCCTACTGGGGCGTCGTCGGCTGGCTGCTGCGCCGCACCTCGCAACCCCCGGCGCCGGCCGCACGAACGGCTGGAGCATCTGCCAATGGCCTATCGTCTCAGCGCTGAGGGCAGGCCTTCGCAACGGGTCGTGGCGACGCCGAGTTCGTTTCGGCGCCGGGTCGCCGCGGTCGGCGACTTCCTGCGCGATCACCAGCGCGCGATCCGCAACATGCAGTGGGTCATCGTCGTCGTCTACGTCGCGCTGCTCGTCATCCCGGCGGCGATGCCGCTGCCCGACAGTTCGGCATCGGTCTTCAACAACCTGACGATCGCGGCGCAGTTCGCGTTCTGGGGCATCTGGTGGCCGTTCGTGCTGGTCTCGATCCCGCTCTTCGGCCGGGCGTGGTGCGGCCTCTTTTGCCCCGAGGGCGCGCTGACCGAATGGGCGAGCCGACGCGGCCGCGGCGGCGCGATCCCGCGCTGGCTGCGCTGGGGCGGCTGGCCGTTCGTCGCCTTCAGCCTGACGACGATCTACGGCCAGCTCGTCAGCGTCTACCAGTACCCGTGGGCGGTGGCGGCGGTGCTCGGCGGTTCGACGATCGCGGCGATCGTCGTCGGCTGGCTCTACGGGCGCAACAAGCGCGTCTGGTGCAAGTACCTTTGCCCGGTGAACGGCGTCTTCAACCTGCTCGCGAAGCTCGCGCCGTGGCACTACGGCGTCGACGCCGCGGCGTGGCGCGCGCCGGTACGGCGCACCGAGTCGGTCAACTGCGCGCCGCTGCTGCCGCTGCGAACGATGCAGGGCGCGTCCGACTGCCACATGTGCGGCCGCTGCAGCGACTACCGCGGTGCGATCACGCTGACGCCGCGTTCGCCCGAATCCGAGATCGTCGACATCGCGCACGGCAGCGGCTGGCAGACGGCACTGATCGTGCTCGGCCTGATGGGCTTGGCGGTCGGCGCCTTCCTCTGGAGCGCGAGCCCGTGGTACGTGACGATCAAGCAGGCGGTTGCGGCCTGGCTCGTGAACCGCGACATCTACTGGCCGCTGGCACAGAACGCGCCGTGGTTCATCCTGACGCACTATCCGCAGGCCAACGACAGCTTCAGCTGGCTCGACGGCACGATCATCCTGCTCTTCATCGGCGGCGCGGCGCTCGTCGTCGGCGGATCGGTCTTTCTCGGCCTGTGGCTGGCCGATCGCATCCTGCCGGCGCTGAACCGGCCGCAAGCGGGCGAGGCCGCGAAGGCCGCGCCGCGCAGCCCGTTCGCCGGAGTCCATAAGCTTGCCCAGGGCCTGATCCCGGCGGCCGGCATCGGCGTCTTCCTCGGCCTGTCGGCGACGACGCTGACGCTGCTGCACAACGAGGGCGTGAGCACCGGCTGGGCCAACCCGGTGCGCTTCACGCTGCTTGTGCTCGCGATCGGCTGGAGCCTGCGCTTCCAGTGGCGGCTTGCCGGGCAGCGCACGCGCCAACCGGTGCGCCGCGCGGCCGCCGTCGGCGCCGTCGGCGCCGGGCTGCTGCCGTTTTGCTGGGCCTGGGTGCTGCTTTTCGTGCTCTGGTAGCGGGCGAGGTCAGGAAGCGCCGCCGCTGCCCATCTGCGACTGCAGCCAATTCTGCTCGCCGACCTTGGCGACGAGTTCGATCTGCGTCTCGAGCGTGTCGATGTGGTCTTCGGTGTCGTCCAGGATGCCCTGCAGGATCGCGCGCGATACAAAGTCGCCCACACTTTCGCAGTGCGCGATCGCGTCCTTCAGCGTCGCCTGGGAAGCCACCTCGAGCTTCAGATCGCAGTGCAGGATTTCGACCGCGTTCTCGCCGATCAGCAGTTTGCCGAGATCCTGCAGGTTGGGCAGGCCGTCGAGCATCAGGATGCGCTCGATCAACTCGTCGGCGTGCTTCATCTCCTCGATCGACTCTTCCCGCTCGCGCTTGGCCATGGCGCCAAAGCCCCAGTGATCCAGCATGCGGTAGTGCAGGAAGTACTGGTTGATCGCGGTGAGTTCGTTCTTGAGTTGGCGGTTCAGGAAATCCAGAACCTTGGCGTCACCTTGCATGGCATGCTCCTCGCGTGGGGGAAGCCTGCATTGTGCACCGCGCAGCAACGCAGCGCGTCATTGGCATGACGCGCCGCAGGGTCGCGGGCGGTGATGCGCTCAGGCGAAGGCAAGCTCGCCGTTGGCGGGGGTGGGGTTGCCGGCGCAACTGCACTCGGCGAAGACCGAGCGCGCGCAGTCGTCGCAGTTGCCGCAACTGGTGCCGACGCGCAGATCGTCCTGCAAGGTCTCGTAGTCGGTGCAGCCGCTTCTCGCCGCGCGCGCGATATCGCGATCGGTGACCCGGTGGCAGAGGCAGACAACCATGATGCGCTCCCAGTCCATGCGAGACCCGCAATACCGGCTGGCTTGATCCGGCAGGGGCCCCTCGATAGGGTGCAATGTAATACGAACCGTTCGTATTTGCAATAGCTTTCTACAAGTCGACCTGCAAATGGGGTTGCTGCTGCGTCGACGCCGGCAAGCGGCCATCTTCGAGTCGGGTCGGGCCGCGACGTGGTGCCTCGGGCGTTTCCGGGCCGCACGGTTGCGGTGCCTACAATTCAGGCCCCATCCGACAAGCCGCGACGGGCGGCGCCGCTGTCATGCTCGATATCAACCTGCTGCGCAAGGATCTGGCCCAGGTCGTCGCCCGCCTCGAGTCGCGCAAGTCCGCGCAGCCGGCGCTCGACGTCGCGCGGTTTTCGGCGATCGAGGCCGAGCGCAAGACGATCCAGTCGACTACGCAGGCGCTGCAGGCCAGCCGAAACAGCCTTTCCAAACAGATCGGACAGCGCAAGGGCAAGGGTGAGGATTGCACCGCGTTGATGTCCGAAGTCGCGGGGCTGGGCGACGCGCTGAAGGCTTCGGAGGAACGGCTCGACGCGATCCAGGCCGAGTTGCATGCCATGCTGATGGCGCTGCCCAACCTGCCGCATCCGAGCGTGCCGATCGGCGCCGACGAGACCGCGAATGTCGAGCTGCGCCGCTGGGGCACGCCGCGCGCCTTCGACTTCGCGGTGAAGGACCATGTCGACCTCGGCGCACCGCTCGGCCTGGACCTGGATACCGGCGCCAGGCTTTCCGGCGCGCGCTTTTCGTTCCTGCGCGGCCCGGTTGCCCGGCTGCATCGCGCGCTGGCGCAGTTCATGCTCGACCTGCAGACGACCGAGCACGGCTATGTCGAATGCCACACGCCCTACATCGTGAACCGCGAAGTGCTCGAGGGTACCGGGCAGCTGCCGAAGTTCCGCGACCAGATGTTCTGGGTCTATCGCGGTGAAGAGGGCGAGACGGGCGAGTCCGCCGCCGCCGTCCAGGAGCAATATCTGATCTCGACCTCGGAGATCTCGCTCACCAACAGCGTTCGCGAGCAACTACTCGACGCGGCGCAGCTGCCGCTCAAGCTCACCGCGCACAGCCCGTGCTTCCGCAGCGAGGCGGGCAGCGCCGGACGCGATACGCGCGGCATGATCCGCCAGCATCAGTTCGACAAGGTCGAGATGGTGCAGATCGTCGCCCCCGACACAAGCTATGCGGTGCTCGACGAGATGGTCGGTCATGCCGAGGCCGTGCTGCAGCGGCTCGCACTGCCGTACCGCGTCGTCGAGCTCTGCACCGGCGACCTCGGCTTCGGTTCGACCAAGACCTTCGACCTCGAAGTCTGGCTGCCGGCGCAGGGCACCTACCGCGAGATCAGCTCGTGCTCGAACTGCGAGGCGTTCCAGGCGCGGCGCATGCACGCCCGATTCAGGAATGCGCAGGGCCGCAACGAATTCGTTCACACATTGAACGGATCGGGCCTCGCGGTCGGCCGCACGCTCGTCGCGGTGCTCGAGAACTACCAGCGCGCCGACGGCAGCGTCGAGGTGCCAGCCGCGCTGCGGCCCTACATGGGTGGCCTGGCCTTGCTCTCGTCTTGACGCAGGTTTGATCGGCGGATAGCCCCTTCGGGCAGCTTGCCCGCTGGCGCGGTTGGGTGAGAATGACCCTGCGCGAAGCTGTGTCAACGGCTGACCCTCGCACCTCGCCCCCCTTTCACTTCAGGAGAGCACGATGCCCGACGTCATCCGCCCCGCGGCGGCCCTAATCTTGTTGTTCGGGGCGAGCAGCCTCGCCTTCGCTCAGGACGCGCACCTCGCGCGCAACCTGGCGGCCACCTGCGCCAACTGCCACGGCACGAACGGCCATGCCCAGGGCAAGATGAAGTCGCTCGCCGGCATGCCGGCCGACAAGCTCGTCGCCTACGTCGCCGACTTCAAGAGCGGCGCGCAGTCGTCGACCATCATGCAGCAGATCGTCAAGGGCTACAGCGACGAGCAGATCAAGCTCATCGCGAGCTTCTACGCCGCTCAACCCGCTGCCAAGTGAGGGCCACGACGATGAACAAGCTTCACCCCTCGCGCCGCAGCATCCTCGGCGCCGGCGCCGCGCTTGCCGCCACCTCGCTCGCCGGCTGCGCCGGCACGCCAAGCGCCAGCGGGCCGTCGATCGGCCGCGTCGTCGTCATCGGCGGCGGCTTCGGCGGCGCCACCGCGGCGCACTATCTCAAGCTCTGGGGCGGCAACGTCGACGTGACCCTCGTCGAGCGCAATGCCGGCTTCGTATCGTGCCCGATCAGCAATCTCGTCCTCGGCGGCTTCAAGCAGATCTCGGACGTGAGCTTCGGCTACGACGGCCTGAAGGCGCGCGGCGTACGGGTCGTGCAGGGCGAGGTGGTCGCGATCGACACCTCGACGCGCAAGGTGAAGCTCGCCGGCGGCGGCGATCTGGGCTACGACCGTCTCGTCCTGTCGCCGGGTGTCGACTTCATGCTCGATCAGGTCGGCGGGCTGCAGGCGGCAATCGACAGCGGGCAGATTGCCCATGCCTGGAAGGCCGGGCCGCAGACGGTCGCGCTGCGGCGCCAGATCGAGGCCATGCCCGACGGCGGCGTCTTCGCGATCTCGATCCCGCTCGCGCCCTATCGCTGCCCGCCCGGGCCGTACGAGCGCGCCTGCGTCGTCGCCGCCTACCTGAAGGCCGCCAAGCCGCGCTCCAAGGTGCTGATCCTCGACGCCAATCCCGACGTCACGTCCAAGAAGGGCCTGTTCATGAAGGCCTGGGCGGATCACTACAAGGGCATGCTCGAATACCGTCCCAACTCGGTGTTGAAGAGCGTCTCGGGCAACGTCGCCAAGCTCGAATTCGAGGACGTGAAGGCCGACGTGCTGAACGTCGTCCCGCCGCAGCGCGCCGGCGATATCGCGCGCACCGCGGGCCTCCTGAACGTCAACCAGCGCTGGGTGGGTATGAACTGGCTGACGATGGAAGCGCAGGCGAGCCCGGGCATCCACGTGATCGGCGACGCCACCTTCTCGGCCCCGGCGATGCCCAAGTCGGGTCACATGGCGAATCAGCACGCCAAGGTCGCGGCGGCGGCGATCATCCAGCTGCTCAAGGGCGAGCCCGTGAGCCCGACGCCGGTCGTGATGAATACCTGCTACAGCTACGTGACGGGCACCGACGCGATGCACGTCGCCTCGGTGCACCAGTACGACGCGGCGGAGAAGACCTTCAAGACCGTGCCCGGATCGGGCGGCGTATCGGCCGCGTCGAGCCAGATCGAAGGCCGCATCGCGCTCGGCTGGGCCGCCAATACCTGGGCCGACGCGCTCGCGCTGTAGCCAGACGCGACAGCGCTCGGTGCGCGACCCGTGGTTGCGCACCGAGCCCGCGATCCGGTGGCGGCTGCACCGCGCGTTCCGGGCTAGAATCCCCCGCTCGGTGTGACCCGCCGATGCGGATCCAGGAAGGGTGGCAGAGTGGTCGAATGCGCCAGACTCGAAATCTGGTTTAGCCTTTCAGGCTAACGTGGGTTCGAATCCCACCTCTTCCGCCA
>JACSRM010000108.1 GCA_014879745.1 Burkholderiaceae bacterium | reverse complement strand
CCGAGGCCGCCGTCGATGAATTTGCTGTTCGGGAAGTTCTGCTTGAGCACCCGCTCGGCGTCGGCTTGCAGGGTGGTCAGGCCGAGCTTTTCGTAGCTCGCGGCCATCAGGTAGAGCGCCTCCTCGACGGCCGGCGATTGCCGGAAATCCTCGACCGTCGCCTGCGCCCGGCTCGCCGCCGCGACGTAGGCGCCGCGGCGGAAATAGTAGCGGGCGACATGAACCTCGTGCGACGCGAGCGCGTTGACGATGTAGTTCATCCGCATCTGGGCGTCGGGCGTATAGGGCGAATCGGGGAAGCGGTCGACGAGCTGGCTGAAGGCCTGATACGACTCGCGCGACGATTGCTGATCGCGCTCGGACAGATCCTGCGAGGCGAGGTTGCTCAGGAAGCCGAGGTTGTCGTTGAAGTTGATCAGGCCGCGCAGGTAGTAGGCGTAGTCGAGCGCCGGGCTGCTTGGGTTGTTCTTGATGTAGCGGTTGATCGCGGTCAGCGCGTCGGCCTTCTCGCCGCCGCGGTAGAGCGCCCAGGCGCGCTCGAGCTGGGCCTGCTGGCCGACCAGCGTACCGGCGGCGCGGCCCTCGAGCTTCTCGAAGAGCTTGGCCGCCTTGTCGTAGTTGCCGAGCGCGGCCTCGTCCTTCGCCTGTGCATACAATTTCTCGACGCTCTGGTTCGTTTCGGCCTCGGTCGGCGTCGACCCGCAGCCGATCAGCATCAGCGGCAGCACGAGCGACAGCACCAGCGTCAGGGTCAGGGGCTGTCGGCGGCGCGATGCTGGGGTCGAAGTCATGAGCCGCGCGGGCTTCGATCGAAGCGCGCATTCAGTACGAAGAAGGCGCCGATTTTATATGGTTCGACCCTCGATCGACGGCATGCGCGACCGGCCTGCCGCGGCGCCGGAGCCCGTCGCGGACGACGGCGAGGACGGTACCGACGCGGCCCCGTGGGACGATGCGCCGGAGCAGCGCGAGACCGTCCTCGATGCATCGCAGCACGGCGTGCGGCTCGATCTGGCGATCGTCGCCCTGGCGCCCGAGTTCTCGCGCAATCACCTGCAGGCGCTGATCGCGCAGGGTCATGTACGGCTCGACGGCCAGGTGGCCGAGCGCGCATCGCGCAAGGTGCGGGCCGGGCAGAAGCTTGGCGTCGAACTCGTGCCGACCGCGCAGAGCCTGGCCTTCCGGCCCGAGCCGATCGCGCTTTCGATCGTGCACGAGGACGACGATCTGCTCGTCATCGACAAGCCGGCCGGTCTGGTGGTTCACCCGGCGGCCGGCAACTGGCAGGGCACGCTGCTCAACGGCCTGC
Organism: Burkholderiaceae bacterium; assembly: GCA_014879745.1. Lineage (GTDB taxonomy): Bacteria > Pseudomonadota > Gammaproteobacteria > Burkholderiales > Burkholderiaceae_C > CAIKUF01. The sequence continues at coordinate 8,093 of JACSRM010000108.1, read as the reverse complement.
TGGCGCGCGACGCTGCGGCGGCGATGCTGCCGCGCGCCGGCATCGTGCACCGGCTCGACAAGGACACCTCGGGCCTGATGGTCGTCGGCAGGACGCTCGCTGCGGTGAGCGCGCTCGCGCGCGCGATCGCGGCGCGCGAGGTGCACCGCGGCTACCTCGCGATCGCGCACGGCGCGTGGCCCGAAGGCGTGAGCCGGATCGACGCGCCGCTCGCGCGGGATCCGCGGTCGCGGGTGCGCATGGCGGTCGTCGCTTCCGGCCGGCCGGCGCGCACCGACGTCGAGCGTCTGGCGCTCGCGTCGATCGACGGTGTGCCGTTCAGCGCGCTGCGCTGCACGCTGCATACCGGGCGCACGCACCAGATCCGCGTTCACCTCGCATCGCGCGGCCATCCGCTGGTCGGCGACGCGCTCTATGGCGGCACCGCGGCGCTCGGCATGCAGCGTCAGTCGCTGCACGCGGCGCGGCTGGCGCTGGTGCATCCGCGCAGCGGGCAGCAACTCGCGTTCGAAGCGCCGCCGCCGGCCGACATGCAGCGCGCCTGGCAGCGTATCGCGGATGCAACTGGTTGAATCAAGGTCTTGCGGCGCGGCTTGCGCGGCGCGATGCTTCGCTACAATGCGGCAAAGTCCTCCCGTGGCATGGCCGGGGCGAAGCTGCGACAAGGTCGCGCTTCGAGGGCCAGCAAGTCCGCGCATGTGACGGTGCCCGTGGCCCACCAGGGCGGGCGCGAAATAGCGGTCCGCCGCGCGAAGCGGCTGAACCAGACCCGGTTCGATGAACCGACAGCAGGCCGGTGCGCCACGGTGTCTCGTCAAGCAGGACGCCGCGCACGACCCGAAACAGCCCCGACGCGGGCCGACCCGAAGCGAGCCGGCGCCACCGGACGAAGACAGTCAAGACAGGACATGAATACACAGGATGCGAAGCGCGTCCTCGAGGCCGCCCTCATCTGTGCCCAGCAGCCGATGCCGCTTGGCGACATGCGCGCGCTGTTCGCCGACGAGATCGGGCCCGATACCCTGCGCGCGCTGCTCGACGAGCTGATGCGCGACTGGGACGGCCGCGGCGTCGAACTCGCAAGGCTCGCGAGCGGCTGGCGCTTCCAGAGCCGGCCCGAGATGCGCGAATATCTCGACCGGCTCAACCCCGAGAAGCCGCCGCGCTATTCGCGCGCGGCGATGGAGACGCTGGCGATCATCGCCTACCGCCAGCCGGTGACGCGCGGCGATATCGAGGATATCCGCGGCGTCACCGTCAGCACCCAGATCGTCAAGCAGCTCGAGGACCGCGGCTGGATCGACGCGATCGGCTATCGCGAAGCACCCGGCCGTCCGGCGCTGTACGCGACGACGCCGCAGTTCCTCGACGATCTCGGCCTGGCGAGCCTCGACCAGCTTCCGCTGCTCGACGACCCGGGCGCCGACCCGCTGGCGCTCGCCGCGCGGCTTGCGGACGCGCAGGAGCCGCTGCAGGCCCAGCTCGGGCTCGACGAGCCGGCCGCCGAAGCGGACGGCGAAGCGATGGCCGACGCCGCGCCGCCGGCCACCCCCACGAATACACCGCCCGATACGACTTCCTCCGCCGAGAACGCAGCCTCCATGGAACCGCAAGCATGAATACATCGACCGAACCGCTGTCGCCCGAAACCGAAGCTGCCGAGCCGGTGCAGCCCAAGCCGGTGCGGCGCCGTCGAACGGTCAGCGTGAGCGGCGAGGAGGGTTCGGCATTGCCCGAAGCGGCTCCCGAGGCGGCGCCGGCCAAGACGGTGCGCAAGCGTCGCGCGGCGCCACCGCCGGCGGATGCGCCGCAGGCGGGAACCGCGCCGGGCCCGATCGTCGCGGCCGCCGAGCCGCCGGCAGCCGAAGCCGCGGTGCAAGCGCCGCACGCCACCGAAAGCGCGCCGCGCGCCGTCGAGGCGCCGCCAGACGCCCAAGCGGTCGCGCAGGCGGCGGAAGGCGAGCCGGATTCGCAGGCGAATCGCTCGCCGCAAGCACCGGACGCGGCGACCGGCGACGAACGCCCGCAGCGCAGCCGCCGCCGCAACCGGCGCGAGCGCCAGCGCGCCAATCGCGCCGCCGAGGCCGCGGCCCTGCAGGCCGAACCGGTATCCCCGCAGACCGCCGAACAACTCGGCGCCTTGTTCGCGCAGGTCGTCTCGGGCGATTTCGATGTGGAGGATGCCGCTGCCGGCGAACTGGAAGGCGGGAATGCGGCAACGGCCGAAGCGTCGGACGATGGCCCGGCCGATCCCGGCGCCGCAGCCGAAGCCGATGCTGGCGCCGGGGCCGATGAAGCCGCAGCCCGCAAGCGCGTGCTGGCGCCCGAGCCGGATGCGCCGAAATTGCAGAAGGTGCTCGGCCAGGCGGGCGTCGGCTCGCGCCGCGATATGGAAGAGGCGATCGCCGATGGCCGCGTCACCGTCAACGGCGAGCCGGCGCACATCGGGCAGCGCATCTCGTGGGGCGACCGCATCGAGGTCAACGGCCGCGCGATTAAATACCGCATCGCGCCGCCGCCGGCGCGCGTCGTCGCCTATCACAAGCCGGTCGGCGAAGTCGTCACGCACGACGATCCGCAGCAGCGGCCGACGGTCTTTCGCAATCTGCCGCGTCTGCAGCATGGCAAGTGGCAGTCGGTCGGCCGGCTCGATATCAATACCGAGGGGCTGCTGCTGTTCACCAATTCGGGCGAGCTCGCCAATCAGCTGATGCATCCGCGCTTCGGCGTCGAGCGCGAATATGCGGTGCGCGTGCTCGGCACGCTCGAAGCGCCGGCGCGCGAGCGGCTGCTGCAGGGCGTGACGGTGGACGGCCAGACGGCGAACTTCAAGTCGATCGAGGATGGCGGCGGCGAGGGTGCGAACCGCTGGTATCGCGTCGTCATCGCCGAGGGCCGCAACCGCGAGGTGCGCAAGCTGTTCGACGCCGTCGGCCTGACCGTCAGCCGATTGATCCGCATCCGCTACGGCAACGTCGTGCTGCCGCGCGGCCTGAAGCGCGGCGTCTGGGTCGACCTCGGCCCCGACGACGTGCGGCGCATTCGCCAGCTCGCGGGCGGCGCGCGCCCCGCGCAGACTTCCGGCGAGAACGCCCAGCGTGGCGGGCGCGGGCCGCAGGGCGGGGATCGGGCGGCGCGTTCCAGCGACCGCGGCGGGCGCAACGATCGCGGCCCGCGGCGCGACGGCGGGCCGGGGCAGGGCGCGACGGCAGCGGATCGCGGCGTGGCCGACGGCGATGAAGACCTCGACTTCGATCCGATGCGGATCCCGAATCCGCTCGAGCAGACCTTCGACCGCCGCTTCGCGAAGAACCAGCGTTCGCCGTTCAGCGGGCGCACGATGGCGCACGGCGGCGGCGGTTTCGGTGCCGGCGGCAGCGCGCCCGAGGCAGCACCCAAGCGCAGCGGCGGGCCGCGCGAGCCCGACCCGCTGCAGACGTCGCTCGGCTTTATCGGCGCCGATGCATTTCATCGCAAGTCCGGCCGCAGCGGCGGTGGCGGGCAGCGGGGCGGCCAGCGCGGTGGCGGCAAGGGCGGCAAGCGCGGCCGCTGACGCATCGGCGCAGCGCCTGCGGCAAGCCGCTGCGAACGCGTCCCGGCCGGGCGCGGCGGCCGGCGCCGACAGCCCCGCCGCTACAATTCGAGGCTTTGCCCAGATGGGTTTTCCGGAGTTTTCTTCATGTCGCTCGAACGCACCCTTTCGATCATCAAGCCCGACGCCGTGGCGAAGAATGTGATCGGCCAGATCTACGCCCGCTTCGAGGGCGGCGGCCTGAAGATCGTCGCCGCGCGCATGGCGCATCTTTCGCGCGCCGAGGCCGAGGCGTTCTACGCGGTGCACAAGGCGCGTCCGTTCTTCGCCGACCTCGTCGCGTTCATGATCTCCGGCCCGGTGATGATCCAGGTGCTCGAAGGCGAGAATGCGATCGCGCGCAACCGCGAACTGATGGGTGCGACCGACCCCAAGAAGGCCGACAAGGGAACGATTCGCGCCGACTTCGCCGACAGCATCGACGCCAATGCGGTGCACGGCTCGGATGCGCCGGAGACGGCCGCGGTCGAGATCGCATTCTTCTTCCCGGCGATGGCGATCCACAGCCGCTGATCGCACCGGAGGCCGCCCCAGCGATGACGCTTGTCAACCTGCTCGACCTCGACCTCGAAGCGCTCGGCGCTTTCTGCGAGCGGCTCGGCGAGAAGCGTTTTCGCGCCACGCAGCTGTTCCGGTGGATCCACCAGCGCGGCGTCGCCGATTTCGATGCGATGAGCGATCTGGCGAAGTCGCTGCGCGCCAAGCTCGCGCAGGCCGCCGAGGTGCGGCCGCTCGCGGTCGTCTCGGAGCAGGCCTCGGCCGACGGCACGATCAAGTGGCTGTTCGACGTCGGAGCCGGCAATGCGATCGAGACCGTCTTCATTCCGGAGACCGACCGCGCGACGCTGTGCATCTCGTCGCAGGCGGGCTGTGCGATGGCCTGCTCGTTCTGCGCTACCGGCCATCAAGGCTTCGCCCGCAACCTGACGACCGGCGAGATCGTCGCCCAGCTCTGGCATGCCGAACGCGCGCTGCGCGCGCGCGGCCTCGCCGTCGGCGCCGCGCAGCGCGTCATCAGCAATGTCGTGATGATGGGCATGGGCGAGCCGCTGCAGAACTATGCGGCGCTCGTTCCGGCGCTGCGCGTGATGCTCTCCGACCATGGCTACGGCCTGTCGCGCCGGCGCGTGACGGTCTCGACCTCGGGGGTGGTGCCGATGATCGATCGCCTGCGCGTCGATTGCCCGGTCGCGCTCGCCGTATCGCTGCACGCGCCGAACGACGCGCTGCGCGACGAACTCGTGCCGCTCAATCGCAAATATCCGATCGCCGAGCTGATCGCCGCCTGCCGCCGCTATCTCGAGGCGGCGCCGCGCGACTTCATCACCTTCGAATACTGCATGCTCGACGGCGTGAACGACAGCCTGGCGCACGCGAACGAGCTGGTCGCGCTCGTCGCCGAGCGCGCCGATACGCGCATCGCGTGCAAGTTCAACCTGATCCCGTTCAACCCCTTCCCGCAGTCCGGCCTGCACTGCTCGCCGCACGAGCGGGTGCTGGCCTTCGCCGAGGTGCTGCGCGCGGCGGGCATCGTCACCACCGTGCGCCGCACGCGCGGCGACGATATCGCCGCCGCCTGCGGTCAGCTCGCCGGCGAGGTGCAGGACCGCACCCATTTGCGCGAGCGCGCGGCGCGGCGTGCGATCGGCATCCAGCTTCAGCGCCCGGCGCAGCCGGCGCATGCCAAGGAGAGCGCATGACCCGGCCCTTTGTGCGTGACTTCACGACGATCGCCCTCGCGGCCGTGCTGCTCGGCGGCTGCGTGACGCAAAGCGGCAGCTCCCCCGGCAAGGATATCCCGACCGCGTCCGATCAGACCGAGGCATCGCGGCGCGCCGGCACCCGGCTCGAACTCGCGAGCGCGTACTTCGCGAGCGGCCAGTACACGACCGCGCTCGACGAGGTGAAGCAGGCGATCGCATTGCAACCGAACATGTACGAGGCCTACAACCTGCGCGGCCTGATCTACGCCGCGATGGGCGACGACGGCCTCGCCGACGAGAGCTTCAGGTACGCGCTGCACCTGAGCCCGCGCAGCGGCGACGTGATGCAGAACTACGGCTGGTTCCAGTGCCTGATGAAGCGCTACGACCAGGCCGACGCGCTGTTCGAGCAGGCGCTCGCGACGCCGCACTATCGGGACGCGGGCCGCACGCTGCTCGCGCAGGGCGTATGCCAGGCACGCGCCGGCAAGCTCGACGCGGCCGAGAATACGCTCAAGCGTGCCTTCGCGCTCGATCCCGGCAACCCGGGCATCGCGATCAACTACGCCGACGTGCTCTATCAGCGCGGGTCGTATGACCGCGCGCGCTTCTACGTCAAGCGGGTGAACGACGATCCGCAGCAGATCAGCCCGCAATCGCTGTGGCTGGCGGCGCGCATCGAGTACCGCGCCGGCGATCGCAAGGCGGCCGACGCTCTCGGGCAGCTGTTGCGCACCAAGTTCCCGAAGTCGCGCGAAGCCGCCGAATTCGAGCAGGGCAGATTCGATGGCTGAGCCGCCGGTCGGGGCCGACGCGGCCCGGTCGCAAACCGATGCCCGCGCGACCGCCGGGTCGATGCTGCGCGCCGCGCGCCAGGCGCAGGGCATGCACATCGCGGCGCTCGCCGCGACGGTCAAGGTGCCGCAGAAGAAGCTCGAGGCGCTCGAGGAAGACCGCCTCGATGCGCTGCCCGGCAATGCCTTCGCGCGCGCGCTCGCGAAGACCGTCTGCCGCGCGCTGAATATCGACCCGGAGCCGGTGCTCGCCCAGATGCCCGACCTGGGCGGTCAGGGGCTGGACAAGGTTCACCAGGGGTTGAACGCTGCATTTCGCGACCGCCCCGGCCGCGCGATGCCGTCCGACCCGGGCCTGCTGCGCCGGCCGGCGATCTGGCTGCCGTTGCTGATCCTCGTTGCGGCCGCATTCATCTACCTCATGCCGCAGCAGTGGATCGTGCAGACACGCGCAGTGGATCCGGCGGCGTCCGCCGCGGCCGCAGCGCTGGCATCGGCTTCGGCGCCGGGCGAGGCGGCCTCCGCGGCGCCGTCCGGGATCGATCTGGCAGCGCCGCCGACGGCCGCGGAGCCGGTTGCCGCAGGCGCGATCGAGGCGGCCTCGGCGCCCGCCGCGGCCGACGCATCGGACGCGCCGGCGGCGAGTCTGCTCGCGTTCAAGGTGAGCGGCGAATCCTGGATCGGGGTGGTCGACGCGAGCGGCGCGGTGCTGCTGCAGCGCAAGCTCGATGCGGGCGAGTTCGTCGGGCTCGACGGCACGCCGCCGTTTCGCGTCACGATCGGCAATGCGGCCGCGACGCAGCTGAGCTTTCGCGGCCGCGAGGTGGATCTGAAGGCGGTGACGCGCGATAACGTCGCCCGCCTCCAGCTCGAATAGGGGATGGGCGTGCAAGGCAGCGATTTCATCGAGCCCGCGGCGCCCGCGGCGCGGCATTCGCGCCAGGTCGTCGTGCGCTGGCGCGGCCATGCGGTGACGATAGGCGGCGGCGCGCCGGTGCGCGTGCAGTCGATGACGAATACCGACACCGCGGATGCGATCGGTACCGCGATCCAGGTCAAGGAGCTTGCCGCCGCGGGCTCCGAACTCGTGCGCATCACGGTCAATACGCCCGAGGCGGCGGCCGCCGTGCCGCATATCCGCGAGCAGCTCGACCGGATGGGTCTTCACGTTCCGCTCGTCGGCGACTTCCACTACAACGGCCATCGGTTGCTGGCCGAATATCCGGCGTGCGCCGCGGCGCTCAGCAAATACCGCATCAACCCGGGCAACGTCGGCAAGGGCGACAAGCACGACCGCCAGTTCGGGCAGATGGTCGAGATCGCGGCGCGCCTGGACAAGGCGGTGCGCATCGGCGTCAACTGGGGCAGCCTCGACCAGGAACTGCTCGCGCAGATGATGGACGAGAACGGCCAGCGCGCCGAGCCGCATCCGCCGCAGCAGGTGATGTACCGCGCGATCGTCACGTCGGCGATCGAATCGGCGCGCTTCGCCGAGTCGGTCGGCCTGCCTGCCGGGCGCATCGTGCTGTCGTGCAAGATGTCGGGCGTGCACGATTTGGTGAGCGTCTACCGGGCGCTCGCGAAACGCTGCGACTACGCGCTGCACCTCGGCTTGACCGAGGCCGGCATGGGGACCAAGGGGACGGTGGCGTCGACCGCCGCGCTCGCGCTGCTGCTCGAGGAGGGCATCGGCGATACGATCCGCGTCTCGCTCACCCCGCAACCAGGCGAGGCGCGCACGCAGGAGGTGGTGATCGCGCGCGAGATCCTGCAGTCGCTCGGGCTGCGCGCCTTCAACCCGAGCGTCACCGCCTGCCCCGGCTGCGGGCGCACGACGAGCACGACATTTCAGGAGCTTGCCAAGCAGATCGACGACTTCCTGCGCGCGCAGATGCCGGTCTGGATCGAACGCTACCCGGGCGTCGAGACGCTGAAGGTCGCGGTCATGGGCTGCATCGTCAACGGCCCGGGCGAGAGCAAGCACGCCGATATCGGCATCAGCCT
>JACSRM010000110.1 GCA_014879745.1 Burkholderiaceae bacterium | reverse complement strand
CATCGCGATGCCGTCCTTCAGCGCCTGGCGCACGAAGCTGCCCGGCAGCGTCGGCCAGCGGCCCTGCGGGTAGCCGAGCAGATAGTTGAGGACTTCGAAGTTGGCGAACTCGTCGTTCGGCGACAGCAGCGGATGCGTCTCGGACTGGCCCTTGATCTGCTTGATCTCGGTGAGCCGCTCGTTGCGGTCGCGCGAAGCGGCCCAGGCGGCGTCGATCGGCCGGCCGCGCTCGTCGACGTCGACCGGGAACATGTGGCCGTCGGACAGGTTGGCGTTGTGCGAGATCGCGAGCAGGGTGCTGCCGCGTTTGCGCTGGTCGTCCATCCAGTTCCACAGGTCCGCCGGATTGGTCGATTCGAGCGAGCTGTAGGGCAGCTCGGGCACCTTCGCGCAGTCCTTGAAGAAGACGTTGCGGTGCATGTTGCGGTTGTCCGGCGTCGAGGTCCATTCGTAAGAGCAGAACGCGGTGAACTTGCCGGGCTCGTTGGCCGCATCGGCCATGTCGTTGTTGCGCTTCCAGACGGTGCCGGCCACCGCCGGCTTCATCAGCTCCTTGAAGGGCTTGCCGTCGATCATCGAGTCGCCCAGCAGGAAGTAGATGCGCTGGATGTCCTCTGGACCGCGCACGATCAGCTTCTGGCCCAGCGGCGTGTTGTGCAGTTCCGACTTCGGATCGTTCGCCATCTGCACCACGCCGACATACTCGGAATGGTCGGTCACCCCCATCCAGTCGAGCGGCGTCACGATCTTTATCGGGTAGCCCATCGGGTGCATGATCGCCTCGCCCTTGGCGTACTTGTACGCGTCCGCGGGCGTGGTCTTCGTGTTGCCGAAGATGAAGGCGTCGAACGACCAGCTGGTGTGCTGGTGCGTCTCGCCGAAGTAGGCGTTGCGCAGCGGGTTCGGCTGCTGTGCGAATGCGCACGGCGCAGCGACGAAGGCGAGGGCGGCGGCGCATGCGGCCGGACGGTGGTGGCGAAAGCTTCTGCTCATGGTGCGCTCCTTCGCGCGGCCGGGTTTGCCGGAGACGGGTTTCATGCCCGATACAGTTTGATTCATCGAGGTCTCCTTCTTGCCGACTGAAGTTCTACCACTATCGCGCGACGTCGCAAGCGGACCGCGCCCCGCGGCTGCCATCGATGATCCAGTGCCACCATGCGCTGTCGGGCGTCGAGATCGACGGCGGCACCGGTTGCGCTGCCGCGGCAGCGCCGATCGGCAGCCCTGCGGCGAGCACCAGCGGCCTTGCACTCGTTCGCTTCATGCGATGTTCCTTTGGAGCTTGGTGTCGATCGGCGGTCGCCTTGTCCGTCAAGCACCGGACGTCGCGCCGCCAAGCGCGAGATCACTAGGCTATGCTCGCGCCGCCATGCCGACAAACCATATTGCGCCACGCGCGGCGTCGTTGCAACGGGCGGACACCGCGCTGATCTCGACTGCGGCGCTGGCCGGCGTACCCGAGTTCGTGCGCGGCGCGTTCGGCGAACGCGTCCTGAGGGAGGCGAATCGGGCGGCGCGGCTCGACATCGAGGTCGTCGCGAGCAGCGACTGTTTCGTTCCGCAGCGAACGATTGCCGCCTTTACCGAGACGGTGGCCCGAGCCAGCGGCGAAGAGCACCTCGGCCTGCAACTGGCGCCCACCCTCTCGCTGTCGCGCTACGGCGTCTGGGGCAAATATCTGCTCGGCGCGGCCACCCTCGGCGCGGCCGTCAGGCGCGCGGTGGCGACGATGGCGTTTCATGCCCGCGGCGATGCGATGTCGCTCGATGTGATCGCCGGCCGCGCGCGGATCGGCTATGTCAGCGCCGCGCGGGGGCTCGACGGCTATGCGCATATGGCATGGGGCACGATCGGCGTCATGCTCGACCTGTGCAGGGCGTACCTGCCGGCGACGTGGCGGCCGCAATGCATCGAGGTCGATCTTGCGCTGCCAGGCCCGCTCGCGATGGCCGAAGACTCGTTCGAGTGCCCGGTCGTCTTCGGCGCGCCCGGGCTTGCGGTCTGGCTGCGCAGCACCGATCTGTCGGCGCCGGCCCGCGACGCGGCGCGTGCCTTGCCGACCTTGGGCGACCTGGCGTGCGCGTGCAGTGCGCTGCATCGCCTGCAGGGGCTGGAGGGCGTCGTCGCCAACCAGGTCTGGGCCCAGGTCGTCGCCGGCAGGGTCACGATCGACAGTACCGCGCGCGCGCTCGGCACCAGCGTGCGAAGCCTGCAGCGCGATCTGAACCGCGAGGGGATCGACTTTCGCGCGATGGTCAACACGCTGCGCGCCAGGCGGGCACTCGAGTTGCTCCGCGAGACCGATGCTTCGGTGACGCAGATCTCGATGCTGCTGGGCTATTCGGCGCCGGCCCACTTTGCGCGCGCATTCAGACGCGCGACCGGACTCGGCCCGACCGAGTTTCGGCGTGCATCCTGCGCAGGCTGAGCACCGGATCGCGAGGCCGCCGCGCCGGTGTGCGCGAACGATCGTGCCTGCCGTGCAGCGCGGCGCCGCTCAATCCCAGCGCCAGGTCCAGATCAGGTCGACCGAGTTGTCGATCCCCGTCTGCAGCCGCAGCGTGAAGCGCTGGGCGAGCCGGTAGATCAGCTGCCAGTTGCCGGCGGCCGAGTTCAGGCTGCGTTCGTAGCCGATATACCAGCGCCGGCTGAGCTGCTTGCCGACGCTCACCACGGTGTCGCGCACTTCGCCTTCGCTCTGACGCACCGATACCGAGTCGAGACCGATGAGCTGCGTCAGTTGCGTCGTCGGCGACTCGCCTTCACCGGCCAGCAGCGCGGCCGCCGCCGCCTGCAGCAGCGCGATGTCCGAGCCGCCGAGGTTGTCGGGCGCGCGCCCGAGCACGAGCCAGGACAGCTTGTCGGTGTCGGGCATGTCGGGTTCGGAGTACAGCGCGATGCGCGGTATCGCCGCCGTACCGGTGATCGCGACGCCGACGTTGATGTCCAGATTCGGCCGCAGCGCGAGGATATCCAGGCGCGGATTCTCGGGCGCGCCGGTGAAGACGATCGCGCCGCGCGCGATGCGCAGATTCTGGTTGTAGGCCCGGTAGGTGCCGCGATAGGTATTGATCGTGCCGTTGATCGCCGGGCGCCCGCCGGGCGTCGTCAGCCTGAGTTCGCCGCGCAGCAGCGTATCGAGGCCGTAGCCGCGCACGCGCAGCGCCTGGCCGAGGCCGAGCGCGAGCGTCACGTCGACCTCGCGCCCGCCGGCCGCCGCCCGCGCATCGACACCCGTCTCGCCAGGTTCCGGCTCGCGCAGCACGATCACGTCGTTGCCGAGGCTCGGCGCGGTGCCGCGGCTCACGTCGAACAGGCCGCGGTCGGCGTCGAAGCGGCCGTTGACGACGAGCCGCTCGGGATCGATGCGCAGCGTTGCGTCGCCGCTCATGACGAGCTGGCGGTCGACGCGCCCGAGCAGCAGCAGCTTGTCGGCGACGACGCGCAGATCGGCCTGCGGCGCGGCGCCGAATTTCGCCCCGCCCGTCACGTCGACGCTGCCTTCGCCGCCGCGCGCGCGCAGCTTGACGATCTCCGCCGTTTCGCCCTTCAGCGCGATCTGCAGCTCGCCGTCCTTCAGTTCGATGCCTTCGAGCAGGTTGCGCGCGCCCAGCCCGCTGCCTTCGATGCTGCCGGTGAACTCGGGCGCGCCGAACTGCCCGCCGAACGCCGCGCTCGCGTGCAGCGCACCGCGCAGCCGCCAGCCGGCCGGCACCCAGGCGCCCCACGCCGCGAGGTCGGCGATGCGCAGCTCCATCACGCCTTGCAGCGGCGCGTCCGCCGGTGGCCAGATCGCCTTCGGGTCGGTGCGCACCGTCGCCGCGCTCGCCATCGCGCCGAGCCTGCGGCCGGCCATCGCATGCGTGAAGTGCCAGACGCCGTCGCGGGCGTCGAGCGCGATGCGCAGGTCGGTCAGTTCGAGCTTGTGCGTCTCGACCTCCTCGGCCACGCTCAGGTCGCCGCTGATGCGGCCGAACTCGATCTCGGCGGCAAAGGCCGGCGCGCTGCGCACGTCGATCCTGCCGCCGACGACGAGATCGCCGCGCCAGCCGAAATCGGGCTGCAGGCGCGCCATGAGCGGCGCGACGGTGAAGGGTTCGACCTCGGCCTCGATCTCGGCTGCCGGCGCCTCGCCGCCGCGCAGGCGCAGCGTGCTCCAGTGGGCCGCAAGGTTCGTCAGCTGCGCGCGGCCCGGGCCGAGCGTCAATTGCGGCGTGCCGGTCAGCGGGTCGTACTCGGCCGTGATATCGAATTCCTTGGTGTGAAACCAGGGTGTTCGAAAATCGCTGCCGCGCCGGCGCGCCTGCAGCTCTTCGAGCCGGCCGCTCCATTGCAGCGGCTGCTGCCACGCCGGATCGAAGCTCAGCCCGCCGGAGGCCCGCAGCTCGGCGAGCGTGCCGTTGGACGGCGTCGTGCCGGCGCCGTGCAGCTGGTCCAGCCACAGCGGCGGGCGCACCGGGCTTTCGGCGTCGATCGCGATGCGGTGCCTGGCCCATGTGCCCTGCAGCTGCGCGCCGAGCTTGTCGAGCTTGCGAACGCCGGCGCCCGCTTGCGCGACCTCGAGCTTTACGTCGAGCGGCGCCTGCGGCGTGCTGCCGAGCGTCCACTCGAGCCTTGCGCTTTCGGCGCGCCAGTCGTCCGCCTTGGCGCCCGTCAGCTTCAGGCTGCCGCGGCTCACAAGCTGCGGCCAGCGGCCGCCGATCGTCGCGCTCGCGTCGGCCGCGCCGGCAAGCGCCAGACCCGCGCTGCCGGGCTCGCGCGCGAGTTGCACGAGCGGCGCCAGCGGCGCAAGGTCGGCGATATGCGCGCGGATCTCCCAGTGGTCGTTCGCGGCATCGGCCGCGAGCCGGCCCTGCACGCTGGCCTCGGCGCCCGCCAGCGTGAGCTTGCCCTGCACCGCGAGGCCGGTGCCGTGCGCGGCGTCAACCGTCACCTCGCCCGCGAGCGGTCTGCCGGCAAGCAGGCTTTCGGCGAGGCGAAGCGTCGCCTGGCCCTGCGCTTGCGCCAATCGCGCCGGCAGCGGCGCGTTCGCACTGGCGGCGACGCGCAGCGTTGCATCGAGCGTGCCGTTCAGGCTGTGCGTTCCGGTCTGCCAGGCCGAACCCGGCGTGCCGGGCCACCAGACCGCGGGGTTGAAATCGGCGAGCCGGCCCTGGCTCGTGACCTGCCACGCGCCGTCCGGCTGGCGCAGCGCCTGCCCGCTCAATTCGGCGCGCGCCGCGCCCGAGCGCGCGCTTGCCTGGCGCACGACGATGCGCTGCGGCGTCGCGCTCGCGTCGAGCTCGAGCTGCACCGCTTCGACGCGCCCTGCATTCGGCAGCCTGCCGTCGATGCGGCCGCGCAACGCGAAGCTCGGCTCGCGCGGCGGGGCCGATGCGGCCGCGCTCGCCGCGACCGGCCAGTCGTTGGCCTCGACGTGGAGATTGCCGGCGAGCTGCATCGCCGGCGCACGTTGATCGAGCACCCGCGGGGCGAGGCCGGCGAGGCGCAGCGCGAGCTGCGTTCGCGAGGGCGTCCACTCGCCGCTGCCGGTGACGCTGCCGCCGCGCTCGCGCGTCGTGCCGAGGTCCAGCGCCAGCTCGCGCACCTCGACGGTCTCGAGGTCGTCCGGCCGCGCACCCAGTTCGGCGCGCAGCGAGCGGATCGGCAGCAAGCCCTCGTCGGCGCGGCCGGCGCGGGCGTTGTCGAGCTTGACGGCGATCGTCGCCGGCTTGTCGAACGCGACGCTGTGCACCTCGACCGTGCCGCCGAGCGCGGTGCGCGGTGCGCCGCTCAGCAATGCGCCGAGGTCGAGCGCCTGCGTCTGCGCCTGCAACGCCGCGATCGGCCACGGCGCGAACGGCGCGAGCGTCGCGTCGAGGTCGAGCGTCTGCGGCGCGGCGCCGGCCTGCGCCGATGCGCCGCGCAGCGTCGCCTGCAGCTCGAGGCGCGAGAGCGGGCCGTGCACCGTGAGCGTCGCGTCGAACGGCGCGAGGTCGTCGTTGTCGGTCGTCGGGCCAGGCTTTATCGCGAGCGCGGCCGCGACGCCGAACGGCCTTGCCGTCGCGATGCGCGCGTCGCCGCTGACGACGACGCGATCCCAGCCGAAGGTGAACTTGTCGAGCCGATGCGCGGCCCCGCGCTCGGCGCCGAGGACGAGGCTTCCGCGCAGGTCGCGCAGCGGCGCGTCGCCGAGCGGCGTCGCGTAGACCAGGCCTGCGTGCAGCGCGGGCAGCTCGAGTTCGACCGGCAGCGAAAGGTTCAGCGGCAGCGTGAGCGGCGGCGCGTCGGGGTCGCTCTCGATCCGCACGTCGACGCGCTCGGCCTGCAGGTGGTCGGCGCTGATGCGCAGCCAGCTCGTTTCGGACTGCGGCCAGGCGAGGGCGAGCCCGCGCCAGCGCAGCCCGGCGATGACGATGCGGTCGGCCGCCGCACCCGGCAGTGCGATTTCGACGCGCTCGGCGGCGAAGTCGCCGACCAGGCTGCCGCTCGAGGCGGTGACGGTAACGCCGGGCAGCGCGTAAAGCAGCCAGCGCGTGCCGCGTTCGTCGTGGAGCATCCACCACAGCGTCGCCCACAGCAGACCGAGCACGAGCACGATCGGCACCAGCGTCCAGCCGAGTGCGCTCGCCCAGCGCCGCACGATGCGAGGCTTGGGAGCCGGCGGCGGCGGTGCCGGCGCGGCCGGTGCGGCGGGGGATTCGGCTTCGCTCATGGCGCGATCAGGGCGCGATGCCCAGGCTGACCTCGAGCCGCCAGCGGCGGTCTTCGATGGCGTAGGCAAGATCGACGCGCAGCGCGCCGACCGGGCTGCGCCAGCGGATGCCGGGGCCGACGCCGAAAACCGGCTTCAGGTCCGACCATTGGTTGGCCGCATTGCCGGCATCGACGAAGACGGCGCCCCAGAGCGTCGGAAAGCGGTCCGAGATCGGCCCCGCCAGCTCGATGCTGGACGTGAAGAGCATGCGTCCGCTCGTCACGACGCCATTCACGACCGGGCCGAGCGAGCGGTAGTCGTAGCCGCGCACCGAGTCGATCCCGCCGGCGCGGAACAGCAAGGTGTCCGGGATGCCGGTCTCCGAGCGGGCGAAGACCTGGCCGAGCTCCACATAGCCTTGCATGAAGAGCCGTTCGGAAAGCGGACGGTAGGCCGTCGCGCGCCCGAGCAGACGCGCCAGCGTGCCGTTGCTTGCGGTGGTGTGAAACGAATAGCCGGCGGCCGTCTCGGCCGAGAGCACCCAGCCGCGCGTCGGCAGCGCGATGCTGTCGATGCGGCGCAGCACGGCGTTGTAGTTGAGCGTCGCGGCCCACGCCGAGGTGGTCGGCGCCGCGCTCTCGACCTTCGCGCCCTGGACGGCGATGAAATACTGGCGCGCGAAATCGTCGGTATCCTGCGTGCGTCCGAGGCGCACGTTGCCCGATGTGCGCAACTCGTCGTTCAGGTCCAGCCGCTCGTAGCCGGCGGAGACCAGATTGCGGTAGTGATTTGGCAGCGGGTGCGAGATCACCTGGCCGGTCCAGGCATTTTTCGCGCCGCCGAGTTCGAGCCTGTTCGTCACCGTCACTTCCTGCCCGAACGGCCGGCGATGCATATGGTCGAGCGTCATGCGCGGTCCGGTATCGGTGCTGTAGCCGAGGCCGAGCGTCGCCTGCTGCAGGCGATGCTCCTTCACCTTGACGAGCACCGTCGCATCGTTGGCATGGTCGGCCTCGACGAGCAAGGTGACCGATGCCGCCTCGAACAGCTCCGAGCGCTGCAGATGGCGCTGCCACGAGGCGAGCAGATCTTCCGAATACGGCTCGCCGGGCTCGAAGTCGAGCAGGTTCAGGATCGCGGACTCTTCGTAGCGCGTCAGCCCCTCGATGCTCACGTGGCCGATGCGAAACAGCGGACCGCTTTCGGCGACCAGCGTGAGCGCCACGCTGTGGCGCGCGACGTCGACGGTGGCCGACGTGTCGCGCCAGCGCGCGAGCGCATAGCCGGCGCCCTGCAGGCGCGCGAGGGTGCCGTTCTTCGCGCCGGACCATGCCGACTGCGAGAAGCCCGCGCCTTCGGCGAGCGGCCAGCGGTCCTCGACCATCGCCATCGTGCGGCGCGCGAAGTCGTCGCCCGCCGCAGCCGCCACCTGCAGCGGCCCCTCGAACGAGAAGGCGACCGAAGAGACGAGGGCGCGCGGGCCGGGATCGACGACGACGCGCACCAGCGGCACCTCGGCGCGATCGCGCGAGGCGCTCACCTGGGCGTCGAAATAGCCCTCGGTCTCGGCGAGCGCGCGTGCCTGGGCCGGCGCCCCGGCGATCAGGCGATCGAGCTCGAGCGGGGTCACGGCGCCGGCGACGCGCGCGTCGCGAAAGCGCGCCAGATCGAGATGCCGCTCGAACAGCGAGAGCAGCGGCTCTGGGGCGACGATCTCGAGGCGATAGACGTCGGCCTCGGGCGGCCCCTGCGGGGCCGTCTCGTCCACCGCTTCGGCCGCCGGTTCATCGCGAATCGGCTCGAACAGCGTCGTCAGGCTCGCGCAGCCGGCAAGCAGTGACGCGACGATCCAGACCAGCGCCGCGCGCAGCGCGAAGCTCATCGCCGCACGCTGCGCGCCGACGCCCGCGGCGCCCGCCGCGGCACGCCAGGAACCGCGCTTGCGCACCGGGCGCGCGGCGGGCCAAGCGCCGCCGTCATTTCGACAGCAGGCGCATCGCTCCTTCGAGCCCCGGCAGCGTGAGCGGGAACATGCGGTGGTTCATCAGCTGCTGGACGATCGAGATGCTCTGCCGGTAGGGCCATACGCCCTGCGGCTCGGGGTTGATCCAGGCGAACTTCGGGAACGCGTTCGTCAGGCGCTGCAGCCATTCGGCGCCGGCCTCCTCGTTGTTGTATTCGACGCTGCCGCCGGGCTGCAGGATCTCGTACGGGCTCATCGTCGCGTCGCCGACGAAGATCAGCTTGTAGTCCTTGTTGTACTTGCGCAGCACGTCCCAGGTCGGAAACTTCTCGCTGTAGCGGCGGCGGTTGTTCTTCCACATGAAGTCGTAGACGCAGTTGTGGAAGTAGAAGAACTCGAGGTGCTTGAACTCGTTCTTCGCCGCCGAGAACAGTTCCTCGACGCGGTGGATGTGCTCGTCCATCGTGCCGCCGACGTCCATCAGCAGCAGCACCTTCACCTTGTTGCGGCGCTCGGGCACCATCCGGATGTCGAGCCAGCCGGCATTCGCCGCCGTGCTGCGGATCGTATCGTCGAGGTCGAGTTCCTCGTCCGAGCCCTCGCGCGCGAAGCGGCGCAGCCGGCGCAGCGCGACCTTGATATTGCGCGTGCCGAGTTCGAGGCTGTCGTCGTAGTCCTTGAACTGGCGCTGGTCCCAGACCTTGACGGCGCTCTTGTTGCGGCCGCGGTCCTGGCCGATGCGGATGCCCTGCGGGTTGTAGCCGTAGGCGCCGAA